>DATIWX010000153.1:0-4533 GCA_035519135.1 Burkholderiales bacterium | reverse complement strand
ACGGCTTCGCATGATGCGCCGAGGACGCAGCCGAGGAGGAAGCCGGCTATTGCCGGCCAGGTGTGCTTTGCGCGATCGCGTGCCTTGCCGATAGCATTTGCATTCCGTCCAAGCAGCATCTCGCCGAGATCCATGGTGAGGACCGTGATATTGGTTGTAAGCACCGCTGTTGCCGGTGCCCCGGTGAGCGCGATGCGGACGAGCGCGTTCTGGACCGCCATGGCGCACACCCCCAGCATGCTGGCGACGATCATGCTTGGCGTATTCGGGTTGACGTGAGAGCCTGCAGCGAGGCAAAAGGTGAGGAAGGCGCAAAGCAGCACGAGTTGCAGCAGAAGCAGGATGCGCAGTGGCGCTATCCGCGCCCGCCCCAGGCCCGCCGCGAGCAAGCGCGTCATCGCCAGCGCGAATATGAAGACGGGAACCGAAATCATCAGCGGCAGCGAGGCCTCGCGGCCGGCGACGATGTGCGCGGCGAGGATGACGAGATTGCCGGTGATGTGTGCGGTGAACAGGCCGTTCAGCCCGAGAAAACCGATGACGTCAACGCTTCCGGCGATCGCGCCGAGCGTGAAGGGCAGCGCCTTCAGGCCCGGCGAATCGTCCACCGAGGGTATCGGCAGTTCGGCGTCGCGGCCCACTTACTTCATGACCAGCAGAATAATGATGCCGAACACCGCGAGAACGATGCGGCCCACCGCATAGGGGATGGTGTAGCCCACCGCGGGCAGCGGGCTCTGTGCCGCTTCCTGCACGGCGCCGAGTGCCCCAGTGTTCGTTCGAGCGCCCGCGCAGGCTCCGAGCAGCAGAGTCGGATGGAACTTGAACACGTATTTCCCGAGGTACACGCCGACGATGAGGGGCACGAGCGAGACGAAGATGCCGGCGATGAAGAGGCCGATGCCATACGCTTTGAGCCCGGCGACCAGGCCGGCAGCCGCGTTGAGGCCTACTACCGCAATGAACCCATTGAGGCCGACGTTGTTCAACGCCCAGAGGGCCGGCGCGGGGATATTGCCGAACGTGCGGTACTTGGCGTGCAGGTTGCCGCAGACCAGGCCGGCGAGCAGCGTGCCCACGCTCGTGCTGAGACTCAGCGGAATGCCGCCGGCATGGACGGTGATCAGGCCCACAAGGCAGCCGATGACGATGCCGATACCCATGAACGAGACGTCCGATTTCGATGTGGGCCGGTCGGCGCTGCCGAGCGTCTTCGCCAGGTCGTCGACGTACTTTCTCGCTCCGCGAATCGTCAGCACGTCGTGGCGTTCGATCTTGAGGTCGGGGGTGGCCGTGATCCGCTGGCCGTCGCGCGTCACGTGCATCAGGAACAGGCGCCGGCCGTAATGCCCGAGCTCGTGCTGGTCGAGGTCCCGCACCGTGCGGCCCAGGGCCTCCTGCTTCGTCACGACGAGGTCGATCTCCTCGATCGGATACGCGAGCAGCTCGTTGTCCTCGACCTCCGGGCCGATGGTTTCCTTGGCCGCGAACAGGGCATGAGGCGATCCCGAGAGGACGACCGTGGCGCCCTGCGGAATGGCGGCCTGCATGTCGGCCTCGAAGATCTTGGTCCCTTGCCGGAAGCGTGTGACGACCGCTCCTTGCAAGGCGGCGGCCAGCTCGCTTGGCGCGCGGCCGGCGAGAGCGCTGTTCGCGAGCCGGAAGGCGCGCGAGACGATCGGACGATAAGCCTGTTCGCCTGCACTGCCCTGCGCTCCCATCTTCGCTTCGAGTTCCTTCGAGACCTTTGGCAGATCCACGCCGAGCAGCTTCGGCGCGAGGGATGAGAGGAACCATGCCGCGCCGGCGGTACCGAACGGATAGGTCACCGCGTACGCGATCGCGGCCAGTCCCGCCGCCGCCGCAGCCTGCTGCGCATCGAGGCCAAGCTGGCTGATGTTCGCCGACGCGACGCCGAGGGTCCCTGAGTTGGTGTAGCCGCCGGCCAGCAGCCCGGCGGCGAGGCCGGGCCCGTATCCCATCAATTTCGCGGCGGCCCATGCCGTGACGAGCCCGATCGCGCACATGATCAGCGCGAAGGCGACCTGTGGCAGCCCGTCTTTTTTCAGCGCTCCGAAGAACTGCGGGCCGACGCTGTAGCCGACTGCGAACAGGAACAGCAGGAAGAAAATGGTCTGCACGATGTCGGGCAGCGCGACGCCGAGCTGTCCGATGAGGAGCCCGGCGATCAGGGTGCTCGTGACCGCGCCGAGGCTGAACGAGCCGAACTTCAGCGCCCCGAACCAGAAGCCGATCGCGAGCGTCAGGAACACCGCAACCTCGGGATGATGACGAAAAGTATCGAGAAGCACATGCATGGCAATCTCCTTTTCCCGCTGCCGTGTCGCGGCGGCGGGGCCGGATGAATCAAACTTCGTACTGCGGCTTGTAGAGCTGGCCTTCGATCCAGGCCCGGATGTCGCGCGGGCGCTCGACCTGTGCAAGGCCCTTGTCGAACATGTACTCGGCCACGCGTGTCGCGGTCGTCACCTCGGTCTCGAGGATGTTCGACTGACTCGGATAGAGCCTGCCTTTCGCGCGCAGCGCCGAGTCCACCTGGTCCGCGGTCGCCTGGGCGGCGACGATGAAGCACTCGTCGGTGATCCGCCGCGGACGCGCCACGTGGTTGGCGAGCCCGATCGCCGGGTAGATGTAGAAGTTGTTCGCCTGCCCGGGATGGAAGGTCTTGCCGTTCAGCTCCACGCTGGGGAATTGCACGCCGGCGGCGAACAGCGCCTTGCCGTTCGACCACGTGTACGCCTGCTCGGCACTGCACTCGGCCTTGTACGTCGGGTTGGACAGCGCGAAGATGATCGGGCGCTCGTTGAGCCGGCTCATCGCTTCCACGACTCGCTGGTTGAATGCACCGCCCTTGGTGCTGACGCCGATCAGGATCGTCGGCTTGACGTTCTCGATGGTCGCAACCAGGTCCTTCGATGGCGCCGCCTGGTGTGCGAACGCCTTCTGGTCTTCGGTGAGGTCGGTGCGCGATGGCTCGACCAGTCCGTTGACGTCGAACATCGTGATGCGTGAACGCGCGTCGGCGAGCGACAGCCCTTTCGACTGCAGCGCGGAGACCAGCAGGCTGCCGATGCCGAGCGCGGCCGAGCCGGCGCCGAGAAACAGGACGCGCTGCTGGGTGACCGGCGCGCCGAGGATCTGAAACGCGGTCGTCAGCCCGGCGAGCACGATGCTCGCCGTGCCCTGGATGTCGTCGTTGTAGCAGAGCACCTTGTCGCGATAGCGCTTCAGCATGCGCACCGCGTCGGTGCCTTTCCAGTCCTCGAAGTGGATGCAGCAGCCGGGGAAGACCTCCTGCACGGCCGCGACGAACTCGTCGGTGAGCTGGTCGAGCTCCTGCTCCGAGGGCGGGACCTCGCGCAGCCCGAGGTAGAGCGGATCGGCGCGCAGCGTCGCGTTCGTCGTGCCGATATCGAGCAGGACGGGCAGCGTGGTATCGGGGGGCACGGCGGCGCAGGCGGTGTACAGCTGCAGCTTGCCGATCGGAATGCCCATGCCGTTGGCGCCGATGTCGCCGAGGCCGAGGATGCGGCCGCCGGTCGACACGCAGATGGCGCGTACGTCGCGCACCGGCCAGTTGCGCAGGACCTGCGCCATGCGGCCTTTCATTTCGCGCGTGATGTACATGCCGCGCGCGCGGCGATAGATGTGGCCGAACGCAAGGCAGGCCTCGGCGACCGTGGGGTCATAGAGGATCGGGATGAAGCGCGCGGGGTCGGACATGACCGTCCGGTAGAAGAGCGTCTCGTTCTGGTCGCTGAGGGCGATGAGATAGACGTAGCGCTCCAGGTCGTTGTCCTTGGCATCGAGGTGCGTGAGCACGCGCTCGACCTGCCGGTCGATTCCTTCGACCGCGGCGGGCAGCAGTCCTTCCAGGCCGTACTTCTTCCGCTCCGCGGCAGTGAATGCGGTGCCCTTGTTGTGGAGTGGATCGTTCAGCAGCGCTTCGCCGTGCAGGTCGGTCGATTGCGCCTTCACGGTCTGGGTTTCCAAGGGTTTGGGGGATGTCATGGTTGAGTCCTTTCTTTCTGGTCGGTCAAAGGTGAGGTGCGGTGCTGGCGGATGCCGAGCGCGCGAATCACAGGGCGTCCCCAGCGGTAGCGCTCCACACCGATCGGGAAGTTCTCCTGCGCATCAAGGCTTCGGTTCGAGTTTCGCGGTGGGTTCGCTCGTTGTCTTCGCGAAGCGTGTCTCCCACGGCAATGGCTTGGGATTGGCCTGAAGCGCTACCAGCGCCGGATTCCAACCGGCGCGCCCGTGCAGCTCGGCGTTGTTCGGATCGACCTTCGCGATGGCGCCGGCCCCGGGCGCCAACGGATAACGCGTGCCGAGCGCGGCGAATGCCGTTGGATTATTGTTCATTATCCAGAGCGCTGAGTCACAACTGTGCCGGCATGGAATTTCACGCGCGATCAGCGGTTGGCCGAAGGCATCGGGAATCGTGTCGCCCGTGAGCAGCGCAGTCGCTGCGCCGGGCGCGGCCTGCATTTGGGCGCGCAGATTGTTACCGGG
>DATIWX010000152.1:0-5310 GCA_035519135.1 Burkholderiales bacterium | reverse complement strand
CAACCTGCCGCCGTGCCAGCCCCGGGAGCGGCTGCCGCTTAGGGTGGAATTGGTCTTGGTTGGACGAGGTTGTCGGCAAGCGCTGTAAGTGATTGAAGTTATTGCTTCCAAGTGCCCCCTACGAACCAGGGGGTCGTGGGTTCAAATCCTGCCGGGCGCGCCAGACAATCAAGCCTCTGTCGAATGACAGGGGCTTTTTCATATGGTCAATTCGCCTACGGCCGCTTTCGGCCAGAAGCGGACGTTTCTGAATTGTCGAATCTGGCAATAGAATGGGGCGTTGGGAACCCATAACGCCGTCGTTTGCCATGAGGAAGAAGGAAAAGAGCGAACACCCAAAGGTGATCGCGATCCATCCCGCGCGCTCCTGCGGACCCTGCACGGCCTGCTGCGACGGCTGGGTGCGCGGTACCATCCGTGGCCACGAAATGATGCCGGGCACGCCCTGCCATTTTCGCCAGGAAATAACCGACAATTGCGGCTGTAGCATCTACAAGGACCGGCCGCGCGACCCCTGCCGCAATTTCGTTTGCGAATGGCTGGCGGCAGATAGCCCCTTCCCCGATTCGTTCCGTCCAGACCTTTTGAAAGTCATCATCACGCGCCTGCGTTGGCGCAATACGCGTCCCTTTATGCTGATCCCCGCCGGCCGGCCGACCGATCCGGCACTGCTGCAATGGATGCGTGATCTCGCGTTGCGCACCGGGCAGCCGCTCGTCTACGAGGAACATGGCAACCGCGTCGGCTTCGGCCCGCCCGAGTTCACCGAGGCGGTGCGCAGGGGGGGATTGGGCGGGCTGGGGAACTGAGCCAAAGCCGGCGCAACTTCCTAACGTGGCTCGGCTACGCCAAGAATTGCCTGCACGTTGCGGTTACCCCAACCTCGCTACAAATACACCCGCATTTTCCTTTCAACCTCATGTTTGTTCCCGAGGTGTTTGGACTTGATGTGGTTGTCCCTCTATCACTCATCCGAGAGGTACGCATGAAGCGCGGGTGGATTCGTGATCGTGCGATCGTCGAGTTCTTGAGTGACGGTCGAATTGAGGCATTCGAGCTCCAACTCAAGAAAGGCGCCGAGTTTCGCGCGGCGATCGGGCCCCTTGGTCACTAAGGGTCAGCGGGTGAGCCGAATGTCGCCTTCGGGTCGATTGCCGACCTTGGGTCACATTGGATGTGTGGGGACGTGATTGGTGGCAAGCGCTGTAAGTGATTGAAGTTATTGCTTCCAAGTGCCCCCTACGAACCAGGGGGTCGTGGGTTCAAATCCTGCCGGGCGCGCCAGACAATCAAGGGCTTGTCGAGAGACAGGCCCTTTTCATTTCCACGCTGCGCTAAGACGCTCGGCGCGCTCGATCCGAAGTCATGCGCGAGGTAGCTTTCCCACCCCGCGGGGATCGCGGTCCAAGGCTCGATGGCGTTGCGGTCCTCATCCAGCACGCTCGCGAAGTACGCGCCCCGCGCCACTGCCCAATCCCCTTGTTGCTAGCTCAGATTCTGCGCATCGCGAGCATCCACACGCGTTCGACCGCGAACGCGGCGAGCAGCGAGGCTCCGACCAGAGGGAAGAAGATCGCAAACGGCACGACGATGGCTGCAAGCACGCGCGTCGCCGCGGCCTGCGGCGGCCGCGGCGGTACACCGAGTGAGCCGCTCGGGCGCCGCTTCCACCACATCGTGACGGAGGTGATCGCGAGCAGCACGATGGACACGCATCCGGCGAGCATCACGTAGCGATTGACCGCGCCGTACTCCTGGCCCTGGTGCACCGCAATGCCCCACTCGATCGCCTTGGCTGCGGGGCCGAAACGTGCGAACGAAACATCGTCGAGGATGGCGCCGCTGTATTGGTCCATGTAGATGACCCGAGTGTCCTGCGCGCGCGCCGGCGTGTAAGTCGCCACGTAAGCGCCGCGCGCCCCCTGCGGCAGCGTAAGGCTGAACGGCTTCGAAAGGCCCGCCCGCTCGGCGCTCACCACCGCCTGATCGAGGGTGATCTTCGCGCGGCCCGCGTTCAAGTCCGACGGCGGCGAGGGGGCCTTCTCGAGCGCCCACGGCACGCCGGACATCGCTGCGTCGTGGCTCGAGACGTGATCGAGTTCCCAATCGGGAACCACATCCGCGGGCGGTTGAGGCCGGCTCATGTTGTGTTCGGTCGCAAGCTCCTGCACCTTGCCGCCCCACACGTTCGACCACGGCATGCCCGTGAAGGCCAGAAACAGGATCACTCCGCTCGCGAAGACTCCGGTCACCGCATGCAGGTCGCGCCAGAAGATGCGCTTGGCCGGCGGGCCGCGAACGCTCAGCACGCCGCCCTTCGCGCCGCGCGGCCACCACAAGTAGATTCCGCTGGTCGCGAGGACCATGGCCCAGCCCGCGGCGATCTCCATGAGCCAGCTGGCCTTCGGCCCGAAGTACTGCAGGCTGTGGAGCTTGCGCACGACCTGCATCGCGCCGCCGTAGCCCACCGTCGCGAGGACCTTGCCTTCGTAGGGATCGACGAAGACCGTGTTCGCCTCGTGCGCCGTGTGGACGGTCATGCGCACGGAACGCGCCGGGTCTCCCGTCACGAGGACCTGCTTCACGTGCCCGTTCGTGGCGCTCTGGGTCAATGCGACGAGGCGGTCGAGTGCCAGCGCCGCGCGGCCGGAAGGAGTCACGCGATCGAACGGACGATAGAGGATGGAATCGAGCTCCGGGCTGAAGAGGTAGATCCCGCCCGTCACCGCCAGCACGCACAGGAACGGCATCACCAGGAGCCCGGCGATGAAGTGCCAGCGCCAGACGGCGGCGTAGAACGACGCGGCATGGATTCGCGGCATCACAGCGCCTTGATCCGCACGCCCACGAGGAACGTGAACGGAGTCCCGAGCGTGGGTGTTGCGTTGCCCGAGTTCTGGGCGATGAACTGGCGGTTGAAGAGGTTCTCGATGTTTGCGTAGAGCTCGAGGGTCCTTGTGGCCGCGTAAGACACCGAGAGATCCACGATCGCGTAGCTCTGTATGGGCAGTGTCCCCGCGTTGTCCGTGTAGTACCCCTGGACATAGCGTACGCGCGTCGAGGCCTTGAAGCCATTGCGCATGTCGTAGAGCAACTGCGCGCTCGCGGCCTGCTTCGGGATGCCGCCCTCGGTGTGTCCGGCCGTGGTGGGGTCCGCCGGGTTCTCGAGGATCTTCGCGTCGTTGTAGGCATAGGCGAAGAGCGAATCCCAGCCGGGCGCGAGGTTCCACTGCGCGGAGAGCTCGGCGCCATTGGTGCGCGCCTTGCCCGCGTTGATGTTGACCGAGCCGAAGAAGAAACCCGGCGGCAGCTCGTCTTCGCCCAGGTTGCGGAACGTGAGCAGGTCCTTGATCGTGTTGGTGTACGCGGTGAGCTGCGCGCGAAAGCCGGCTCGCTCGTAGTCCACGCCGAACTCGCCGCCCGTCAGGCGCTCGGGCTTCAACTCGGAGTTGGGAAGGAACGTTCCGCCGGGGATGGAGTAGCCGCGATAGAGGTCGCCCAGGTTGGGCGCGCGGAAGGCCTTGTAGCCCGCGGCGCGCAGCGACCAGTTGTCGTCGAGGGCGTATCGCGCGGCGATGCGCGGGTTGGTGCTCGAGGCGCTCCGGTCCGGCGTGTCGCCGATGCCGCCGGGGTTGCCGTCGTAGCCGTCGAAGTTCTTCCAGTCCTCGTAGCGAAGGCCTGCGGCGAGCTGCAGCTTCGGCCAGGGGTAGTACTCGGCCTGGGCGAACACGCCGATGAAGCGCTGCTTGCCGCGGCCTACGTCGGTGCGCACCTGCTCGCCGGTCTCGTCGTAGATCTGCGCGGTGTCCTCGCCCTTGATGTAGCGCAAGTCCGCGCCTGTCGACACCGACGGGAGCTCATTGCTGAAGCGCTTCGACCAGACGGCCGATACACCCGTATCGGTGACCGGCGTGGTGTGGATGTTCTGGATGTACTCGGCGTAGCCGCGCGCGAAGCCGTCGGGCGTGCCGTTGTTGGCCGTCCAGAACTCCTCGTCGGTGTGATAGGCCGTGAGGGCCACGCGGCTTGCGTCGTCGAAGCGCTTGTGAAGGCCCGCGGCCAGGTCGATGTTGCGCTGCCAGTTGGTGCTGAGCGGCGTGCCCAGTTGCTGATGGTCCTCGTGATAGCCGGCGCGCATGAATCCGCCCATCGAGGCGTCGATGTTGCCATCGAGCGTGAGCTCGGCGCTGCGCGCCTTGAATGCCGTGGGGATGTCGAGCGGCGCGCGCATGTCGGGCGGAACTTCGTTGTATCCGTCGGTTCGCCACTGGCTCACGTTCGCATCGATGCGGAATGCCTCGGGCTTCACCCACGATCCGTTCGCGTTGAAGCGGCTGGTGTCGCGCGACCCGTACGCGGCATCGAGCGTCGCGTCGCTCCGCGTCGGCTCGCGGGAGATGATGTTGACCACGCCGCCCATGGCGTAGTTGCCCCAGACGCTCGCGTATGCGCCGCGGATCACCTCCACGCGATCGACGGCCTCGAGCGGGACGCGATTCCACTGGACGTAGCCGAAGAAGGGATCGTTCAACGGCACGCCGTCGCGAAGGACGAGCGCGCGCGCGTAACCGCCCAGGCCGCGCATGGAGATGAGGTTGGCCGTGGGATGCTGCGCCCACGACGAATAGTCGGGCAGGTTCACGCCGGCCGTGCTGCGCAGAACGTCGTCGAGCGCTTGTGCCGGCGTGGCCTGCAGCTGGTCGGTCGTGACGACCGATGCGCTCACCGGTTGCGCCTCGGGCCCGCTCTCGCCGCGGGTCGCCGTCACTGTGATCGTCGAAAGCGGGACCGGCGCGGAGGGAGCGGGCGCGACCTGCGCTCCGGCCGACGATGACACGATGCAGATCGCGATCGCGCCCGATGAAATTCCCGGCGCCCGGAATGCAATTCGGCTCTTCTTCACTGTCGATCTCCCCGATGCGATTGTCGCAAGGCTCCGGCGCGCGCAAGGCGCTGCGGAATTGACTGCTGCGAGTGCGGTTCCCGCCGGCCCGCGAATGCGGGCCGCCCAACGCTATCCGCGGGGAGGCGGACGGGCCCATACGGGCGCCCAGAGCGATGAAGCGAGATGGGGACAGGTGAATTCGGTGTCGATGCTGACAACGATTGCGCCGGGCGTGGCAGGCGCAAGGATCGCCGACGCGGATACACCCGCGCCGCTGCAAAGCTTGCACTCGTGCTTGCAGCCGTGATCGTCGCTGCCGGGCTGGAATGACCCGTGTTGCTGGGCGGAGTGAAGTTCTCCGCAGATGACGCCGAGGGCGGGCGCCGAAGCGGCCAGCGCTCCCGGAAGCCAGTGGAAAGCCACCA
>DATIWX010000151.1:0-10445 GCA_035519135.1 Burkholderiales bacterium | reverse complement strand
AGGACGCCGGCCCCCAGCACCCGGCCGATGCCGAAGATCTGCGGACTGTGCGGATCGGCGGCGGTCTCGACCCTGGCGTGGTGCTTCCGATGGATCGCCACCCATTCCCTGGTCACCATGCTGGTGGTGAGCCAGAGCCAGAACCGGAAGAAATGACTGATCGCCGGGTGGAGGTCCAGTGCGCGATGGGTCTGATGCCGATGCAGGAATATCGTGACTGCCGCAATGGTCGTGTGCGTCAGCACAAGGGCGACCGTCAGATAACCCCACCACGGCAACTCGAAAATACCGTGCGAGATCATCGTGACATCCTTTCCATCGCCATCGCATACTCCTCATAATTGTCACCCGCGCCACAGGTTCGCTCTGTACGCTAGCGTACAGAGCGCGCAAAGAGCTGCTGCCGATCTGACGCTATGTGCGCTGGCGTACGGCGCTCTCGGGGACGGGCGGGGTAGTCTCATGGAGAACCCATAGCTGTGGATCTCCACATGTTCCTTCAGCCCAACACAAAATCCCGTCACCAGCGAGCGATCGAGCTCCTCGCCCGGGAATCGCAAGCGCCGATCGACGAGGTGGTGCGCCTCTATCAAGAGGAATGGGCCGAGCTCGAGGACGGTGCGCGGATCACCGGCTTTCTCGCCATTTTCACGGACCGGAACGTTCGCGAGACGTTGCGTCGACGCAGCCTAGGAGCGGGCTCCCCCGCGTAGAAGGGCACCGCTGCCCGCCGAGTCCTGCCGGTGATAGCGCGGTCACTGCGGCTCGCCGAGCGGCGGAAGGCGCGCGCTCTGTGCGTTGGCGTACAGATACGGCCTGGCGTTCTTCGGTAAGGTCGGCCGTCAACCGGAGATACGGGCTGTGGCTGTCGCGCAAATTCCTGAAATGAACGGGCTTCTGGCCGTCCTGCCGGCGGCCGAGCGCGAACACCTCCGTCCCCACCTCGAGCCGGTCCCGATGGCGCTCGGTGATGTCGTCTACGAATCCGGCAGCCGACAGGACTATGTCTACTTTCCCACGACCTCGATCGTGTCCCTGCTCTACGTCATGGCGGACGGCTCGTCCGCCGAGATCGCCGTGGTCGGCAACGAGGGAGTCGTGGGGGTTGCCCTCTTCATGGGAGGGGAGACCACGCCGAGCCGCGCCATCGTGCAGAGCGCCGGCGCGGCGTTCCGGCTCTCGGGGCAGGTGCTGAAGCGCGAGTTCATCCGCGCCGGGCCGATGCAGCATCTGCTGCTGCGCTATACGCAGGCGCTGCTCACGCAGATGGCGCAGACGGCGGTCTGCAACCGGCATCATTCGGTCGACCAGCAGCTCTGTCGCTGGCTGTTGCTGAGCCTCGATCGGCTGCCCTCGAACAAGCTCACGATGACGCAGGAGTTGATCGCGAACATGCTGGGCGTGCGCCGCGAGGGGGTCACGGAGGCCGCCGGGAAGCTGCAGAGCGCCGGCTTGATCCGCTACAGCCGTGGCCGGATCACGGTGCTGGATCGGCCGGGCCTGGAGGCCCGCGCCTGCGAATGCTACGCGGTGGTCAAGCGGGAAAGCGATCGCCTGCTTCCCGAAGCCACCGCGACGTGAACCGATGCGAGTGCGGTCCGCTCCCCGCTACTCGCCGAGGAAGCGGTCGTAGACGTTCTGTGAAGCCCGATAGCATCCGCAGGCGGCGGCTTCCAGGCCGTTGCGGGCGAGAATCGTGATGTTGCCGCGGTGGTAGCGGATCAGCTTTCGCCGCTGCAGCCCGCCGGCTGCCTTGGTCACCCCGACCCTGCGGACCCCGAGCATGTGGGCGAGCAGCTCGTGGGTCAGATGGAACTCGTCCGCGCGCGCCCGGTCATGGGTCATCAGGAGCCAGCGGGCGAGCCGCGCCTCCAGCAGGTGGAAGTGCGTACACGCCGCCGTCTGGGCAAGTTGCGCCATCGAGACGTAGAGGTAGCGGTTCAGCTCGCTCTGCAGGGCCGGGCTGCGGGCCAGCTCGCGCAGGAACAGCGCAGCATCCATCCGCATCGAGACGCCTCCGCCCTGGACCAACGCGCGGAAGGGGGAGACGTCGATGCCGAGCATGAGGGTGATGCCGAGCATGCCCTCGTTGCCGACCAGCCCGACCTCCAGGCTCGTGCAGCCGTCGCGCGGCGTCAACAGGGAAATGAAGCCGTCGACGGGGAAGTAAACGTGCCGGATACGGTCGCCCGGCTCGCAGATCACATCGGCGAAAGCGAGCTCGATCCGCTCGCAGCCCGCGAGCAGATGCTCGCGATCCTTGCGGGGCAACGCCGCGATCAGGCCGTTCGCGTTGGCCGCACGCCGTTTGGACGGCACCGAACTCTCCTAGAGGTTTGAGGTAACCCGTGAGAAGGCATTTGCCGAGCGTACACGAGCAACGGGCGTCATTACGTTCGCTAGCGCACGCAACGACCAAGGTTTTTTGGCGTGCCGCGGGTTCACGTGCGACGCGGGCTGCAGTGCGCTACCGCACAGAAGGCACGCGTGCCGGACCGTACCCTGCTCGCATGCGAAGTCCCAGCTGATGTCCGGCGCAAGGTCCCTCTGGTGGAAGGCGATTACGCGGAGCGCCCGCGCCGCAGCCAGGCGGTTGCGCGACAGGATCGCTCTCCGCTCCTCGAGAGCACCCCTCGCGAACGAGCCGGGCCCTGCCGCGCCGCCGGGGCCCGACAGTGCGCTCGCACCCGACGGGGGCGCGTGGGTCAGCGCCCATCTCCCGTCGCGCGCCAACGGCGCGAGGCCACGGGCCGGTCTCGCGCACTCCATCTATCTTCCGCCAGCCGCGCGCAGCCAGGCGCTGCCCCTGGTGGTGATGCTGCACGGGTGCGAGCAAACGACCGCGGAGTTCGCGCAGGGCACGCGGATGAATCAGCTCGCCGGGCAGGAGGACTTCGTCGTTCTCTATCCGCAGCAGTCGATGAGCGCCCACCACCATCGGTGCTGGCAGTGGTACGACCGGGCGACACAGGGCGGCTCGGGCGATACCGCTTCGATCGCCGCCATGATCGAGACCGTCGTTGAGAAATACGGAATCGACCGGTCGCGCATCTACGCGGCGGGCATGTCGGCCGGAGCCTCGATGGCGCATATCCTGGCGCTGCGTCGTCCGGAGCTGATTGCGGCGGTGGGTCTTCATTCCGGCGTGGCGTTCGGCGCGGCCGGTTCCGCAACGGCAGCGTTCACGGCCATGCAGCTCGGGGCCTCCCGCTCGCCGGCGGCGGCGGTGCGCGACGCGCTCCATGATCCGGCAGCCTTTCCGTCGATGCCGGCGATCCTCATTCACGGTGGTCGGGACGGCGTCGTGAGCCCGATCAACCTGGCCCACCTGTCCGAGCAGTTCAGGACGCTGAACGGAGCGACGGAGCGGATCGCCGAGCCGGTCCCGCACGCGCCCGGGAAGCTCCCGCGAGGCGCCGGCGAGGGAACCCTCCACGTGCAACGCGACTACTACGCCGGAAGTCAGCTGTTGCTGCGAGTGTGCGAGGTGCCGGGCCTCGCGCACGCGTGGAGCGGGGGCGACAGCGCCTTTCCGTTCCACGCGAGCGAGGGACCGGACGCGAGCGCGCTCATGTGGGCGTTCTTCAAGTCGCATCGTCGGCTAGGAGGCGGGCGCGCTCGGGCGGGCGCTGCCACCGTGCCGGCGTGGAACGCTCGACGAGCCTCGTAGCAGATTGGCGCGACCAGAGCCGTCGACCCAAGCAGGGTAGCTCAACGACGTCGCCAAAGAAGAAAGGCCCGGAACGGGGGGAGCCGATTCCGGACCGGGTACAGCAGGTGCCACGGGAGGATAGGCACCAATTTTCATGATCTCTCGTTCCGTCTGGACCGTCTGTGCGCCAGCGTACAGATCCCGGTCCGAGATCGGATCAACCTGCAAAGATGACGGCTGTCCCCGAATGCCGCGACCGAAGCCCGACCGGTACGCGAACCCGAGCCGCCTGGCCTTGTCGTCTGCGGGTATTGGAGGTGTGCGCAGTGGCGACGCTGACCAGCGGCGCCGGCATCGTGGCCGCTCTCTTGGGCGCACACCCGCAGCAAGCGGTCGCGGGAGCGCAGAATCCGCCGGCCGCCGTCGCGGATGCGTGCGAAGAGTGCGGCCTGATCGAGTCGATACGCGTGATCGAATATTCGCGACAAGACGAGTTGCCCAACGCCGCGGCATCGACCCGTCGGTATGAAACCTCAATCCGCCTGCACGATGGTTCGATTGTCGCCATCGTCGATTCGACGCCGCGGACGTGGCGCTTCGGTGGCCGGGTGAAGGTGATCGGCGGGGCGAGCTAGTCAACGGATCCTTGCCTCAGTTCCGCGGCGCCTCCGCGGGTGAGCCCGACCCGACGGGATAGCGCTCGGCCAGCTCGCCCGCGCGGGCCGCGGCGTCGGCCAGGCTGTGAAGCGTCACCGAATTCGCGCCGCCCTCGACGAGGCGGATCAGGCGCAGATCGTTCACCAGCATCCACACCTCACCGCGACCCGGCGCTTGCATGCTGCCCGCCAGCGCGGCGAGCGCGTCGGTCGCCCGCGCGAGGCCGCGTCGGGCGCCGACGGCATCGCCTGCGACATAGCTTTGCTTCGTTTGCTGGAGCGCGCGCAGTCCGAAGTCGGACCGGTCGTCGGCATCGACACCGGCCTGGGCAAGCACCGGCGCGATTCCTGCCGGCGCGGCGTGAACGACCGACTGCTCCGCGACCAGCGCGTCGGTGACGACAGCGGTCGGGGACGCGGCGACGAGTGACGGCAGCCAGCCGGCGGCGAGGAGTACGAAGGAAGCGGGTCGCATGCCGGGATGATTATCCGCGTTCGGCACGCACGCTCTGTGCGCCAGCGCACTCACTGCGGCGCGACCCCGCGCCGCACGGAAAAAGGTCCGCGCGAGGCGCGAGGGAGGTCGCGTCGCACGCGGGCTCGAACCTCGCGATAGCCTCTTTGAGGAGGGACTGCTGAGGAGCAGGTCACGCAAGGGCAGGATGGTCTTGTCGCATGTGCCGGCGGGCCCGTCTGTACGTCAGCACACGGACCGTGCGCATTGCGGCCCGGTACTTCACGTCGACTCAGCCCCTGACCTCCCTCCGGCCGCGGCGCGCGCCGGAGTCCTAGGAGGCGTTCGGCGGACGATAGTCCTGGTTAGCTTCCTCGAACGCCTCGATCTGGCGCTCGGCCTCTTCCCGCGACGTGCCGTAGGCCTCCTGGATCCGCGCCACCAGCCGATCGTGCTTGCCGATGATCTGGTCAAAGGCGTCGTCGGAAAGGTTGTCCCACTCCGCCAGGACCCTTCCTCTGAGCCCTTGCCAGTTGCGTTCGATGACCTCCCAGCTCACGTCGCTAGCGCTCCACGGTTGCCGTTCCCAAGCAAGCTATCCCGTCTGCTCGGGGAGCGCTGTGCGGTAGCGCACGTAGCCCGCTCGCGGCGGATCGGGTCGCGGTCGCGCATCGACCGCCGCGGCGTGCCCACCGGGCGCGGCGCCGCCCGAAGGCGCCGCGGTGCGATCCTGGTCAGGGCTTCTTGACCGGTATGAACGGGTTGGGCCTTCCCGACGGTACGGCGGGAACGGCCGGCTTCTTCGGTTGCTTCGGCTTCTTCGTCTCGCGGTTGCTGCGTTGTTCACCTTTGGGCATGCGGGCTCTCCTCGAATATGAGTCGCCATCATCGCACCGATCGGGGCGATGCCGGCCGGGTACATCTTCCGCTCTATGTATGCCAACGTACAGAGGGCGCCTGAGGCGGGACGGATAATCTCGACGGCGGCGATCGGGCCTCGAACGCCGCCGGAGCGAGGCAAGCTCCATGCACACCAACGGTGGTTGCGCGAGCGCCGCCCGACTGAGGGTGCCGCGCGAGGAGAGAACGATGTGGACGCGAGTAGTTCTGATGACGGTTACAGCCGGGGTCTTCGGGGCGATGCTTGGCTGCGGGCAGACCCCGTCGACGCCAGCCGCGGTGATCGAGGACAAGGTCTACACGGTAACGCCGCCCGCGCTGGCGGTGAAGGCCGGGGTCATGACCGGTGAGGTCACCGACATGAAGATCACGGAGCGGGTCGATAAGGGGACCGGCAGCATCGTCTCGCCGGCGAAGCTCACCGGGAAGCTCAAGCTGCAGAACAGCTCGACGGACCAGACGATCCGCTTGATCGGCGGCAAGATCCAGTTCATCGACGCCGACGGCAACCCGATCCAGGTCGAGGAGAAGAAGTTCGAGCCGACCATCAAGTTCCAGACCTACGGTGCGGCCGAGCGGCTGGACCCCGGGCAGGACGCGACGCAAAGCCTGGACCTGGACTTTCCCGCCGTGGCGCTGAAGGCGAAGAAGCTCAAGGAGATCCGCCTGGAGCTCACCTACATCCCGTCGCCCTACAAGGCGGACACGGTCAACTTCGCGGTGTCCATCGGCGGCCAGTAACCGAGGCCGCTCTTTCCGGAGGCCCCGCCCGGGCAGGAGCCGCCCGCGCTATTGCAGCGGATCGGCGGCGTCCGGGGTGACGCAGGCACCCCGCGGCCACAGGGCCGCGGCACCCGTGGCACTAGCTACGCGCTCAATGCGTGGCCGTTGTCGTTTGCGGCGACCGTGTCGACGTAGAAAGTGTCGCCCGCCGCGAGAAAGCGCTCGAACGTCTGTTGGTCCACCCATATGTGGCGCTCGAGCCCGGCCTCGAGCCAGCGAATGGTGATGCCACGTTCGGACTCGTCCACGAGCACTCGAATGCTGGATGCCATGAGTATTCCTCCAGTTAGCGGTTCACTTAGGGTCGATCGAACCGTGATCCAAGATTAGGTCCGCCGGGAGGGGCCGGGGCCGTACTCTTACCCGCCGGGGCGTGACGAATTCACCGCGCCCGTCCATGGTCGGCTCGAAACACCGCCCGATTGGTGGATTTCCTCACCGCTCGCCGTCCATATCGGCCACCTTGGCAATTCCGCGCTTGCCGCGATCTGCCCGCCGACCAGCGCTTCGATATCCTTCGGGTATGCCGCACGTCTTCGAGCCCGCCTCGAGCGGCCGTGCAAAGTGCCGCGGCTGCGGCCGCGCGATCCAGCGCGGCGAGCTGCGCTTCGGCGAGCGCCTCCCGAACCCGTTCGCCGAAGGCGAGATGACGATCTGGTTTCACCCGCTCTGCGCTGCATACAGGCGCCCCGAGCCGGTTCTGCAGACCCTCGCCGATGCGGCCGCGGACGTGCCCGGGCGGGAAGTCCTCGAGCGCGCGGCGCACGGCAGCCTCGCCAAGCGGCGCCTCCCGCGGATCGACGGTGCCGAGAAGGCCCCGAGCGCGCAGGCGCGGTGCCGCAGCTGCCACGAGCCGATCGCGCGCGGCGCGTGGCGCATCCGTCTCGTGTTCAACCAGGACGGCCGGTTCTCTCCCGGCGGATTCGTGCACCTCGACTGCCGCAGCGCCTACTTCGAGACCGATGACATCCTGGATCACGTGCTGCACTTCAGCCCCGACCTGAGCGACGCGGAGCGCGCGGAGCTCGCGCGCGAATTCGGCGAGTGATCTCCGGCGTACACTAGCGCCCCGCCGTACCGCCCGGTGGTGGAAGGGCGAGTGCGGTCAACCTCACAGACAGGAGGAGTCGATGGCCAAGGCTTACTGGGTCGTTTGTTACCGCGCGATCAGGAATCCCGATGCGCTCGCCGCCTACGCGAAGATCGCCGGCCCCGCGATCCAGGCGGCAGGCGGACGCTTTCTCGTGCGCGGCACCCCGGCGAAGACCTACGAGAACGGGTTGAACCAGCGCACGGTGATCACCGAATTCGACAGCCTCGATAAGGCGATCGCGGCCCATGACAGCCCCGGCTACCAGGAAGCGCTGCGCGTCCTCGGCGACGCCGTCGACCGCGATCTGCGGATCGTGGAAGGCGTCAGCTGACCGGGCGTTGAGCCGGGGAGGAGATTGATGAGCGCGTGGGCGGTCGGCCTCTTGACGTTCATCTGCGTGTTCGGCGGCGCGCTTGCCGGGCTCGCGCTGCGGAGTGTCCTGCCCGAGCACCACCTGAACGACGACTCGAAGGACATCGTGAAGGTGGTGACCGGATTGATGGCTACGCTGTCGGCGCTGGTGCTCGGGCTGCTGATCGCGTCGGCGAAGAACTCCTTCGACGCGGTCAACCAGGGGTTCAAGCACGCCGCGGCGCAGATCATCGTCATCGATCGGGTGCTGGCGCAGTACGGCCCCGAGGCGGAGGATCTCCGGCGGCTGCTGCGCAGCGGCTACGCCGCGCGCATCGACCAGCTCTTCTCCCCGGGCGGCGAGGGGCGCATCGGCGCGGCGACCGCCCTGCGCGATGCTTCCGCGATGGAGCGCCTCAATCTCAAGCTCCAGACGCTTGCCCCTGCCGACGACCTCCAGCGCGCGCTCAAGTCGCGCGCCGTGCAGCTGGTCGACGAGCTGGCGCAAGCGCGCTGGGTCGGGTACGAAGAGGCGAACAGCACGACGCCCGCGGGGTTCCTGGTGGTGCTCGTGTCCTGGCTCGCCGCAATGTTCGCCGGCTTCGGCTTGTTCGCGCCCCGGCACGCCACGGCGATCGCCGCCTTGGCGATCGGCGCCGTGGCGGTCTCGACGTCGATCTTCCTGATCGAGGAGATGGGCCGTCCGCTCGACGGATTCATCGCGGTCTCGAGCGAGCCGATGCGCCATGCCCTGAGCGTGCTCGGAAAGTGACGCCCGAACCGCTCCGCTTCGGCGGGTTCGCGCCGGGTGAGAACTGACGGTCCCGACGCACCACCGGGGTGCATATGCGCGAGTAGGTGAACCGGAGGTCGGGCACGTTACTATCCCGCACCGAATGCGCCTTGGCCTGGATGTCCGCTCTGTCTGCTCCGACACCTGAAACGAGCGTCCCTGCCGCTTCCCCTGGAAGCGACATTGATTGTTGTCAACTGCTGCCGCTACGAGGCGTTTAGCATCCGCGGCGGTCCCGAGAGATCCGCTCAAGCTGGTACTGCGCGCGCCCTCCCGTCCTCCGAAGCCCCCCGATTGGAGCGAACAACGATGAAGACGATGAAGCAAATGGGTTTTCTTGTCCTCTCGTTTACAGGCGCCATCCTTGCTCTCCCGCCGACGGCGGCGCAGCAGGTCACCGGCGCCTTGGGTTCGCCCAGCGCCACCACGAGCATCAGCGGCCAGCAGCTGCCGCCGCCCGACCCGAAGTTCGGCGGCGTCATCAAGAACGATGCGCTGCAGTCGAAGCCCTGGTGGCCGCCCCGCGTCGTCCCGCCAAAGGGCGCTCCGAACGTGCTGCTGATCATCACGGACGACGCCGGTTTCGGCGTGCCGAGCACCTTCGGTGGCGTCATTCCCACACCGACGATGGACCGTATCGCCAAGGAGGGCCTGCGCTATAACCGCATCTTCTCCACAGCACTGTGCTCGCCCACGCGCGCCGCGCTGATCACCGGTCGCAACCACCACTCGGCCGGCTTTGGCGTGATCTCCGAGCAGTCGACCGGCTTCCCCGGCTACAACAGCATCATCGGCAGGGACAAGGCCACCATCGGGCGCATCCTGCTCGACAACGGCTATTCCACCTCTTGGTTCGGCAAGGACCACAACACGCCCGCATTCGCCGCCAGCCAGGTCGGCCCGTTCGACCAGTGGCCGACCGGGATGGGCTTCGAGTACTTCTACGGTTTCGTCGGCGGCGACGCGAACCAGTGGGAGCCGAACCTCTTCCGCAACACGACTCAGATCTATCCGTTCCAGGGCAAGCCGGGCTGGAACCTCGTCACAGGCATGGCCGACGACGCCATCGACTACATGACGCGGATTCATCAGACCGACCCGAGCAAGCCGATATTCATCAAGTACGCGCCCGGCGCCACCCACGCGCCGCACCACCCGACCAAGGAATGGGTGGACAAGATCAGCGCGATGCACCTCTTCGACGACGGCTACGAGAGGCTGCGCGAGCGCATCTTCGAGAACCAGAAGCGGCTCGGCGTGATCCCCAAGGATGCGAAGCTGACGCCCTGGCCCAATGACGTCCTGAAGCCGTGGGACAAGCTCAGCGCGGAGGAGAAGAAGCTCTTCATCCGCCAGGTCGAGGTTTTCGCCGCCTATGCCGCCTACAGCGACTACGAGATCGGTCGCGTGATCCAGCATTTCGAGGACCTCGGCAAGCTCGACAACACGTTGATCATCTACATCAACGGCGACAACGGCACCAGCGCCGAGGGCGGCCCGATCGGGACCCCGAACGAAGTCGCGTTCTTCAACGGCGTCAGCGTGCCCGTCGACGTGCAGATGAAGTTCTACGACGTCTGGGGCACCGAGCAGACCTACAATCACATGTCGGCCGGCTGGTCGTGGGCCTTCGACACGCCGTTCGACTGGTTCAAGCAGAACGCCTCGAGGCTCGGCGGAACCAACCAGAACATGGTCGTGTCGTGGCCGGCGCGCATCAAGGACAAGGGCGGACTGCGCGAGCAGTTCATCCACGTGATCGA
>DATIWX010000150.1:0-9551 GCA_035519135.1 Burkholderiales bacterium | reverse complement strand
TGTTCCTGTGGTTCCGGGCGACCTTCCCGCGCTACCGCTACGACCAGATCATGCGCCTGGGCTGGAAGGTGTTCATCCCCGCGACCATCATCTGGCTGGTCCTGATCGCCGTTTGGATGCAGACCCCCTGGAGCATCTGGCGATGATCGACAGGATCAGGGCCTTCTTCGGTACCTTCCTGCTCGTCGAGCTCGTGGAGGGCCTGGTTCTCACGGGGCGGCATCTCTTCAGGCGCAAGATCACCATCCAGTACCCCGAGGAAAAGACCCCGCTGTCGCCGCGCTTCCGGGGGCTGCACGCCCTGCGCCGCTACCCCAACGGCGAGGAGCGCTGCATCGCCTGCAAGCTGTGCGAGGCCGTCTGCCCGGCGCTCGCCATCACCATCGAGTCCGAGCAGCGCTCCGACGGCACCCGCCGCACCACGCGCTACGACATCGATCTCACCAAGTGCATCTTCTGCGGGCTGTGCGAGGAGTCGTGCCCGGTGGACTCGATCGTCGAGACCAACATCCTCGAGTACCACGGCGAGAGGCGCGGCGACCTCCTCTACACCAAGGAAATGCTGCTCGCGGTGGGCGACCGCTACGAGGAGCAGATCGCCCGCGACCGCGCCGCGGACGCGGCCTACCGCTGACGCTCATGGTCGAATACGGCGTTTTCCTGTTCTTCGCGTTCATCCTGCTGACGGCGGCGGTGTGCGTCATCACGGCGCGCAACCCGGTGCACTCGGCCCTGTTCCTCGTGCTCGCCTTCTTTACCGCGGCGGGGCTGTGGATGCTGCTGCGCGCGGAGTTCCTCGCGATCGCGCTGGTACTGGTCTACGTCGGCGCGGTGATGGTGCTGTTCCTGTTCGTGGTGATGATGCTGGACATCAACCTGGATCGCCTGCGCGAGGGCTTCTGGAGCTACCTGCCCCTGGGCGCGGCCGTGGCCGCTCTCATGGTGATCGAGATGGTGCTGGTGCTGCGCGGAGACTACTTCGGCCTGGGCGCGCTTCCCGCGCCGAAGGACCCCGGCGCCGGCTACAGCAACACCAAGGAGCTCGGGCGCCTCCTGTATACGGACTACGCCTACCCGCTGGAGCTCGCGGCGGTGCTGCTGCTGGTGGCGATCATCGTCGCGATCGCGCTGACGCTCAGGAAGCGCAAGGACAGCAAGTACCAGGACCCGGCCCGGCAGATCGCGGTCCGGCGCAGCGAGCGCGTGCGGCTGGTATCGATGCCCGCGGAGAAGAAGGACTGAAGAAACAAGGGAGGGTACTCTGCTTTCGCTGTCGCATTTCCTGATTCTCAGCGCGGTGCTGTTCGCGATCAGCATCGTCGGCATCTTTCTCAACCGCAAGAACGTCATCATCCTGCTGATGGCGATCGAGCTGATGCTGCTCGCGGTCAACATGAACTTCATCGCCTTCGCGCATTACCTGGGCGATACCGCCGGCCAGGTGTTCGTGTTCTTCATCCTCACCGTGGCCGCGGCCGAGTCGGCGATCGGCCTGGCCATCCTGGTGGTGCTGTTCCGCAACCTGCAGACCATCAACGTCGACGATCTCGACAACCTCAAAGGCTGAAGAATGAGCGACCTGCAGCTCTACCTCATCGTGCCGCTCGCCCCGCTCGCGGGCGCGATCGTCGCGGGCCTATTCGGCAGGCAGGTCGGCCGCGCCGGCGCCCACTGGGTCACGATCGCGGGCGTGGCGGTGGCGTTCGCGGCTTCGTGCGTGATCTTCGCGCACGCGCTCGACGGCACGGTGTTCAACGGCTCGGTCTACACCTGGCTGGTCTCGGGCGGCACCCGCTTCGAGATCGGCTTCCTCATCGACCGCCTCTCGGCGCTGATGATGGTGGTCGTGACCTTCGTCTCGCTGATGGTGCACATCTACACCATCGGCTACATGGCCGACGATCCCGGCTACCAGAGATTCTTCGCCTACATCGCGCTGTTCACCTTCGCCATGCTGATGCTGGTGATGGCGAACAACTTCCTGCAGCTGTTCTTCGGCTGGGAGGCGGTCGGCCTGGTCTCGTACCTGCTGATCGGCTTCTGGTACACGCGCCCGACCGCGATCTACGCCAACCTCAAGGCCTTCCTCGTCAACCGAGTGGGCGACTTCGGCTTCCTGCTCGCGGTGGCGCTGGTGCTCGCCCACTTCGGCACGCTCGACTACGCCTCGGTGTTCGCGCGCGCCCCCGCCGCGGCCGCGACGACGATCGAGGTCGTGCCGGGCGCGCCCTGGCTGCTGCTGTCGGCGATCTGCATCGGGCTGTTCATCGGCGCGATGGGCAAGAGCGCGCAGTTTCCCCTGCACGTGTGGCTGCCCGACTCGATGGAAGGCCCCACGCCGATCTCCGCCCTGATCCACGCCGCGACCATGGTGACGGCGGGGATCTTCATGGTGGCGCGCATGTCGCCGCTGTTCGAGCTGTCGGACACCGCGCGCTCAATGGTGCTGATCATCGGCGGCATCACCGCCTTCTTCATGGCCCTCATCGCCATGATCCAGTACGACATCAAGCGCGTGGTCGCCTACTCGACGCTGTCGCAGCTCGGCTACATGACGGTGGCGCTGGGCGCTTCGGCGTACTCGGTGGCCATCTTCCACCTGATGACGCACGCCTTCTTCAAGGCCGTGCTCTTTTTGGGCGCGGGCTCGGTGATCATCGCGCTGCATCACGAGCAGGACATGCGCAAGATGGGGGGCCTCGCGAAGTACATGCCGGTCACCTACCTCACGGTACTGATCGGCGCGCTCGCCAACGCGGGCTTCCCGCCGTTCGCCGGGTTCTTCTCCAAGGACTCGATCATCGAGGCCGCCAAGCTCTCGCACACCTTCGGCGCGGGCTTCGCGTGGCTCGCGGTGCTCGCCGGCGTGTTCGTCGGCGGCTTCTACTCGTTTCGCCTGGTGTTCTACGCCTTTCACGGCAAGGAGCGGTTCGAGACCGGTCACGGCCATCACGCGCCCCACGAGTCCCCGCTGGTGGTCACGGTGCCGCTCGTGCTGCTCGCGATCCCGTCGGTGGTTTCGGGCTGGGTGATCGGCGATGTGGTCTTCGGCGGCTACTTCGGCGGCTCCATCTTCATCGCCGACGCGCATCCCGGCGTGAAGGAGATGGCCGAGGAATTTCACGGCATCGTGCCCATGATGCTGCACGGGCTCATGTCGGCCCCGTTCTGGCTGGCGCTCGCGGGCGCGGCCCTCGCGGGGTACCTGTACCTGGTGCGGCCGGAGATGGCGGCGGTGCTGCGGACCAGGGCCGGCGTGCTGGTCAGGATCCTCGAGGACAAGTACGGCTTCGACCGCTTCAACGACTGGTTCTTCGCCGGCGGCGCGAGGAAATTCGGCACCGGCCTGTGGCGCTACGGGGACGTGACGGTGATCGACGGGCTCATGGTGAACGGCTCGGCGAGGCTGGTCGGATGGTTCGCCGGGATCGTCCGCTGGATCCAGTCCGGCCTGATCTACCAGTACGCCTTCTTCATGATCATAGGGGTGGTGGCGCTGCTATGGCTGTTCAGCAAGCGCTGACCCTCCGACAACGATGAACGCGCCCTGGCTCAGCTTCTCCGTATGGGTTCCGATCGTCGCGGGACTGGTGGTGCTCGTCGCCGGCGACAGGAACCTGCGCGAGGCAAAGGCGATCGCCCTGTTCGGCGCGGTCATCGGCTTCGCGGTCACGGTCCCGCTGGTGAGCGGATTCCGGACCGGGACGAGCGCCATGCAGTTCGTCGAGCTGACCCCCTGGATCCCGCGCTTCAACGTCAACTATCACCTCGGCGTCGACGGCATCTCGGTGCTGTTCATCCTGCTGAACAGCTTCATCACCGTGCTGGTCGTGATCGCGGGCTGGGAAGTGATCCGGGAGAAGGTGGCCCAGTACATGGCCGCGTTCCTGGTGATGTCGGGCCTCCTCAACGGGACCTTCGCCGCGCTGGACGCGGTCCTGTTCTACGTGTTCTTCGAGGCGACCCTGATCCCGATGTACCTGGTCATCGGGGTGTGGGGCGGGCCGAACCGCGTCTACGCCGCGGTGAAGTTCTTCCTCTACACCCTGCTCGGGTCGCTGCTGATGCTGCTCGCCTTCCTGTACCTCTACAACAAGTCGGGCGGCAGCTTCGCGGTGCTCGACTATCACAAGCTGCCGCTGCCCTTGAACGCGCAGCTGCTCCTGTTCGTCGCCTTCCTGATGGCGTTCGCGGTGAAGGTGCCGATGTGGCCGGTGCATACCTGGCTTCCCGACGCGCACGTCGAGGCGCCCACCGGGGGCTCGGCGGTGCTGGCGGCGATCCTGCTGAAGCTGGGCGCCTACGGCTTCATCCGCTTTTCGCTGCCCATCCTTCCGGACGCGAGCCGCTATCTGTCGGGCTTCATGATCACGCTGTCGCTCATCGCGATCGTGTACATCGGCCTGGTCGCGCTGGCGCAGACGGACATGAAGAAGCTGATCGCCTACTCGTCGATCTCGCACATGGGCTTCGTGACCCTGGGATTCTTCATCTTCAACTCCTACGGCATGGAAGGCGGCCTGGTGCAGATGATCTCGCACGGCTTCGTGTCCGCGGCGCTGTTCCTGTGCGTGGGCGTGATGTACGACCGCATGCATTCGCGTGCCATCGCCGACTACGGCGGGGTGGTCAACACCATGCCCAGGTTCGCGGCGCTGATGATGCTGTTCGCCATGGCGAACTGCGGCCTGCCCGCGACCTCGGGCTTCGTCGGCGAGTTCATGGTGATCCTGGGTGCGATGAAGTTCAATTTCTGGATCGCGCTCCTCGCCGCGACGACCCTCGTGTTCGGCGCCGCGTATACGCTTTGGATGTACAAGCGGGTGATCTTCGGCGAGGTCGGCAACAAGCACGTCGCCGAGCTCACCGACGCCAATCCGCGCGAGCTGCTGGTGCTCGGCCTGCTCGCGGCCGCGGTGCTGTGGATGGGCGTGCATCCGGCGCCGTTCACCGAGATCATGCACGCGTCGGTCGACGACCTGCTCAGGCACCTCGCGGTGAGCAAGCTGTGAGAGGCGCCCGACCATGATGACCAGCCTGCCGATCATGCTGCTCGCCTACCCGGAGATCTTCCTCCTCGCGATGGGGTGCGCGATCCTGGTGATCGACCTGTTCCTGAAGCAGGACAGGCGCTGGGTGAGCTACGCGCTGTCGCTCGCCGCGCTTGCGGGATGCGCCGTACTGACGATCGCGGTGACCGGCGCGACCGGCGGCGTGCGTGCGACCACCTTCAACGGCATGTTCGTCTCCGACATGATGGCGAGCGTGCTGAAGATGTTCACCTACCTGGCGGTGGCGCTGTGCCTGGTGTATTCGCGGGCGTATCTCGCCGACCGCGGGCTCTACCGCGGCGAATACTTCGTGCTCGTGCTCTTCGCCACGCTCGGGATGATGGTGATGATCTCGGCGAACCATTTCCTGACCCTCTACCTGGGCCTGGAGCTGATGTCCCTGTGCCTGTATTCGCTGGTGGCCCTGAACCGCGACTCGGCCGTCTCGACCGAGGCGGCGATGAAGTATTTCGTGCTGGGCGCGCTCGCCTCGGGCCTGCTGCTCTACGGCATGTCGATGATCTACGGCGCTACCGGCACCCTGCAGATCAACGAGGTCGCCAGCGCGGCCGCCCGCATCCTCCAGGGCGATCCGCCGGTGAAGGCGACGGTGCTCGTCTTCGGCCTGGTGTTCATCGTCTCGGGCCTCGCCTTCAAGGTGGGCGCGGTCCCGTTCCACATGTGGATTCCCGACGTCTACCATGGCGCGCCCTCCGCGGTGACGCTGTTCATCAGCACCGGCCCGAAGCTCGCGGCCTTCGCCATGGCGATGCGGCTCCTGGTGAACGGGCTGCCGTCGCTCGCCGGCAGCACGCCCCAGTTTCCGAGCGGCTGGCAGGACATGCTGGTCATCCTTTCGGTCCTGTCGATGGCCGTCGGCAACCTCGCGGCGATCGCCCAGGCCAACATCAAGCGCATGCTCGCGTACTCGACCATCTCTCACATGGGATTCATGCTGCTCGGCCTGCTCTCCGGGAT
The DNA here is from genome assembly GCA_035519135.1 of Burkholderiales bacterium. GTDB lineage: Bacteria > Pseudomonadota > Gammaproteobacteria > Burkholderiales > SG8-39 > VBDM01. Next base: position 3,522 of record DATIWX010000150.1, on the reverse strand, counting down.
CGTCGGCGGAAACGCGCTGTCCGCGGCGGAGGCCTGGAGCTCGGCGATGTTCTATGCCGTGGTCTACGTGCTCATGAGCCTGGGCGCCTTCGGCATGGTGGTGCTGCTGTCGCGCTCCGGCTTCGAGGCCGAGCGGCTCGAGGATTTCAGGGGCCTGAATGCGCGCAGCCCCTGGCTTGCGTTCGTGATGCTGCTGCTCATGTTCTCGCTCGCCGGCATTCCCCCGACGGTGGGCTTCTACGCCAAGCTCGCGGTGCTGCAGGCCGTGCTCGGCGCGGGGCAGGTGTGGCTCGCCGTGGTCGCCGTGCTGTTCGCGCTGATCGGGGCGTTCTATTACATCCGGGTGGTGAAGCTGATGTACTTCGACGAGCCGGCGGAGACCGCTGCGATCCGCCCGGGGCTGGACGCCGGCATCCTGATCTCGGCGAACGGGCTGGCGATGCTCGCGCTCGGCATCCTGCCCCAGCCGCTGATGCAGCTGTGCCTGCAGGCGATCAAGAGCTTCTAGGCGGGGCGGCGCGGGCGTGAAGGACCTGAGCGAGCGCCGACTGTCGAGCCGGCTCGTCTACGACGGCAGGCTGCTGAAGGTGCGCAGCGACACCGTCCGCCTTCCCGACGGCGCCTCCGCGGAGCGCGAATACATCGAGCATCCCGGAGCGGTGGCGGTGATCGCGGTGACCGACGCGGGCGAGCTGGTCATGGAACGCCAGTTCCGCTACCCGCTGGGCCGCGACATGTTCGAGATCCCCGCGGGCAAGATCGATCCCGGCGAGGACCCGCTCACCACCGCCAGGCGCGAGCTGCAGGAGGAGACCGGCTACACCGCGGCCGAGTGGACGCATGTCGCGACCATCAACATCGCGATCGCGTACTCGAACGAGCACATCGAGATCTACCTCGCCAGGGGCCTGCAGCACGCGCAGGCCAAGCTCGACGACGAGGAATTCCTGGAAGTGTTCACCGTGCCCCTCGCCACGGCGCTCGCCTGGGTGCGCGAGGGCAAGATCACCGACTCGAAGACCGTCTCGGGCCTGTTCTGGGCGGAGAAGATCCTGGGCGGGGAGTGGAGCGCGCCCGGGCGCTAGAAGCGGTAGCGCAGCTCCAGCCCGTATTCGCGCGTGTAGTTCTCGGGTTCCTGGCCCGCCAGGCAGACGTTGTTCACGACGGGCGTGAAGCACAGGGTGTCCGAATCCTTGATGTGCCAGTAGTGGTTCCACCCGCCGAAGGCCCACTGGCCTTTCTCGATCATGAGGGAGAAGCGGTGGCCGCGGCCCGAGCCCTGGTGGTTGGTCACGTCCATCAACGCCGAACTGGCGTCGCTCAGCTTGGTCACCTGGGTGCCGTACAGGAACACGTCGGCCTCCGCCGTCGGCGCGAGCACCCAGCCGCCGCCCATGTGCCAACGCGCGGTCAGGCCGACCGGGCTGTAGAGATAGTTGGAATTGCGCCGGTAGCCGGAGGCACCGGTGGAGGTGGTTCCCCTGAGGTCGTCGTAGAGGTAGCGGTAGCCGAGACCCGCATAGGGAGACAGCGAAACGCTGCTTCCCACCCAGTCGAGGCCGGCCAGGGCCCGCAGCTCGAAGATCAGGTCGGGCACCTTGTCCATCGTTCCCGAGCCCTCGTACTTCAGGCGCCCGTAGGACTCGCGATAGTCGAGCTTGCCGAACAGGCCCGAGTCGCCGGTCCACGTGTAGGCGGCGACGATGCCGATGCGGTTGCCCTTGAGCTCCGCGAAGTCCGGCTCGAGGTAGTCGTAGCGGGAGGCCTGCGCGCCGAGCTCCCAGCCGCCGCGCGTGGCGAGCGGATCGGGCTGCTGCGCGAGCGCGGCGGACGAGGCGAGGAGGATCGTACCTGCTGCCAGCGATCTTCTCATAGGGCCCTCATCCTCCGGGCTTCACCAGCCTGCGGTACTGCGCCATGTGGCGCAGTGCTTGCTTGGGCCGGCCGAGCGACTTGCACAGGAGCGCGAGGTTGTAGTGGCAGTCGGCGAAGCGCGGGTCCTCGTGCAGCGCTTTCTCATAGACGTCCATCGCGGCGCTCTTGCGGCCCATGTCTTCGAGCAGGACGCCCAGGTTGTAGAGCAGCAGCGGCTCGTTGCCGCAGGCGAGGATCGCGCGGCGATAGACGCGCTCCGCTTCCGCGAGCCGGCCCGCCTCGTGCAGCAGCCTCCCGAGGTTGAGGTGGGATCCGGCGTGCGCCGGGTCGGATTGCAGCGCCCGCTCGTAGGCCTCCCGGGCGGCTTCGGCGTCGCGCCGTTCCAGGTCGCACCCGCGCTCGAACCAGTCCTCGGTGCCCGCCGCGGCGTCGGCCTCGCCGTGCGCTATCACGCTGAGCGATCCGGTCGACGGGTCGCCTTCGAAGTCGAGAACGTATTGCCCGGAGTCCGCCTGCCAGCGCTGCGTGCCGTCCCTGACGACGACGCGGTCGGCCAGCGCCTCGATCGACAGGCCCGAAAGAGGCATGGTCTCGGGGAGGTGGCGGCGAAGCTCCTTCAGGGAGCGGTTGATGCGTCGCGGCGGAATTTTCGCCGAGGCGAGCGCCTGCGCGGTGCGCAGCACGATCAGATCGCGAAACGAGAACAGCCAGGACTTGCGCGGGCCGCGCGCCGGTGAGACGAAGCCCGCGTCCACCAGGCTCTGGATGGTGCTGCGCGGAAGGTGAAGCAGCCGCTCGACGTCGCGGACGCCGTACGGGTGCGCTGCGGACGGGTCGGCGGCGGGGGCTATTTCTTCGCTGCCTTCCTGGGGGCCGGCTCGGCCTGCTGGACGCGCTTGGGGGCCTTGCGCTCTTCCGGTGCGGCGGTCTTCGCGGGAGCGGGCGCCTTTTTCTTCTCGAGACTCGCCCGCAGCGCCTCCATCAGGTCGATGACCTCGGCGCCGCCCTCCGGCGCCTCGGCCATGGTGATCTCCTGGCCTTCCACTTTCTTCTGCACCGCCGCCTCGACCCGGGCGCGCACCTCGTCGGTATAGGTCGAGGGGTCGAACTTGTCCGAGGCCTGTTGCTCGATCAGCTGCTGCGCCAGCTTGAGCTCGGCGTCCTTGACCTCGGTGTCCGGGATCTCGAGCTCCTTGAGGGAGCGCACCTCGCCGGCGTAGAGGAGCTGCTGCATCACCAGGCCGTCGGCGCTTCCGTTGCCGGCCGGGCGGATCATCACGATGTACTGCTTGCCGCGCGCGGCCCAGCGGCCGAGCGCGCAGCGCTTCGATTCGCGCAGGGCCCGCGCCAGCAGCGCGTAGGGCTTGGCGCCGCCCTTGTCGGGCGCGAGGTAGTAGGCCTTGTCGAAATACACGGGATCGATCGACTCGATCGGGACGAACTCGGCGATGTCGGCGGTGTGCGTTCCCGCCTCCTCGAGCAGCTTCAGCTCCTCGGGGGTGAACATCACGTACTGGTCCTTCTCGAACTCGTAGCCCTTGACCATGTCCTCGCGCGCGACCGGCACCTCCTCCTTCACGCAGAAGTACTGCTGCTTCAAGCGCGAGCCGCAGGCCTTGTGCAGAAGGTTGAACGAGATCGCGCGGC
>DATIWX010000149.1:0-2456 GCA_035519135.1 Burkholderiales bacterium | reverse complement strand
GCCGCCTGCTCGACGATCACCTTCTGCTGCTCGTTCGACTTGAGGTTGCCCGACTGTTCCGCCTTCGCCCGCAGCCGCTGCACCGCGTCGAGCACCGACTTCTGGTCGGCGAGGAAGGCGTCGCCGAGCTTCTGGGTCCAGTCGAGCTTCTCGTTCATCGGCTCGAGGATCTGCGGGAAGGCGACGAGCGATTTCACGCTCACGTCCCAGGTCTGGTTCTCCACCGCCTTTACGGCGGCCTCGCCCTTGACGTTGGGGTTCGCCTTCGCCCAGCGGGCGGCCTGGACGATCTCCAGCGGATAGGTCGAGGCCATCAGGACCTGGGAGAGCAGGTCATCGGGATAGAGCGCGATCGGCGCGACCAGCGCTTCGATCTCCTCCGGCTTGAAGGGCGGCGGTTCGCCCTGCGCCTGTGCCCGTGCGACGCCACCGGTCGCGGTGGCAGCCGCGAGCAGCACGGCGAGGACGTGCCGGGCCAAAAACTCGCTCCACGATCTCATAGATCCCCCTTCGCGCGGTCCCGGCCGCAGGCTGCAGCACGGTACCGTCCGCGCCGGGCGGCGCAAATCATACCTTGGTCGGATTCAGGCCTTCGCCGCGGGGGATCGATCGCCGTCGACAGACCTTGAGCTCGGTCACCTCGCCGCAACGCTAGAGCCTCATCGTGAGGTGCACCACCCCGCCCTCGCGGCGCGTCGTCGCGGTGAGGCCGCAACGTTCGAACACTTTCAGCATCGGCGCGTTGTCCGGCAGCACTTCCGCGGTCAGCTCGCGCAGCCCCGCCTCGCGCGCGATGAGGACGAGATGGCGCATCAGGCGTGTGGCGATGCCGAGCCCCTGGTGCGGATCGTCGACCGCGAACGCGATCTCGGCCCGGCCGGGCTCCGACACGATGTAGCGCCCGCCACCCACGATCACCGGCTGCCCGGCCTCTTCGAGCACGGCGACCAGGGCCACGTGACTCACGAAGTCGACGTTCAGGTAGAACTCGATCTCTTTCTCGGAAAACGAGCGTTTCGGGGCAAAGAACCGCCGGTATCGGGTTTCCTCGCTCGTGCGTCTCACCGACGCGGCCAGACCTTCGCGGTCGGCAGGCCGCAGCGCGCGGATCTCGAGCCGGCGCCCGTCGCGCAACGGCTCGACCGCAGAGTACTCGGCCGCCTTCACCGGCCGATTGGCACGTGAGCGGTGAGCGAGCGATTCTTCCAGTGCAGGCCGTTCAAGCGTCGCTGCACTGCGTGAAGTGCTTCGGGACTGGCCTCGTTGAACTCGAGGACCGCGCCTGGGCGCGAGCCGTCGCCCGGCTCCCGTGTCAGTCGCGAGATCTCGAGCTTCGAGTACTTGCGAACGAGCTCACGCAACTCGTCGTCCGTCGTTTCGGGGTCGAAGTTTGCGAGCCACAGCTTCATCGGATTCTCCTCATCCTGCCCCGGGGTCACAGTCTAGGCCGCCAGCCCGGCGCCCGCTTGACCTACCGCAAACCCCGGGGCGTAAGGATATGCGAAGGTTGCGGTGCAACATACCAAGTGTTAGCCTCGCATTCCCCCGCTTGTCCTCCCCGTATCGAGGAGCTCCCCGATGGCCACCGAACCCACCCGCACGCCCGGCCTCTGGCCGATGCCGCAGGCGGCGCAAGCCGCGACCGAATATCTGCTCGACGCCTGGCAGCGCACGATCCTCACCTGGGACGTCCTGCGCGAGCGCGGCAACCAGTACCTCGAGCATACGAAATCCGGCAAGCCGCCGGTGCTCGTCTTCGACTACGAAACGGTCGTCGACGGCCGCGAGCTCGCGAAGCCCGCGAACTATGCGCTGGTGCGCGTCAGGCCGCCCGCCGACTATCCGGCGGCCGACCCCAAGAAGCGCCCGTTCGTCGTGATCGACCCGCGCGCCGGGCACGGCCCGGGCATCGGCGGATTCAAGATCGACAGCGAGATCGGCATCGCGCTCAAGGTCGGCCATCCGTGCTACTTCGTCATGTTCTTCCCGCAGCCGGTGCCCGGCCAGACGATCGAATCGGTGTGCGCGGCCGAGGTGGAGTTCATGCGCAAGGTGGGTGAGCTCCACCCGGACGCGGACAAGCCGTTCGTGATCGGCAACTGCCAGGGCGGCTGGGCGCTGATGATGCTCGCCGCGCTCGCGCCGAGGCTCGTCGGGCCGATCCTGCTCGCCGGCTCGCCGATCTCCTACTGGGCGGGCGTCGCCGGCAAGAACCCGATGCGCTACTCGGGCGGGTTGCTCGGCGGGACCTGGATGGCCTCGCTCGCGGGCGACCTCGGCCACGGCAAGTTCGACGGGGCGTACCTCGTCAACAACTTCGAGAGCCTCAACCCGTCCAACACCTACTGGACGAAGCTGTACAACCTCTATTCGAAGGTCGACACCGAGCGCGAGCGCTTCCTCGAGTTCGAGAAGTGGTGGGGCGGCCACTACCTCATGAACAAGGAGGAGATGGA
>DATIWX010000148.1:0-6266 GCA_035519135.1 Burkholderiales bacterium | reverse complement strand
CTTGCCGCTGGGTAGTACAACGTCGATCCACCAGAAACGAGAGTCCCGTCGCCGGTAGATTCCGGTTTCGCGGGCCATTGAGACTCCTTTCTGGCCCGCCCTCGACGCTTATGCTCGTCGAGCCAGCGATCCAGGTCAACTTTGTCATAGACGCGCCGGCGGCCGAGCTTCACGCACGGCACGTCGAGATCGGCGAGGAGCGTCACGCCGATCGCGAGATAGGCCGCGGCCTGCTCGGAGGTGAGGCAGCGCGCTGCGGGGAGGGGGAGAAGCGGGCTGTCGGGCGCGCGCTCGCCGGTCGGCGGGCGGGCGCCCGGGGTGGTCGGGTCTGGCTTCAGCATGATCGTGGTCCCTGTCATGAGCATGTTCGTCATCGGGTTCGGGTGGTTCGGGCAAGCGCATGGCGCGTCGCGCCACGGGCGATCTCAGACGCTCTGAAAAGACGCACTGGCCGCCGGAGCGGCGGCGAAGGCCGCTCGAGGCCTTGATGACTCGCGCGCGCCGGGAGCTTGAAACCGCTCACGGCATGCGGAAAGCGAAACCTTCTACTCCAATGCGCGTATCGGGCGCCGCGCCGAGTCTCTCAACTCGGATACGAACCCAACAGGCCGAGTCGGGCTCGGCTGCACTCCGGAACGGCTAGGAGGGTAACCCGCTTTGCGCGGACTTCGAGGTGCAGAGAGCCCCGTCCGAAGTCGAGCTCTCCGGGGTTGTGCGGGAATCCTGACGAGCAGCAGCCGTCCAGGCCGTTGCTCAAAGATCGTCTCTCCCTCGGTCGGCCTGAGCGATCGATTCCGGGAACTCCGCCGCGAGTTCCGGTTAGACCCGGGCGCGGCTGACGAGAGGAAACCGTTCTGGGTGGAACAGCGAGTCGACTGCTAGATCCACGTCCAGGTCTGGCCAATACAGATGGTGGGGTGACGGAAGCTGAACGTTCACCAGCTGACCGATTGGGGCATCTCTGAACCAGGGGAACTCGGCAAAAGGGACGAAGACCTCCCGGTCCTGGATTAGCAGCCAGAAGCCGTGCCTTGATACGTTGGTTACTTCAACTTCCGAAGTGTTCGTTCCAGGCGCGACGGATGTCATCTTCCTTCTCCCGAATGAGCCGGAGAGCACGATTGATCTCCGGGTCGCTCAAGTCCTAGTTTTCGCGCCAACTCAATCTGCGGCTCAAGCTAAAATTTGGCCTCACCGTTCAAGCAGCTCACGCTGGAACCCGGTCGTGCCCGAGCGCGTAGGGGATCGCTCGGTGGATTGCCGACAGAGGGCCGATAGAATGCCGACAGGTGTCCATTTGTAGGCCGCGTGATGACCACCAGCACGGAAATCGCCAACGTCCTCGGCGGCAAGCGGACCCTTCGCACCGAGCCGCGCACGCCTGCGGACTGGCAGACAGTCGTCAGCAAAGGTCTGCCAATCGGGTCGGCCGAGGCGCTGAAGCGCCGCATTGACATCGGTGACGACGTCCTGGCCCGGCTGCTGGGTGTAAGCGAGAAGACGCTATCACGTGCGCGGGCCGCTAACGCCCGCCTCGACCCGGTGGTAAGCGACCGGCTCTTCCGCGTTGCGCGGATCGGCGCCCTGGCGATCGAGGTGCTTGAGGGCGAAGCCCAGGCGATGCACTGGCTGAGGCGGCCGCAGATCGGGCTCGGCGGAAGCACCCCACTTTCGCTCCTCACTACCGATGTCGGCTCCGCAGAAGTGGAGAAGCTGTTGCTCCGCATTGAGCATGGCGTTTACGCCTGAGAAACGCTGCGAGTCCCCGCGAGGGCGAAGTCGTGGTAGGACAACTTGTAGGTCACGTACCAGCGCACGCACAGGCTAATGATCTCCTGGTCGAAGTGGCGGCCCCTGAACATCGGATGGCGGCAACGACGAACCATGGCGAGGGGCGCGTCTTCGGTTTGGAGATGATTGAGGAGCTGCGTCGGCACGGCTATACGCTCAGCCCGGGAACGCTGTATCCGATTCTTCACGGCCTGCAGGAGGCCGGCTATCTAAGGTCTTCGCAGGAAGTGGTCGCGGGCAAAGTCCGGAGGTACTACCAGGCGACCGCCAAGGGCGTACGCTTGCTTGCCAACGTCAGGAAAAAGATCCAACAGCTCGTCGATGAAGTCATAGAACGACCGTGATGATCGATCGCCGTTCCCTGCTCAAGTATGCCGCCCTGAGCCCCTTGGTGGGCGCGGTGCCACGCCTCGCACGGGCCGCCCGCGAAACCGCGACCGAGAAGGCGAACTACACGTTACGCATTGGAACCGGATTGATCGAGCTGGCAGCCGAGCACATTGTCTCGACCACGCTCTACAACGGCCAGTTTCCGGGACCGCTATTGCGGTTCAAGGAAGGGGAACGAGTCGTCGTCGATGTTCACAACGACACCGACACGCCTGAGTTGGTGCACTGGCACGGGCAGATGATCCCGAGCGACGTCGACGGCGCCGCCGAGGAAGGCTCGCCGTTCGTGCCCGCGCACGGCATGCGCCGGATCGCGTTCGTGCCGAAGCCTTCGGGCTTCCGCTTCTACCACACGCACGTCGCGGCCGGGGCCGACCTCAACCGCGGCACTTACACCGGTCAGACCGGAGCGGTCTACATCGAACCGAAGAACAATCGCGGCGCCTATGATCGCGAAGTCTTTCTGGTGCTGAAGGAGTTCGCACCGGCCTTCAGCCGCGGCGGCGATATGGCGATGGATGTGCTGGCCGGCGCGCCCCTCAAGGCGCTCCAACAGATGGGGAAGGCGGCGGACGAGGAAGCGCAGGAGAAGACCAAGGGCTTCGAGGTGGGCTATGAGCTCTTCGGCATCAATGGCCGGATGCTCGGTCACGGCGCACCGATCCGCGTGAAACAGGGCGAACGGGTGCTGCTCCATGTGCTCAATGCGAGCGCGACCGAGACCCGCAGTCTTGCTCTGCCCGGTCACGTCTTCCGCGTCATCGCGCTCGACGGCAATCCCGTACCGACGCCAGCGGACGTGCCCGTACTCTGGCTCGGGACCGCCGAGCGCATCTCCGCGCTCGTCGAAATGAATCACCCCGGCGTGTGGCTGATGGGCGATCTCGCCGACGACGACCGCCGTCACGGCATGGGTATTGTCGTCGAATACACGGGGCAGAAGGGCAAGGCGCAATGGGCCAAGCCGAAACCGTTCCGCTGGGATTACACGCGGTTTGGCAGGGCGAATGCGGTGCCGGCCACACCCGACGAAACCATCGAGATGATCGTCGTCAAGCGCAACGCCGCGCTCAATGGCTTCAACCAGTGGACCCTCAATGGCGAGGCCTTTTCGATGGACACCATGAAGCCAGCGTACACGGTGCATGAAGGGCGCCGCTACCGATTGAAAATCCGCAACGCGAGCGACGACATCCACCCGCTGCACCTGCACCGGCACAGCTTCGAGCTCACGCGCATCGGCAGCAAGCCGACCGCAGGCGTGATCAAGGACGTGGTAATGCTGGGCGGGTTTCAGGAACTCGAATTTGACTTCGTCGCCGAAAATCCGGGGCTGACGCTTTTCCACTGTCATCAGCAGTTGCACATGGATTTCGGATTCATGGCGCTCTTCAATTATGCCTAGACGATCGGGATCGCATGGACAATGGAAAAGAAGACCGCCCGAAGACGATCGCCACGCACGCTGTCGAGGCTAGCGACCCGTACACAGGTTCGCCGCTTGAAGTTCTCCTTGTCTTCCTCAAGCTGGGCGTCACCTGTTTCGGCGGGCCGATCGCTCACATCGGGTATTTCCGGGAAGAGTTCGTCGTGCGCCGCCGTTGGGTCGACGAACAGGCGTATGCCGATCTGGTGGGGTTGTGCCAGTTCCTGCCCGGCCCCGCCAGCAGCCAGGTCGGATTCTCCATCGGTATCATGCGGGCCGGCTATCGTGGCGGTCTCGCGGCGTGGACGGGCTTTACCTTGCCGTCCGCCATCGCCCTTGTGCTCTTCGCCTATGGCGCGGATGCGCTCAGTGGACCGACGGGCATCGGGCTGCTCCATGGCCTCAAGCTGGTCGCGGCGGCGATCGTCGCGCAGGCCGTTTGGGGCATGGCGCGCACGCTCTGCCCCGATCGGGAGCGGGCTTCCATCGCGGTCGTGGCGGCGCTGATGATCCTGTTCAGCAGGTCCTCGGTGGCCCAGATCGGGGCGATCCTGGCGGGAGGCATCGCGGGCCTGTGGCTCTGCCGGGCCGCGCCACCGACCTCGACCCGACACATTGCAGTACCGGTCTCGCGCACCGTCGGGCTCATGGCACTGACTGCCTTCTTCCTCCTGCTCGCCGGCCTTCCCGTCCTGCGCGGTCTCGGAATATCGCAAGGCATAGATCTCTTCGACGCGTTCTATCGGTCGGGCGCGCTGGTCTTCGGCGGCGGCCACGTGGTGCTGCCGTTGCTGCGCGAGGCGTTTGTTGCGCCCGGATGGGTCAGCGACGATACCTTCCTTGCCGGCTACGGCGCCGCGCAAGCGGTTCCCGGCCCGCTCTTCACGTTCGCGGCTTATCTTGGCGCCGTCGTCGAAGCGTCACCGCACGGAGTGCCGGGTGCTGCGTTGGGCCTGATCGGCATCTTTCTTCCCGGTGTGCTGATCCTCATGGGCACGCTCCCCTTCTGGGAAACGCTCCGGAAACGCGCCTGGGCTCAGGCGATGATGCGCGGCGTCAACGCCGCGGTGGTCGGCCTGCTCGGCGCGGCACTCTACAGCCCAGTGTGGACAAGCTCGGTCAGGACGCCCGGGGATTTCGGGATCGTTGTCGTCGGCTTCGTTCTGCTGACCGCCTGGCGCGCGCCGCCGCTTGTCGTCGTCGTCATCAGCGCGCTCGGTGGCATCGCCATGGCGCAAGCCGTGTCGTGACTTTTGTCCCGCGCCCCGCGGCCCTCATCCTGTTCGGCCCGCGCGGCGCTGGATGAACGGAGCAGCCCGCAAACCCTCAGGCGCGCAGCCGCACCGTGGGCTCGCCGCGTCGCGGGCTCGACAGCGTCAGGCGCGAGCCCTCGACCGCGATCTCGCCCGAGCGCTTCATGCGTGCGATCGCGCGGTAGAGCGCCTCGTGCGTGAGCCCCAGATCGAGCGCGACAGCTCTTGAGCGACTGCGTCAGCTCGATCGCGCCTTTCGCCCCTTCGGGTTCGATGTAGTGGACGATCCGCTCCGGCGCGCCATGTAGCGCCAGCCGTTCGCATCGAGCGCGAAGCCGCCGGATCTCGCCGGCGAGGTGCCTCGTCCATGCGGCGCGGAAGCGCTCGTCCTTGCCGAGCGCTGTTCAGCCCGACGCTTCCCGTCCTGTTCGAGAACAAGGACAAGATCCGGACCCAGGTTGAGACGACGGCGAAGGGATCCGTCATGACGCAGACTTCCGACGATTCGACGGTGGTCGCTGCGCTTCAGGCGCACGCGGTCGAGGTCAGCGAGCTTGCCCGGGATGGGAGAGCCGCGATGATGCGCAGCGCACGGGCCACCATGGAAAGAGCGGCGCGTGGCCCGGGCTTCGGCCCGAACTTCACGCCGCCTTCTGCGGCCTCTGCTCCCTAACCCGGGTCTTCGTTGTCGCGGGGGCGGGATTCCCGCTCTCGCGACGCTTCGATCTAGCTTAGCTACGCTAGCGCGGCGTCAGTTCCGCGCCGTCGGCAAACCGGCTGTGCGCCACTCGGGCAGGCCGTCCTTGAGGCGCCGGGCCTTCAGTCCCTTCCGTCGCAGCAGCTGCACCGCGTCATACGACATCAGGCAGTAGGGGCCGCGGCAGTAGGCGACGACTTCCTTGCGCTTCGGCAGCTCCGCGAGCCGCTTCTCGAGCTCGTGGATCGGTATGTTGACAGCGCCCGGCACGTGGCCCGCGGCGAACTCCTCGCGCGGGCGCACGTCCAGCACGGTGACCAGGCCCTTCTTTGCACGCTCGAGCAACTCGGCCGCGAGCACCGGTTCGAGGTCGTCCTTTGCGGTGAAGTACAGCCGCAAGATGCGGTCGACGTCGGCGAGGTAGGCCTGGCCGGCCACGCCCAGCGTATTGAACAGCGCCACCACCTCGTCGCCCGCCAGGCGGTACTTCACGAACTGGGCCTCCTTGCGCCCGACGATTAGCCCGGCCTGCCTGAGTTTCTGCAGGTGCTGCGAGGTATTGGCGACGCTGGCGCCCGTCAGGGTGGCGAGCTCGTCGACGTTACGCTCGCCCTGGGCCAGCAATTCCAGCAGTTCCAGCCGCACGGCGCTCGACAGGGCGGCGCCGATGCGCGCGAGGCTCTTGTAGACCTCCTGCTTCGGACTGACG
>DATIWX010000147.1:0-10315 GCA_035519135.1 Burkholderiales bacterium | reverse complement strand
GCGAAGGCGGGCAACCACCTGCAGATCCTCTCCACCGTCGCCTCGAGCTCGGTCGAGGAGGTGACCAAGGCGCGCGGCGCGCCGATCTGGTTCCAGCTCTACGCCACCTCGACTTTCAACGTGGCGCGGCAGCTGGTGGCGAAGGCCGAGCGCGCCGGCTGCCCGGTGGTGGCGATCACGGTGGACCGCGTCGCCGGCCGCAACCAGGAGGCCTTCGAGCGGCTGAAGCGCCTCGACCCGCGCAAGTGCGCCGACTGCCACAAGCCGGGGATCGCGGAGCGCGCCAAGAAGCTGCCCAACTACGCCGGTGTCGACATCACCGGCCTGACCAACATGCTCTCCTCCAACATGGACTGGGACTACGTCAAGCGCCTGCGTGACACCACCAAGATGAAGGTGGTGCTGAAAGGCATCCTCACCGCCGAGGACGCCGAGCTCGCGGTGTCGAACGGCATCGACGGCATCATCGTCTCCAACCACGGCGCGCGCAGCGAAGACTCGGGCCGCGCCACCCTCGACGTGCTGCCGGAGGTGGTCGAGGCGGCGAAGGGGAAGATCACCGTGATCGTCGACTCGGGCTTCCGCCGCGGCACCGACGTCGCCAAGGCGATGGCGATGGGCGCGAACGCGGTCGGCGTCGGTCGTCCCTACCTGTGGGGCCTGGGCGCCTTCGGCGAGCCGGGCGTGGCGAAGGTGCTCGAGATCCTGCGCACCGAGTTCCGCGTGGCGATGGCGCAGAGCGGCGTGCGCTCGATCAAGGAGTTCAGCCCGGCGTTCGTGCGCCGGGTGTGAGTCCGCGCACCCGTCGCATGGCGCCGAAGGAGCTTCGCCGCCTCGGGAAATACGCGGCAGCGGCGGTCCTGCCCTCGCGCATCGTCGCGATCCGCATGCGCGACGGAACGCGCATCGCCGCCGCGCTGTACCTGCCGAAGCGAGCCGGCCGCCACCCGGCGCTGCTCGCCGCCTCGCCCTACCGCTTCGACAACGACATCGCGCCCGCCGTGCCGATGTTCCTGTGGCGCGAGACCGGCCCGATCGACTGGTACCTCGCGCAGGGCTACGCCTTCGTCCACATGGACGTGCGCGGTACCGGGCGCTCGGGCGGCGAATACCGTTACATGTGCGCCAGGGAGCAGCGCGACCTGCACGAAGTGATCGAGTGGATCGCGCGCCAGCCCTGGTCGAACGGCAAGGTGGGCGGCATCGGCCAGTCCTACTACGCGCGCATGCAGTGGTTCATGGCGATCCAGGCCCCGCCGCACCTCGCCTGCATCGCGCCCTACGACGGCAACGTCGACACCTACCGCGCCTCCGCCTACACGGGCGGCATTCCGGGGGAGTTTCCCGTGACCTGGTTTCACGGCGTGCGCCTGCTGAACCAGGCTCCCGCCGCCGGGCCCGCGCGCGAGATCGAATGGGACTATCCGCTCGCGGTGCGCCGGCATCCGACCTACGACCGCTTCTGGCGCGAGCGCGCCGCCGCCGAGAACCTGCACAGGATACGCGTGCCGGTGTTCTCGATCGGCGTGTGGCGCAAGGTCGACCTGCACCTGAACGGCAACATCACCGGCTTCCAGCGCGCCGGCGGCCCGAGGAAGCTGCTGGTGTTCGGTTCGGCGAACGTGCACGCCGCCGTCCAGGATTTCTCCAGCGTCGCCTTTCACGAGAAGTATCTCCTGCCGTTCTACGATCGCTATCTCAAGGGCAAGGACACGGGCTACGAGGCCGAGCCCGCGGTGCGCTGGTTCGCGAGCGGCGCCGAGGGCCTGCGCTCGGCGGCGAGCTGGCCGCCCGGGGACGTCGCCTACAGAACTTACTATCTCGCGGCCGGCCCGACGGGCAGCGTCGCCTCGCTCAACGACGGCGCGCTGAACGAAAGCGCGCCCCGGGACGAGGAGAACTCGACCCCCTACGACTATCCCGATCCGGGCTGGCGCACGGGCGTCGTCGGCGCGGGACCCGACGGGCGCCCAGATCCGGCGCGGCGCGTGCTCACCTTCACCAGCGCGCCGCTCGCCGCCGAGCTCGAGATCGCCGGTCCCATCAAGCTCGTTCTCTACGCCTCGTCGACGCAGCGCGACACCGATTTCGTGGTGAAGCTCTCGGAGCAATACGCGCAGGACCCGGAGGAGCGCGCCAGGGGCCTGAACCCGCGCCACCAGATCGTCACCAAGGGGTGGCTGCGCGCCTCGCACAGAAAGACCGACGCCAGGCTCTCGGCCGAGCACGCGCCCTGGTACACGCACACCGCGCCGCGGCCGATTGCGCCCGGCAGGGTGTACCGCTTCGAGATCGCGGTGATGCCCACCGCGCACCGCTTCGCGCGCGGCAGCCGCGTGCGCCTGGAGCTCGCCAACGGCGACTCCGCCGCGACCGAGTTCGTGTTCACCCACGAGTACTCGCCCGCCAAGATCGGCCGGGACACGATCCATCACGACGCGCGCTATCCTTCGCAGCTCGCGCTGCCGGTGCGCGCCGCAGACAGGGGAGGGAATCCATGAAAGCCACCGTCACCATGCTCGGCTGCGCCGCGGCTCTCGCGCTCGCCGGGCTCGCGCAGGCGCAGCCGGCCTGGCCCTCGAAGAGCGTGCGCCTGGTGGTGCCGCTTCCTCCGGGCAGCGGCAGCGACCTGCTGGCGCGCGCGATGGCGCAGCGACTCACGGTCCAGTGGGGACAGGCCGTCGTCGTGGACAACCGGCCGGGCGCGAACACCATCGTCGCCACCGAGTCGGTGGCGCGCGCCGCGCCCGACGGCCACACGCTGCTGTTCGCGCTCGGGACGAGCTTCACGGTGAACCCGCACCTGTACGCGAAGCTTCCCTACGATCCGGTGAAGGATTTCGCGCCGATCATCCTGATCACGACCTTCTCGACGGTGCTCGTCGCCAATCCGGCGCTGCCCGCGAACGGCGTCGCCGAGCTCCTCGCGCTCGCCAGGTCGCAGCCCGGAAAGATCTCCTACGGCTCGATCGGCGCCGGGAGCGAGATGCACCTGCTCTCGGCGATGCTCGCCAACAAGGCGGGAATCGAGATGCTGCACGTGCCCTACAAGGGCATCCCGCAGATGATGAGCGCGGTGCTCACCGGGGAAGTGCAGCTCACCTGGGTGGGCGTGTTCTCGAGCCGGCCGCTGGTCGGCTCGGGGAGGCTGAAGGCGCTCGGCTTCGGCGGCGCGAAGCGCTCGCCGATGATGCCGGAGGTGCCGACGCTCGCCGAGTCGGGTTTCCCCGAGGTGGAGATGGCGGTGTCCTACGGGCTGATCGCGCCCGCGGCGACGCCGCGGGCGCTCCTCGAGCGCATCCACGCCGACGTGCTGAAGGTGATCGAGGACCCCGAGTTCCGCGACAAGGAGATGCTCGCCAAGGGCTACGAGCCGAGCGGACTGGGACCGGAGGCGTACGCCGCGCTGCTCGCGCGCGAATCGGCCCGGCACGCGGTGATGGTGAAGATCTCCGGCGCGCGCGTCGAGTAGCGCGGTGACATGAACGCGCGGCGCAGCATCCCGCTTCTCGCCTCGCTCGCCCTGGCGCTCGCGCTCGCCGCGCCGGCGCGCGCGCAGGAGCCCTGGCCGTCGCGCCCCTTGCGCTTCGTCGTGCCCTCGTCGCCCTCGGGCGGCACCGACCTGTATGCGCGCCTGCTCGCGCAGGCGCTCGCCGAGCCGCTGGCGCAGCCGATCGTCGTCGAGAACCGTCCCGGCGGGCGCGGCAACATCGGCGCGGTGGCGGTGGCGAAGGCCCCGCCCGACGGCGCCACCTTCCTCGTCTCCGGGAACCCCTCGCTCGTGATCAACCCGGCGCTGTACCCGGACCTGCCGTACGACGCCGAGCGCGATTTCGCCCCGGTCGCGCACGGCGTGGTCAACCCGCTGGTGCTGTGCGTGCTGCCGCAGGTGCCGGCGCGCTCGGTCGCCGAGCTGGTCGCGCTCGGCCGGCGCGAGCCCGGCGCGCTCGCCTTCGGCTCGGCGGGCTCGACCACCGCGACCTACTTCGGCGTGCGCCTGCTGCAGGAGGCCTCGGGCGCGCGCTTCATACACGTGCCCTACAAGGGCTCGGGCCAGGCCTACCAGGCGCTGCTCGGCGCGCAGGTGAAGTTCATGATGCCCGACGTCGGCAGCGCCCTGCCGCACATCCGCTCGGGCAAGCTCGTCCCGCTGGCGGTGACCTACCCGACGAAAATGCTCCCCGGGGTGCCGACCATGGGCGATTCCGGGTTTCCCGAGAGCGACGTCAACGCCGTCTTCAGCGTGGTCGCACCGGCGGCGACGCCGCGCGCGATCGTCGAGCGCATGAACGCGGCGATCAACGCGGCGATGAAGGCGCCGTGGCTCGCCGGCAAGCTCGAGGAGGCGAGCTTCATCCCGGTGTTCGAGACGCCGCAGGAATTCGCCGCCAGCCTGAAGAAGGACCGTGCCGCCTGGGCGGCGATCGTGAAGCGCCTGGGCGCGAAAGCGGAGTAGCATCGGGACCGAAAGGGGAGAAGCGATGAAATCACCGAGGATGCCCGCCTTGCGGACGCGCAGGAGCTTCCTGCAGGGCGCCGCGGCGCTCGCCGCGGCTTCGCTGTCTCCCGTCGCCTTCGCTCAAGGCGCGCGCACGCGCCTGGTGCTGCTCGGCACCGGCGGCGGCCCGCGGGTCACGGCCAAGGGCAGGGCGAAGCCGGCGACGCTGATCGTGGCCAACAACATCCCCTACGTGATCGACTGCGGCGACGGCGTGGCGCTGCAGCTGGTCCGCGCCGGCTTCGGGCTCGACGCGCTGCGCTACGTCTTCATCACGCACCACCACTCCGACCACAACCTCGACTACGGCAACCTGATCTACGACGCCTGGGCCGCGGGCCTGAGGAAGCCGGTCGACGCCTACGGGCCGCCGCCGCTCGCCGCGATGACCGACGCCTGGTTCCAGCTGAACCGCTTCGACATCGAGACGCGCATCGCCGACGAGGGCCGCGTCGACCTGCGCAAGCTGGTCACCGCGCACGAGTTCGCGAAGGACGGCCAGGTGATGCGCAACGAGGACGTCAGGGTGACCGCGGCGCGGGTGCGCCATCCGCCGATCGAGCACGCCTACGCCTACCGCTTCGACTGCCCCGACCGCTCCATCGTGATCTCGGGCGACACCACCGTCTCGCCCGAGCTGGTCGCCCTCGCCAAGGGCGCCGACGTGCTGGTGTGCGAGGCCATGCACCTCGCCGGCCTGGAGAGGCTGCTCGCGAAGGTGCCCAACGCCGCGACCCTGCGCGAGCACCTGCTGGCGAGCCACATCGTCACCGAGGACCTGGGCAAGCTCGCGGCCGAGGCGGGCGTGAAGACGCTGGTGATGTCCCACCTCGTGCCGGGCGACGATCCCTCGATCACCGAGGCGATGTGGACCGAGGGCGTGCGCAAGCACTACGGCGGGACGATCGTGGTCGGGCGGGATCTGCTGGAGCTGTGAGCTTCCGCTGCCTGCCGGTCTCAGATGTAGGGTTTACCCGACTTAACCCCGCCGCGATCCGCGGGTAGGATGCTCCGCAAACCTCGAGGGAGGGGCCGTGCCGCACATCGAATCCGACAGGACGGATTTCACCTACGGCGGAGCCGCGCAGCTCGTCGGCGAGGAGGCGGCGCATCTGAAACGATGGCGTGGGGACGGAGCGGCGCCGCGGGCCGGTCTCGCTCTCTCCGGAGGGGGAATCCGCTCCGCCAGCTATGCGCTCGGGGTGCTCCAGGCGCTGGCGCACGCGAAATGGCTGCCCAAGTTCGATTATCTGTCCACCGTCTCGGGCGGCGGCTACATCGGGTCCTCGCTCAGCTATCTGCTGCATCGAAAGTGGGAATGGGCGGCTTCCGGGGGCGGCAAGCGGCCCGACATCGCCTTCGACGTTTCGAAGGACGACTTCCCGTACCAATCCTTTCCGATGGTGAGCGTGCCGCCGCCGGCCGACAACGAGGCGGCCCGCGTAAAAGGCCGCCTGCTGCGCATCCTGCGGCAGAACGCGAGCTACCTGACCCCCGGTTGTTCCATCAGCCTGCTCTCGCTCATCGGCGTGGTCCTGAGAAACAGCGCGGTGAGCCTGCTCGTCTATCTGATGCTGGCCGTGTTCGTTTTCGGCGTGCTGGTCCTGAAGGCGCTGCCGGCTCCGGCGGCCGCCAACGGAGGAAGCAACCTGCTGCTGCGGGTCGCCCTTGTCCTGCTTGCGTTCTATTGCGTGTTGTCGCTGGTCTACGCCCTGGCAACGCGGCTTTTCGGCATTGCCCTCAAGGAGGCCCAGAACTATCGGCTTCGCCGCCTGTACGAGCAGGCATGTCACTGGCTGTTCCTGATCGCGCTGTGCCTGCTCGCGCTGGCAGGCATTCCCTGGCTCTACGCGCTGCTGCATTCCGCGGGCGACGGGGCCGGCAACGTTCCCGGCTGGCTGAAAGACCCGTCGGTCCTCACCGGCATCGGCAGCGCGATCGCCGGCCTGGTCACGACGCTGGCGGCTCATTTCCAATCGGGCAGGGCTCAGAAGCCCGGCGTGACGACGGGACTGCTGGTCTTTGCCGGCAGCGTGCTGCTGCTGTTCGGCCTGCTGCTGCTCGCCTACGCGGCGAGCGGCAATTTCGCCGCGGCCGTCGCCTGCGGAGTGATAGGCCTCGTTCTCGGCTGGTTCGCGGACCTGAATTACCTCTGCCTGCACCGCTACTACCGCGACCGGCTGATGGAAGCTTTCATGCCGGACATGAACAGGGTGATCGCGAACGAGGACCTGCGCTCGGGGATCACCCCGGCCGGAAATGACGCGATGCTCGGCACGGCCTGCGGCGTCCATCCCGAAGAGCTCCCGGCCGCGGCGCGGCGCCAGGCGGGTCGAGACGGGAACGGACCCTACCACCTGATCAACACGAACGTGGTGCTGGTCGCGTCCGAGACGCCCAAGTACCGCGGGCGGGGCGGCGACAACTTCATCCTGTCGCCTCTTTACTGCGGCAGCAACGCGACCGGCTGGAGCCCGACCAATCCCAAGCGGGACGAGGGCCTCACGCTGGCCACCGCGATGGCGATCTCCGGCGCGGCCGTCAATCCCGACGCCGGCTGCGGCGGAGAAGGCGTCACGCGCCAGCCGGTGCTGTCGGTGCTGATGAGCCTGCTCAATATCCGGCTCGGCTACTGGTTCCGCAACCCCCGCTACACAGGACGAACCGGCAGGCCCAATTTCCTCCGGCCGGGGCTGGCGGAGGTGGTCGGCCGCCTCAACCTCAACGAATCGGAGAAGACCGAGAGCATCCTGCTCACCGACGGCGGACACTTCGAGAACCTGGGAATCTACGAGCTGGTCCGCCGGCGCCTGAAGCTGATCGTCGCCTGCGACGGCGGCGCCGATCCGGAGTACACGTTCTCCGATCTCGCCAACGCGATCGAGAAGGTGCGCGCCGATTTCGGCGCGATCATCGAGGTGAGCGATGTCGACCTGCACGACCTCATTCCGCGGCCGGAGGACGGCGCCAAGGCGGATGCCGGCTCGTCGGCGAAAAAATTCGCGGAGCGCGGCTATCTGTTCGCGACCATCCGCTATGCCAAGGCGAATCAGAAGGACGCGAATGCCTACGGGATGCTCATTTACATGACGACCACTTTCTTCCGCGGGCTTTCGGCCGACCTGTACGGCTATCGCAACGCGCACCCGAGCTTTCCCGACGAGCCGACCAGCGACCAGTTCTTCGACGAGAAGCAATTCGAGGCCTACCGCGAGCTCGGCTACCAGACCGCGCGCGCCATGATGATGGCCGCTTCGGCGGACGATCTCGCGATCGAGGCGCGTGAAGACGGCAAGGTCGAGGCCGCCGAAGCAGCCCTCGAGGGCTTCCGCGAGATGGGTTTCGAGCCCCCGGGCGAGGGCACGCCCGGCCGGAGCGGGACCTGAGCGCGTTCTAGCGGAAGGTCAGCCCGATCCTCGCCGAGAGCGCGCGGTAGCGCTGGTCCTGCACCACGCCGGGCGGCGAGGTCGCGCCCGAGAAGCTGCCGGTTGAGTAGTCGAGCGAGGGCGTGACGTAGAAGGCGGTGTGCTCGCCGTCGCGCCGCTTCACCGCCCAGTCGTAGCCGATCCCGACGATGCCGCCCGGGCCGCTCGCGCCGCTTTCGCCCGCGCGGTTGTTCGAGTAGACGACGCGCCCGCCGCCGCCGCGGACGAAGAAGGCCGAGTGCGCGAGCGGATAGCCCTGCACGATGAGGAAGCGGGTGCCGATCGCCTCGCCGCTCGCGGGATCCTGGTTGTTGCCCGACTGGATGGTCCAGCCGCCGAACTCGACGCCGAGGAGCAGCCGCGGATCGAGCTGGAATCCGCCGCGCAGCGCGAAGGTGAACTTGTTGTCGCGGCTGTCGCCCGTCTGCGAGTACGACCTCGCGAGCGAGGCGTAGCCGGCGTCGAATCCGCCCCAGAAAAGCGAGCGCGACTCCTCCCCGGTGCCGGCGGCCGCCGCGGCGAGCGGGCAGGCGAGCGCGAGCGCCGCTCCCAGGGCGCGAAGCCCCGGCCTTGCGGCCACCGTTACCTTCCCCGGATTCAGCATGCGCCCGCCAAAATACACTATCGTCTTTGCATGCGGGTGTCGGGTTTTCCCGACTGTCCTTGTCGGGAACGCCGGGGTAGGATGCCGAGACGACCACTCGGGGAGGGTCCATGTACCGGTTGCTGTTGCTCGCCTGCGTCTTCGCCTGCGCCGGCGCCTACGCCCAGCCCGCCGACACCGTCCTCGTCAACGGGAAGATAAACACCCTCGACGCGAAAGCCACGGTCGCCGAGGCGCTCGCGATCCGCGGCGAGCGCGTCGTCGCGGTCGGCAATTTCGCCAAGGTGAGATCGCTGATCGCGAAGAGCACGCGCGTGATCGACCTGCACGGCCGCACCGTGGTCCCCGGCCTGATCGACTCGCACATGCACGCGATCCGCGCCGCGCTCTCTTTTTCCACCGAGGTGAACTGGATCGGGACGAAGAGCATCGCAGACGCTCTCGCGCGCCTTCGCGACGCCGCCAAAACGAGAAAGCCCGGCGACTGGCTCATCGTCGCCGGCGGCTGGACGCCGGAGCAGTTCGCCGAGAAGAGAGCGCCCACCCAGGCCGAGCTCGCGCAGGCCGGGGGAGACCATCCTGTATACATACAGCTGTTCTACCGCTGGGCGATGCTGAACCCGAAGGGGTTCGAGCAACTCGGCATCAGGGAAGACAAGGACGTCCCGCCCGCGGGCAAGCTCGACCGGGACGCGAGCGGAACGCTCACCGGCGGCATCACCGGCAACACGCCGACCATCACCGGCCTGTTCGCGCGGCTGCCGAAGCCCACGTTCGAGGAGCAGGTGCAGGGCACCAAGGCCTTCTTCAGGGAGCTGAACCGCCTCGGCCTCACCGGCGTCATCGACCCGGGCGGCTTCGGCATGGCCCCGCCCGACTACCAGGCGCTGTTCAGGATCTGGAAGGACGGCGATCTGTCTTTGCGCGTCGCGTACACCATCTTCGCTCAGGGGAGAGGCAAGGAGCTCGAGGATTACAAGGCGCTCACGCAGCTGCTGCCGATGGGCTTCGGCGACTCGATGCTGCGCTTCAACGGCATCGGCGAGAACGTCGCCTGGGGCGTGTACAACAACGACAACCCCGGCGAAGCGGCGCGCGCACAGTTCACCGAGATCTGCAAATGGGCGGCGTCGCAGCGCATGTCGCTCAACATCCACTGGCACAACGACAGCTCGGTCGGGATCGTGCTCGACATTTTCGAGCGCGTGAACGCCGAGTATCCGATCCGCGACCTGCGCTGGACCCTGGTGCACCTCGAGGACGCGTCCGAGGCGACCCTGAAGCGGATGAAGGCGCTCGGCGTGGGCTGGGCGCTGCAGGACGCCGGCTACTTCGAAGGCGAGCAGCAGCTCAAGGAAAAGGGCGCGGAAGCGATGAAGCGCATCCCGCGCATCAACAGCGCGCTGTACATCGGCGTCCTCGTCGGCGCGGGGACCGACGCCCACCGCGTCATGAGCTACAACCCCTGGGTCGCGCTGCGGTGGATGCTCGACGGCAAGACCGTCGGCGGGACGGCGTGGCGAGTGCCGGAAGAAACGCCCACGCGCGTCAACGCCCTGCGCATGTATACCCAGGGCAGCGCGTGGTTCACGTTCGCGGAAAAAGAGCGCGGGTCGCTGGAAGTCGGGAAGCTCGCGGACCTGGCGGTGCTATCGAAGGACTACTTCAAAGTGCCGGTGGAAGAGATCGGGGAGATCGAGGCGGTGATGACGGTGGTGGGCGGGAGAGTAACGTATACGACATTAGGCCAGGCGACTAGCAAGACTAGGCAATAGAAAGGGAGCACGG
>DATIWX010000146.1:0-2565 GCA_035519135.1 Burkholderiales bacterium | reverse complement strand
TAGGTCATCCCGGGCCTGAGCACGAACGTGCGGCCGTCCTCGAGCTCGGTGTGCAGCTCGCCTTCGAGGCAGAGGATGATGTGGCCCTTCGAGCACCAGTGGTCGGCGCGGTAGCCCGGGCTGTACTCGAGCATCCGGACGCGGATCCCGCCGAACTCGCGCGTGCGCCAGTACGCGACGCCGGTTTCGCCCTTGTGCTCGGTGCGCTTGACCGATGACCAGTCGGTCGTATCGAACGGAATCCCGGTCATCAGCATATTGGTCCCCCTCGACTCACCTCTTGAGCGCCAGAATCAGCACGCCGGCTCCAACCATCAATATCCCGACCCACTCCCGCGCCGACGGGCGCTCCGCGAGAAAGAGAAAGGCGAAAACCGCCACGAGCAGCAGGCTGAGCTTGTCCACCGGGGCGACCTTGGACGCGTCGCCGACCTTCAGGGCCCGGAAGTAACAGACCCAGGACGCGCCAGTTGCCAGCCCGGAGAGCATCAGGAAGAGCAGGGTCTTCGACGGCAGCTCGAACGGGTTGCTCCACTTTCCCGCGAGGTACACGAACCCGGCGAGCACCACGATGATCACGGCGGTCCGGATCAGTGTCGCAAGATCGGAATCGACGCCTTCGAGGCCCACCTTCGCGAAGATCGCGGTGAGCGCCGCAAACACCGCGGAGAGGAGCGCCCAGAAGAACCAGTTCGACGTGGTTGCCATCGTCGGGCTCGAGGTTGGCCAACGGCCGGGCGGGATTGCCCGGCCGGGAACCGGATGGTAGGCCAATCGGGCGCCGCCCGGCTTGCGCCGCGACGCCTTCGTCGCGTTACCGCCGTTCGCTCACGGGAGCGCGAGCACGGAATCCCGCGGCGACGGCATCAGAGCTTGACCTTCTCCTCCTCGACCACGCGCTGCACTGCCGGGCGCGCGAGCATCCGGTCCTTGAACGCCGTGTAGTTCGCAAGCTCGGCCATCGGCAGCTCGCGGCGCACGCCCCAGACGTAGAAGACGAATCCGTAGGGATCGAGGACCGAGTAGCGGTCGGAGAACCACTCCCGTCCCGCAAGCAGGCCGTCGATCTGCTGCAGATAACCGTGAAACGCCTTGCGGCCCGCCTCCTTGATCGTCGGGAACGCGGACTCGTCGAGCGCGTACCGCTCGGGCCGGCCGATGTGCGCGTGCGCGGGGTGCACGCTGGCGGCGAAGAAGCCGACGAGCGAGAGCGCGCGCGCCTCGGCGATCGGTTCGGTCGGCCACAGACCGAACCGCTTGCCGAGGTACGGGAGGATCGCGGTGTTTTCGGTGAGCGGGCTGCCGTCGTCGAGGCGCAGGGCCGGGACGCGCCCCTGCGGGTGGATCTTCAGGTACGCCTCGGTCTTCTGGTCGCCCTTCGCCAGGTCCATGCGCTTGCCTTCGTACTTCTCGCCGCTCTCCTCGAGGACGATGTGCGCGGCCATCGAGCACGCGCCGGGAGCGTAGAACAGGGTCAGCACGGGGAGCCTCCTTGGGTTGACGGGTGTCCGCCCGGGGCGGGCGGCGCGATGCGCGATTCTCGCCGCGTTCCGCGGATTCTTCAACGCGCGGCGGGCGCGCGAATCAATCGATGCAGACGGTTCCCACGATCCGTCCCGCGTCGACCTGGGTCGTGCACCCGAACGGGCTCCGCACCGCCGCGCACTCGCCGGTCACTTCCGCCCCGATCGGCGCGCTGTGCCGGTAGACGCACAGGTACTCGCACTCGGACCGGCTGCGGCAGGGCTTGCCGCCGTCGCTCGTCCGGGGCGCGCAGGTGTAGATGCCGCACAGGTGCGCGATCGCACCGAACTTGCCCCACTCGCCGCCCGTGGCGCGGCACTCCTCCTCCTTCGCCTTCTGCGCGACGGGATCCTGTCCGGGGCACTCCTGTGCGTGGACGATCGCCCCGGCCAGGAGCAGCACCCATCCCGCGATTGCGTGTCGGAGTCTCTTCGTCATCGGGATTCAGGTGCGTAAACGCACTTACGGCGGTCGCCCCCGGGCCTACCTTGAGGCCCATCATCCCTGGCATCTGCCAAAGGAATAGCGATCATGCGCGAGCTATACATCGGTCTGGTGAGACTCGCCGCGCTTGCGGCGTTCGCCGCGGCCCTGGGCTGGAATCGGGCCGAGGCCGCTACCGCCTGGCGGGTCGACGCGCCCCGGCCCGCGGCCACGCCGGTCGCGAGCACGCGCGGGGTCGATCTCGAAGAGCTCTTCTGGCGCTGCGATTACGCGGCGACGGTCGCGATCATCGACGCGGACGAACAGGCGCTTTGCACCGCCGTGGCCGAGCAGCTGAAGGTCGAGCGGTTCGGCGGCGACTTCGAGCGGATGCTCGAGTGGTGGCAGGTCAACAAGCCCGGCCGGCACCAGCACCTCGAACGGGACGACGATTCGAACGCGGCGGAGTGACGCGCCGGCGCCCGGCGCAGGTCCGTTCACTTCCCGGGTTTCGGCAGCGGGACGAGCGGCACGAAGTCGTACTCGCCGATGCCCTGCAGGACGAGGAAGGTCGCCGAGCTGTCCCCGCCGTTCACGACTAGGTGCGGGCGGCGTGGC
>DATIWX010000145.1:0-14030 GCA_035519135.1 Burkholderiales bacterium | reverse complement strand
CCGAGCGGCCCGCGCTCGACATCGAAACCTTCGGCCGCGAGCCGCGCGATTGGCTGCTCGCGAGCGCCTTCATTCCGGCCGATCTGCTCCAGCCCTGGCGGAGCGCGGCCGAGCTCGCGCTCGAGGGCGTCGCGCGCTGCTACGAACGCGCGGGCGAGGTGCGCACGCTGCGCCTGCACGGCGATTGCCATGCCGGCAACGTGCTGTGGACCGACGATGGCCCTCACTTCGTCGATTTCGACGATTGCCGCTCGGGGCCGGCGATCCAGGACCTGTGGATGATGCTCTCGGGCGACCGCGCCTCGATGACGCGGCAGCTGGCCGACGTCCTCTCCGGATACGAGGACTTCCACGACTTCGATCCGCGCGAGCTGCATCTGCTGGAGGCGCTGCGCACCCTGCGCCTCATCCACTACTCGGCCTGGATCGCACGGCGCTGGGACGATCCCGCCTTCCCCGCCGCGTTTCCGTGGTTCAACACGCAGCGCTACTGGCAGGACCGGATCCTGGAATTGAAGGAGCAGATCGCGCTGATGCAAGAGGAGCCGCTCCGGGCATGAAGCCTGCGGGCGGCGGAGCCGCGCTCACCGTCACCCTGGTCGTCGTCTGCCAGGGCTTCAACATGCTGACGGTGGGCGGCCTCGCGCTGTTCATGCCGCTCATCCGCGAAGATCTCGGCATGAGCTTCGCGGAGGCCGGACTGCTCTCTGCCGCCGCGACCTTCACCTATGCGCTGGGTCAGATCCCCGCGGGAGTTCTCGCCGACCGCTTCGGGCCGAAGCGGCTTTTCTTCCTCGGTATCCTCGGCTCGACGCTGCTGTCGTTCAATTTCGGGACCCTGCACACCTACCCGGGCGCGATCGCGAACCAGATCGCCTCGGGCGCGTTCCGTGCCCTGATTTTCGCGCCAGGGCTCACCCTCGTCGCCTCCTGGTTCGCCGCGGACCGCAAGGCGACCGCGATGGGCGTATACGTGATCGGCGGAGTTTCCGGAAACATCCTGCTCTCGCTCGCCGGGCCGCTCCTCGCGATCCGCTACGGCTGGCGTCCCACGTTCATGGGCTTCGCCCTGCTCGGCGTCGGCATCGCCTTCGTCTACCTCGCCCTCGGCAGGGAAAAGCCCTCTTCCGGGACGCGGCACCCGGTGGGCGTGCTCGACGCCTTCCAGCTGTTCCGCTACCCGATCATGTGGGTGTGCGCGGGCATCCAGTTCATCCGCTTCGGCGTCACTACTTCCTTCAACTTCTGGCTGCCTTCGCTGCTCGTGTCCGACCGCGGGCTCTCGCTCGAGGCCGCCGGCCTGATCACCGCGATGGGCGCGGTGCTGACCGCCTCGGCCAACCCGCTCGGAGGATACGTGTCCGACCGGCTGAGGAATCCCCCGCTGGTCATCGGCGTTTCCCTGGCCGCGCTCGCCCTGACCTCGGGACTGATCGTGGTGGTCGACTCGATCCCGCTGCTCGTGCTCGTCATCGCGGTGAACTCGGTGTTCCTGCAGTTCTACTTCGGGCCTTTGTTCTCGGTGCCGCTGGAAGCGCTCGGGCCGCGCGTCGCGGGCATGTCCGCCGGCTTCGGCAACATGTTCGCCAACCTGGGCGCGCTGACCTTCGCCTACGCGCTCGGCGTCGTGAAGGACAGCTCGGGGGCATTCAAGTGGGGCTTCATCGCCACGGGCGCGGTGTGCGTCCTCGGCGTCGCCCTCGCCGCGGTGCTCGCACGCATGCGCACGCGTGCGCCGGCGCCGGTCTGACCCTTACCTCGGGTCGTCGGCGGGCGCGACGGCGGCGCCCTCGATGTTGTGGCGGAGGAGGGCCTGCGCGACGAACCCGGAAGCCTTCATCTCCTCGATGAAGTCGCGCACGTATCTCCCGCCGGCGTCGCGGCCGCGCGGGACGGCCATCGCCTGATTGATCACCATGAAGCGGCCGGCGAGCAGGCGCACGCCGGGAACGCGCTTCGCGTCGGCCTCGAGCTGCTGCTTCACGCCGGCGGAGACCTCGAGCTTCTCGCCGAGCATCATGTTCACGACCTCACCCGAGGTCGGCGCGCGCACGAGCATCGCGCGCTTGATCTCGCGGCTGAGGAAGAGGTCGTAGGCGCTGCCCTTGCCGACCACGATCCTGATGCCTTCGCGGTCGACTTCCGCGTTGCTGCGGATCGGCGAGCCGGCGGGCACGAGGTAGGAGCCCTCGATCACGACGTAAGGCGGCGACTGGATCATGTCCACCCCGCGCAGCGGATCGATCGCCACGTAAGCCACGTCCCAGGCTCCGGTCTTGACCGCCTCCACCACCCTGCCCGCCGCCTGGAAGGGAACGATCTCCAGCGGCACGCCCAGCCGCCTGGCGAGCTCGCGCGACAGATCGACCGACACCCCGCGCGCCTCGCCGCTCGCCGGATCCTTCGAGGCGAGCACCGGGTTGCCGAAGTTGATCGCCGCGCGCAGCTTGCCCGTCGGCGCCAGCTCGGCCAGCGCCGCAGGCGACGGCTTCGGCGGGGCCGACGAGCAGGCGGCGGCGAGCGCCGCGAAAGCCGCTATTGCGATTCGCTGCATCGATTGCATAGTCACTCGACCCGTATGTGCCGTTCCTTGATCACTTTGCCCCATTTCTCCGACTCGCGCCTGAGGTGGGCGGCGAATTCCTCGGGCGAGCTCGCGACGATCTCGAAACCCATCTGCTCCAGCAGGCGCGCCTGCTCCGGCAGCGCCAGGGTCTCCTTCAGCTTGGCGTTGAGCAGGGAAACGACCGCCGGGGGCGTGCCCCTGGGCGCAAGCACGCCGTGCCAGGTCACGAACTCGTATCCGGGGAGGCCCGATTCGGCGATGGTCGGCACATCGGGAAGCGCGAGGGAGCGCTTGGCGCCCGTCACCCCGAGGACGACGAGCTTGCCGGTCTTCACGTGGGGGATCGCCTCGGAGATGTTCGGAAACGTTATCCCGACCTCGCCGCCCAGCGCCGCGAGCAGCGAAGGCCCTCCGCCCTTGTACTGGACCGCGACGATGTCGACCTGTCCGAGGGAATTGAAAAGTTCGCCCGCGAAATGCGGGTTGGTGCCCGCGCCGGCGGCGGAGTAGTTGAGCGCGCCGGGCTTGGACTTCGCCAGCGCAAGCAGCTCGCGCACCGAGCGCGCCGGCACCGACGGGTTCACCACGAGCGTGGCCGGCGATGAGCACAGCCACGCCACGGGCAGGAAATCGGCGAAGGGATCGTACGGTACCTTGCTGTACAGGTAGGTATTCGTGACGAAGGGAATGGTGTTGATCAGCAGCGTGTAGCCGTCGGGCTTGGCGCGCGCCACGCTCTCGGTCCCGATGATCCCCGAGGCGCCGCTGCGGTTCTCGATCACCACCTGCTGTCCCATGCGCTCGGAGAGCTTCGGCGCAAGAGCGCGCGCGACGACATCGACGCTGCCGCCCGGCGGAAACGGAACGACCAGCCGCACCGGCCGCTCCGGAAAATGCTGCGCATGAACGAGCGGCGCGAACCCAAAGACGATCGACGCCGCGACCTGCAGGAATCTCCGGAACATCTCCCCTCCCCTAGCGATGGAAGTCGCCGCAATATTCCGCCGGCCCCTGCCAGTTCTGCTCGGCGACCCGCCCATTGCGGAAAATCAGGGTGCGCTCGCAGCGAACCGGCTCGCCGCCGCTCGATCCGAACATCACGCCCGTGCCCACGCCAACGCCGCCGCGGCCGACGCCGATGCCGATCGAGGGCGACACCTTGCCACGCGTCCCCGCGCCCTCGGACACCCAGGTGTAGACGCTGCTCCCGTCGCTGAGCTTGGTGCTGCGCGCCGGCGTGCCCCAGGCGCGGACGACGTCGTCGTAGCTTGCCCCGTCCCAGCCGCTCTGCGGTCCGGCGCTCCCGCCCGACGCCGCGCAGCCGGCGAGGAGAAGAATGATCAGGGGTGCGGTTCTCATTGCGGCTTGCTCGCCTTCAGATCGCCGGATGATACTCCGGGCTCGGCGGCGAGACAGCAACACTCTGTATACTCTTCGGACCGCACACGCACGGAGGACGGAGATGAAGCAGGGCACCGGGGTTTGTTCGATTGCGGCGGCCGCTCTCGTATTTTGGGCATTGAGTCTTCCTGCGCAGGCGGCCGACTATCCCGCGCCTAAGGAGGCCGACTGGGTCGCGAAAGACTTCCGCTTCCACACGGGCGAAACGCTGCCCGAGGTGCGCCTGCACTACGCGACGCTGGGCGCGCCCTCGGGCGAGCCGGTGCTGATCCTGCACGGGACCGGCGGCTCTCACGCGAACATGCTCTCCAAGGAGTTCGGCGGCGAGCTGTTCGGACCCGGGCAGCCGCTCGACGCAGCGCGCTATTTCATCATCCTCCCCGACGCGCTCGGCACGGGCAAGTCGACGCGGCCTTCGGACGGCCTGCGAGCGCGCTTTCCCAGGTACAACTACGAGGACATGGTGCTCGCGCAGTACCGGCTCGTGACCGAGGGCCTGGGCGTCAAGCACCTGCGCCTGGTGCTCGGCAACTCGATGGGCGGCATGCAGACCTGGGTCTGGGGCGTGAAGTATCCGGACTTCATGGACGCGCTCCTGCCCCTGGCCTGCCAGCCGACCGAGATGTCGGGACGCAACTGGATGCTGCGGCGCCTGCTGGTCGAGGCGATCCGCAACGACCCGGAGTGGAACGGCGGCAACTACGCCGCGCAGCCGCGCGGGATGCAACGGCTTCTGGTGCAGTTCGGCATCGCCACCTCGGGCGGATCGCAGGCGTACTACGCACAGGCGCCGACGCGCGAAAAGGCCGACCAGTTCGTGGCGCAGCGCCTGGCGCAGCCCTTCCGCGGCGACGCCAACGACCTGCTGTACCAGTGGGAGTCCTCCGACGACTACAACCCCTCGCCCGGACTGGAGCGCATCAAGGCGGCGCTCGTCGCCATCAACGCGGCCGACGACGAGAGGAATCCGCCCGAGCTCGGCATCCTCGAGCGCGAGATCAAGCGCGTGAAGAACGGGCGCTACGTGCTCATCCCGGCGGGCGGCGAAACGCGCGGCCATGCGACCACCGGCAACGCGGCCCTGTGGAAGAAGCACCTCTCGGATCTGCTTCAGAGCGCGCCGCGCGCGGCGAGGTAGCCGCTCAGTCCCGCCGCTCCACCTCGAAGCCCGCCGCTGCCCATGCGTCCAGCCCGCCGTGCAGCGGCCGCACCTTGGTATAACCGAGCCCGATCAGCTTCTTCGCCACCTGCGCCGCCGAGGCCTCGTTGGGGCAGCTGCAGTAGAACACGATCTCGCTGTCCGCCGGGAGCTCGCCGAGGCGCGCGTCCACCTCGCCGATGTCCATCGCCAGCGCACCGGGAATGTAGCGCGGGTCGAGGTCGCGCACGACGCGCGAGCGCACGTCGACCACCACGGGACGGGCGCCGCGCTCGATGAGCGAGCGCAGATCCTGGACGCCGATGCGCGCGACGCGCAGCATCCTGTAGAAGCGCCGCCGCTCCCACCACTTCAGCGCGACGTAGCCGGCGAGGAGAACGGCGATCGCCTGCAGCGCCAGCGTTCCCAGAGCTTCCAGGCGGTCGATGAGCTGGTGGATCCCGGTGTGGAACAGCATGCCCGCGCCGATCGCCACCCCGGCCCAGATCGCCACGCCCAGCGCGTTCAGCAGCAGGAACGAGGGCCAGCCGAGGCGCATTGCGCCGGCAAGGGGCGGCGCGATGGTCGACAGGCCGGGGATGAACTTCGACAGCACCAGCGTCAGCCTCCCCCAGCGCTCGAAACGGAATTCCGTCTGGCGCACGCAGGAATCCGGAGACAGCGACACGCGGCACAGCAGCGCCATCACCCGCCGGCCCCAGCGCCGGCCCGCGAGATACCACGCCGCGTCGCCCAGCATGCAGGCGACGAACGCCACGCCGAAGACCGCGACGAGCGAGAACCCGCCCTCCGCCGCCAGGGCCCCGGAGACGATCAGGGCCGGCACCGCGGGAATCGGCAAGCCGAGCTGCTCGAGCAGCACGTTGGCGAAAACCAGCGCGAGGCCGTATTCGGCGATGAGGCGATCCATCGCGCGAGTATGTCATGCGCGACGGGCGGCGCGGGTGGGGATACACTCCGCGCATGCACGCGAACCGGAGGCCATCCATGAAACGCCTTGCCGCAATCTTCACCGCAGTCCTCGCAACGAGCCTGCCGGCGCAGGCCCAGTACCCGAGCAAGCCGATCCGCATCGTCGTGCCCTTCGCCGCCGGCGGCACCTCGGACATCCTCGCGCGCGCCATCGGCCCGCGCGTCACCGAGGCCTGGGGCCAGCCGGTGGTGGTGGAAAACCGCACCGGCGCCAACGGGAATGTCGGCGCAGACTTCGTCGCCAAGTCCGCGCCCGACGGCTACACGATGCTGCTGTCCGACGTCGGCGCGCTGGCGATCAACCCGAGCGTCTATACCAACATGCCGTTCGACCCGGCCCGCGATTTCTCGCCGATCGTGATGGTGTCGTACTCGCCCCACGTGCTGGCGGTGCATCCGTCGGTGCCGGTCGGCACCGTCAAGGAGCTGATCGCCTATGCCAAGGCCAACCCCGGCAAGATGAACTTCGCCAACTCGGGCACCGGCGGCGCGCCGCACCTCGCGGGCGTCGAGTTCGCGGCGCGCACCGGCGTGCAGTGGGCCTACATCCCCTACAAGGGCGGCTCGGCGGCGGTCACCGACGTGATCGCGGGCAACGCCAACGTGCTGTTCAACGGCATGCTCGCCACCTATCCGTCGGTGAAAGCCGGACGGCTGAAAGGGCTCGCGGTGTCGAGCGCGCAGCGCGTGCCCTCGGCGCCCGAGCTGCCCACGGTAGCCGAGACCCTTCCCGGGTTCGAAACCGGCTCCTATCAGGGCCTGCTCGCGGCAGCCGGAACCCCGCGCGAGATCGTGGCGAAGCTCAACACCGAGCTGATCCGCATCCTGAACACCAGCGAGATGAAGGAGTTCCTGGCGAAGCAGGGAACCGAGGTGCGCGCCGGCACTCCGGAAGCGCTGGGCACGTTCATCGTCAACGAGAAGGCGCGCTGGGCGAAGGTGGTGAAGGAAGCAGGGATCAAGGCCGACTGAAGGGCGAAAAAAAGCCCCGGGTTGCCGGGGCTTCGTTCCTTCCTCCTCTGATCAGTCGTCGTCCCGGTCGTGCTCGCGATCGTGATTGTCGTCGTCGCGATCGTGATGGCGACGCGGCTCGCACTTGTCGAGACCGCTGCCCTCGAAGTCCAGATGCCCGTCCACCTCATGCTTGTACTTCACCAGCACGTCGGCGCATACCACGCGTCGCTTCTCGAGGTTTCCGCCGCAGTGGAAGTTGGCCGCGTCGTCGGTGCTGCCGCTGCCGTTGTAGATCGCTTTCTGCGGGTATGGGCACATAGGACGCGTACGCGTGCCACTCTGCTGGATGATCTCCTTCGGCGCGACGCCGTTCTCAACCCAGTCGACCAGCGCGGGGAACCCGTTCGGTACGGCGCAGTGCCCGGCGCCGGGCACGCGGAACAGGCGATAGAACCTCTGCACGCCGTCGAAATCCGCGTCGTCGTGACGCCCGTAGCGGTCCGCCATCACGCGATAGTAGTTGATCACGCCGCGCGGGTAGATAAGCTGGTCGTTCGCGCCGACGAGGGTGAGCAGCTTGCCGCCATGGTGCTTGAACGTATCGAGATTGCCGAAGGTATCGGTGACGTCGGCGATGTTCCTCGAGCCGTCCTGCGCGACCTGCGAATAACCGCCCATCGAAACCGTTCTCCAATCGAAGGTCCGATCGTGCTCGTCCCAATGGAACTGCGTGACGCCGAGGGGAAACGGAGACGCGCTGTTGAGGGCGAAACCCGTGCCGATGTTGGTGCCGCGATCGAGGCCGAACCAGATTCTATTTCCGTCCGCATTGCGCGGACCATCCCAGATCTTGTCGATCGCCGCCGCTTCCTGCGGCGTCAGGCAGTTCGTCGCCGGGGCGCCCGGCACGCCGCAGATGTTCGCGGTCGCGCTGAACTTGCAGGTGCGCGGATCGTCGATGATGCCGTCGACCACGCCGTCGGCTGCGTCGCAGGCCGCTACCGCCGAGGCGGTCGCCTGCGCTGTCTTGTTGGCATCGATCGGGCCGCCCGTCAGATCCTTCATGGCGATCTGGCCCCACATCTGCGCCGTCTGGAAGCGTGTCCAGTACATCGCCGGGGCGTTCGCCAGGATGCCGTCGAGCTCGCTGCCGAGCTCCTGCGCGATCACGTAGCCCTGGCGACCGCCGGTGGAGCAGCCGTTCCAGTAGTTGTACGCGGGCTTCTCGCCGTAGTAACTCTTCGCAACTGACTTCATGAAGAGCACCTGCGCCTTCATGCCGTTGCGGATGAAGTCGTTGATGAACTGCAGGTTGTACGTGCCGTCCGAGTTCACGCCCGGTTCGCAGTCGCCGCCAGCGTGGCCGGCGTCGCTGCCCGAGCCGACATAGCCGGTGTTCACCGGCCCATTGACGGCGAGACTTCCCGAACAACCGCCGCCGCCGATTCCCTGCGTTCTTCCGTTCCACGCGCCCTGCACGCCGCCCGTGCCTCCGTCCCTCGCGTTGAGCGGCAGCCC
Organism: Burkholderiales bacterium; assembly: GCA_035519135.1. Lineage (GTDB taxonomy): Bacteria > Pseudomonadota > Gammaproteobacteria > Burkholderiales > SG8-39 > VBDM01. The sequence continues at coordinate 5,460 of DATIWX010000145.1, read as the reverse complement.
GACGCGGATGTTGATGTTCTGGTTGGGGTTGGTGCCGAACAGGATGTCGACCTGGCAGAAGGCCCTGTTCGCTCCCGCTGCATTGACGATCTTGCTGGTCGCGGACTTCACATCCGGATTGCCGGCGAGCCCGTTCGCCGGATCGGTGGCGAGCTCGGCGCAGCTGACCGGCGGCGGCGACGTATGCGCCCACGCAGGCGAAGCGATCAAGGCCAAGCCGAACAGAACCGAAACTGAAATCAGACGCGCATGCTCTTTTCGCATAGCCCCTCCAGACTTTGGCGAAGTGGGAATGGGAATGAATCGCCCGAACAACAAGGGTATGATAAGCAGGGAACGCAAAGGTAGATGGCGTCGCGGCAAAGATTGGCGATAAGTGAAATCCATGCATGTTGATTTCGGTTATGGCCAGCGGCGATGGGAGGTCGCCAATATGGATCGCCAGCTCACGGAACCTTCGGCTTTCAGTCATTTTCTCTCGACAAATTATTCGGCAGAACCCGATTACGTCGTGCACGGCCCGGGGGGCGAGGTGATCGCTGCCAAGTGGCACCGCCCGGCCTCGCGCACTGCAAAGCAAGTCGTGTTGGCGCAAGACACGGTGATGTATCACGTCGGAGGGTCGACCTCCGTTGCAAAGTTCGTAGACGGCCGTTGCATCGGCACACGCACGCAACACGGCTCCGTGACCGTCAGTCCGAGAGACGAGTGCAGCGAATGGGTTCGGGATGGTGTCTGCGAGGTCATGCACGTCTACGTCGCGCCGTCGCTCAAACGACAGTACGTCGATGAGAATCTCGCCTGCTCGGCCGCGCCGGAGATCGATCCCATGTTCGCCGTCCACGATCCTTGGCTGCAGGGCTATTTCACGATGCTGCAGAGCGAATTCGAAACATTCAGTGGAAGCGGCAAGTACCCGGACGCGCTGCTCCTGACGCAGTCGATGGAGCTGTTGATACGACATCTGGTCTGCTGGCATTCGAACGTGTCGCGGAGCAGCCGACAACGACTGGTGGCGGCGGCTGCGCCGCGTCCCCTGGCGCCGCGACACCTGAGGCGAGTCCTCGCCTACATCGACGCCGATGTCGCCCGCGACATCGCGCTGGCCGATCTCGCGCAGCTTGTCGGCATTTCCAAGAATCATTTCATTCGCAGCTTTCGCGCCGCTACTCAGCGAACGCCTTACGCCTATCTGGTCGAGCGCCGCCTCGCCCGTGCCGTCGACGCGCTGAGGCACAGCACAATGTCGGTCGAGCGGATCGCGCGCGATGCGGGCTTCAAGAGCGCTCCCGGATTTTCCAACGTATTCAAGAAGCACTTTGGAATGTCGCCAGGCAAGTTCAGAGCCCGGTCACACTAAACGGCACTAGAGAGAAAGGGACACCCGGAAGCGCCCCTATTTTGCAGAAGTCACGATGGCGCGGCCGATGTGCCGATATCCGGCTATCCGCATTGCGTCGGAGGCGACCCGCGGCGCGCCGAGAGCTGTCAGTGCCGGAACCGCTGAAAACAAAACGCCCCGGGGTCTCCGGGGCGTTCTGCTTGAGGCATGCCGGCCTAACGGCTGGCGGACATCCCTGTGTTGTGGATTGATCCGCTGTTCGAGGCTGTCGAGCCGGTCCTGCCTGGTTGGTCTCTCACGGGATCACCTCCTTTCAAAGTTGGGAGCCGATACTCTAGCACGCTCTGCTAGGCGCTCGCCGCGGGCGTGACCGGGCCGCGCGGCAGGAAGATCCACAGCAGCGCGTAGACGACGATCCCCAGTCCCCCCACCAGGGCAAGCAGGATGAAAGCCACGCGCAGGAACACGGGATCGATGTCGAGCCATTCCCCGAGACCGCCGCACACCCCGGCGATCTTGCGGTCGGTGCCGGACAGGCGCAGCCCCGCCGCGGGCGGGCGCTCGCCTTCGCCGGGCTTTTCCGGAGCCATCAGCCACAGCAGCAGGTAGACCAGCGCCCCGATGCCGCCGAAGAACAGCGACACCAGGAAGAACAGGCGGAAGAACAGAGGGTCCAGGTCGAAATACTCGCCGAGTCCGGCGCACACGCCGGCGAGCTTCTTGTGTGCGGTCAGTCGATGGAGTTTTCTCATGTTCGCCTCTATGCCTGGGCGGGCGTCCCCTCGGGTACGTCGCGCACGGTGCGGTTGCGGCCGGATTCCTTCGCCATGTAGAGAGCGCGGTCGGCGCGCGCGATCCAGTCCACGTGGTCCGCGTCCCGGGGGTCGAAGGCGGCGACGCCCAGGCTCGCGGTGGCGCGCACGCCTCTGGTGCCCTCCAGCACCGTGGATTCGATCCGCTTGCGGACCCGCTCCGCGAGAACCTCGGCGCCCTGGATGCCGGTTCCCGGGAGGACGATGCCGAATTCCTCACCGCCGTAGCGCCCGGGAACGTCGTGGAGCCGCAGCACGCCGCGCAGGATTGAGGCCACCGAGCGGATGACCGCGTCGCCCGCCGGATGGCCGTGACGGTCGTTGATCGCCTTGAAATGATCGATGTCCATCATCACCAGCGACGAGGGGTGACCGATCCGCCGGCAGCGCTGGAACTCCGCGCCGACGACCGCCTCCCAGTGGCTGCGGTTGAGAAGCCCCGACAAGCCGTCGATGCTCGAGATCGCGGCGAGCGTCAGGTTCTGCCGCCGCACGCGACGCGCGAGGCGATACGTGGTCAGGCCGATCGTGATCGGATAGCCGACCAGAAGCGGGAGGCTGGCGACCCGTTCCAAGATCGACGACTGGAGATGCAGCTCGAATCCGGGCGCCATCACCACCACTGCCGCCGCTGCCGCCTGCGCGGCGATGCAGCGCGCGAGGAAGCGCAGCCCGCCGATGCTCGCCTTGTCCATCGCCATCATCGAGAAGATCACCGCGCTCGGCGCCGCGCTGAAGCCGATCATCGCCATCCAGGCGCCGCCGCTCGCCGAGTCGATCATCAGATTGCGCAGCTCCGCGCGGTAAGGATTGTCGCTGCGGCGCGCCAGCCGATACGCGAGGTGCGGCCACGCCAGGGCGTTCAGCACGAGCGCCACCCAGACGAGCGCATGCGCGCCCTGGCTCCACAGCGCGCCACCGACGCATACCGCGCCGAGTACCGGGCCGAGCGTGCGCAGACGGTACATGCGCTGCGCGAATCGCAGGCCCTCGTCCTTCGGGCGTCCGGGAACGACGTCGTCTTGCGAGAGCGTCGGATCCATCAAATCACGAACACGGGCGCGAATCCGCTTCCCGGCATCCGGAAATTGGTCGCCTGCCCCTGGTACAGGCGGGCGGCGGTGAGCAGGATATTTCCGTCGTACACGTAGAGCCGTACGTCGGTCTTTCGTACCACCGTCGCTCCATCCACTTCGATCACGCGCTCGCTCGGCGCCGCGTACTCCTGCGCGACGTAGCGGCCGTGCTGGATTTCACCCCACACGCGCCTGGTCATCCGGTCGCCACGGTAGACGCCCTTGCTGCCGTAGCCCACGGCGGGCTTGAAGAACAGCTTCTTCCTGTTGCGCCAAAGGTCTTGCGCATTCCCGGGCACGACCGGCACCGTGCGCGGTACAGCCGAAAGATCTGCAAGCACCTCTGCAGAAGCGCCCCACGAACGGAGCAGCGCGGGATCGGACAGCAGGGTGAGGTCGCGCTTGTCGGCGAAGAGGGCGTGGATGCGCGGGTTCGGCGTGACCACCACGGCGCCCGCGAGATACGCTTCGCGCAACGCCGCATGCTCGGGGCGCTCGAGCGCAAAATCGACCAGACGGTTGTAGACGAGATCGATCGGCCTGCCTTCGAAGAGCAGCCCGCCCCGCTCGAAGCGAAGCTTCGCGGCGTCGGCGATCACCGCTTCCATGCCGTGCATGGCGAGGAAACGCTGCGCGAGGATAAATTCTGGATAGAGGTACTGCTCCTCCGGCAGGTCGTCGGCGATGGCGATGCGCCGCGGCGTTCCCTCCTTGCGCTGCAGCCGCCACTCGCTCTCGAACATGCGCGCGACGGCCGCGTCGAAATCACGGGCCTCCGACCGGCGCAGCCCGCCCAGCATCTCCTCGCAGCAGGCGTGTTGGGCGCGGGCGAGCACCGCGTTGAGAAACGCGCCGCCGGCGTTGGTGTTGATCTCGATGAGCTTCGGGCCGTCGTGGGCCAGGTGGAAGTCGTAACCCATGAAGACCCCGCGCGGCCCGAAATCGAGACGCGCGATCTCGCCCGAGCGCGACAGGACCGCATCGCGGTAGGCGGGAAGGCGCGCAATCGACTCGATCGCGCGCACCGTGCGCAGCATGGCGGCTACATGCGCCTCCGACATGAACACCGGGGCATTCGAGAACAGGTGGGGCCGCGTGCCGATGAGCGTCGCGCAGAAATCCGGATCGCCCGCCTCCCGCTCCAGCGCCGCGCACAGGGCCTCGCGGTCGAGCGTCACGCAGGTGCATTCGCGGTTCAGGAGCTCGGAGAGCGGGCGGGTGCCGTTCGCAACGGAGACATCGGCGAGAGCATCCATGCGGATAGCTTACTCGCTAAAACGTCCAGCGCACGCCGGCCGCAAGGCTGTTGCTGTTGTATTCGACGGTGTGCCCTTGAACGTGAGCGTCCTGAGAGCTCTGGTATCGGTATTCGACGAGCAGGCGGATCGGCCAGTCGAACAGCCTCACGCGCGCGCCGCCGACGAGCTGCCAGCCGAAGACGTTGTCGCTGCCGGAAAAGCCGGGTCCCGTGTTCTCGACTTCGACCTTCACCATTCCCGCGCCGGCGCCGACATACGCTTCCCAACGACCCTCCCCGACAGGAAGGTTGTAGAGCGCACTCAGCATGGTGCTGCTGGAGGTGACGCCCTGGTTTCCGAAAATGCAGGACAGGGCGAAGCAAGTATCCCGATCCGTGGTCATGTAGTCGAGCCGAAGATCGACCGGACCGACGAAGCGGGCAAAACCGAGGCCGATACTGGCGGCGGGACCCGAGTCCAGCGATGCGTTGACGCCGTCGAACGCGAGATTCGACCCCGTCGCCACGCCCACGCTCAGCTCGACGTAGGGATCCGAAAAGTTCACCGGCGCCGCCCACACCGGTTTGCACAGTGCCCACGCAGCGGCCGCCGCAATCAACAGGCATCTTTTCATGTGGGTTCTTTCATGTGAGTTTCCTCGCATTCGTGACTCCTTCACGAGCGGATGCCCCCGCGCCGACAGACGCGCGTCCTCAGCCGGAGGCACAGTCGGGACAATACCCCCTCGCCGCTGCTTCTGGCACCGTCTCCAAAGTCTGCAATCGGCCAGAAGCGGATGTTTTGACTTAGGTCAGATAAAGCATGCCATCGGCCGCCAAATACACCTTGACGAAGGCGCGTAAAAGGCGTCAACTGAAAGCGCTTCGGTGATTCGGCTCGGGACGGATTCTCGAACCAACGGCTGATGATCCGGTTGCTGCACCAAGGTTTCGCTGTTGTGCGCGCCCCGATTTGCGGGTGTACCTGAGGCG
>DATIWX010000144.1:0-43837 GCA_035519135.1 Burkholderiales bacterium | reverse complement strand
CTCTCGCTCAACATGAAGCTGCTGTCGCACCACGAGCTCGCGGGCTTCGGCGGGATCGGCGAGGGCATGGGCATGCAGCTCGCGAAGGACGGCCGCAGGATCCTGTGGATGGCGCACGAGTCGGCGCCGAAGAACTTCACCGCGGTCGACGTCACCGACCCGAAGAACCCCAAGCTGGTGGTGCAGACCGAGCTGCCGCACGCGAAAGTGCGCTCGAACTCGCTCGACGTGGTCGGCGACGTCATGGCGGTCGCCTACCAGACGAGCGCGGTCGACACGAAGCCCGCGGGCTTCGATATGTTCGACATCAGCACGCCGGAATCGCCGAAGCTGATCTCGCATTTCGACGCCTCGGGCAAGCACTCGCGCGGCGTCCACGCGGTGTGGTTCGTCGACGGGGAGTACATCCACATGGCCTCGGGCGCGGCGGACTTCCAGCCGACGCATCCGTCGGACGACCAGTTCTACCGCATCATCGACGTGCGCAAGCCCTCGAAACCGGTGGAAGTGGGGCGCTGGTGGATGCCCGGCACGCGCGTCGGCGATTCGGTTCCGCCGCCCGCGCGCCATCCGAAATTCGACTCGGGCTTCCGCGCGCACAACACCAACGTCTTCCCGCAGCGGCCCGACCGCGCCTACATCGGCTATATCTCGGGCGGCGCGGTGGTCCTGGACATCGCCGACAAATCACGACCCAAGCTTGTCTCTCGCTGGCACTACTCGCCGCCCTACACCGGCTTCACCCACACGGTGCTGCCGCTGTTCGGGCCCGAGCTCCTCATCGTCAGCGACGAGTGCACCTACACCGACGGCAAGGACTGGCCGAAGCTCGTCTGGGTGGTGGACGCGCGCATGGAAACCAATCTCGTCCCGATCAGCACCTGTCCCCTGCCTCCCGTGCAGACCTTCGCCAGCAACGGCGGGCGCTTCGGCGCCCACAACCTGCACGAGAACCTGCCGGTGCCGGGCTCGTGGCGGTCGGAGAGCATCATCGTCGGCACCTTCTTCGGCGGCGGCGTGCGCGCCTTCGACGTGAGCAATCCCTACCGGCCAGAGGAGATCGCCTACTACGTTCCGCCGACGCCCAAGCTCTCCAAGGCGGGATCGATCCAGCTGAACGACGTCTATGTCGACGACCGCGGCCTGGTGTTCACCGTCGACCGTTTCGCCGGCGGCCTCTACGTCCTCGAAATGACCGTTTGATGCCTGCGCGCTCGCGCGACGTACTCGCGGGGAAGCTGCCGATCAGCCTGATCACGGGATTCCTGGGCAGCGGAAAGACCACGCTGCTCAAGCGCCTGCTGCGCGACCCGGGAATGAACCGGGCGGCGGTCATCATCAACGAGCTCGGCGAGGTCGGCATCGACCACGAGCTGGTCGCGAACTCGTCCGAGTCCATGACGCTGCTCTCCAACGGCTGCCTGTGCTGCAGCGTGCGCACCGACCTGCAGGAGACGCTGCGCGAGCTGTTCATCAAGCGGCGCGCCGGTGAAGTGATCGACTTCGACCGCGTCTTCATCGAGACCACCGGGCTCGCCGATCCGGTTCCCGTCCTGCACACCCTTCAGACCGACGGGATGCTGGGCGCGCAGTATCGCCTCGACTGCGTGATCACCCTCGTCGACGCCGTCAACGGCCTGCGCAATCTCGACGACACCCCGGAAGCGGCGAAGCAGGCCGCGGTCGCCGACCGCATCGTCATCACCAAGAGCGACATCGCGCCGCCGGGCGCGGTCGCCGCGCTCGAAGCGCGCCTCGAGCGGATGAATCCCTACGCCGCGCGCAGGCTGGCGGTGAACGGCGAGGTGGACGTGGCCTTCCTGCGCGACGTCGGCCCGAGGAGCACGCGTGCCGCGGTGGCCGACCTCGATCGCTGGCTTTCGCCTTCCGGAGAACCGCCCCCTGCCGAGGGCGCCTACCTCGGCGAGCGCGTGCGCGCCGGCGTGCACGACGCGTCGATCCGTTCCTTCTGCCTCTGGTTCGACAAGCCTTTTACCTGGGACAGCTTTTCCGCCGCAGTGCAGGTGCTGACCTCGCTGCGCGGCAGCGACCTGCTGCGCGTGAAGGGCCTGGTCAACGTCGCGGGCGAGCCCGGGCCGGTCCTCGTGCAGGGCGCGCAGCACGTGTTCCACCCGCCGGTCACGCTCGAAGCCTGGGGAAGCGAGGACCGCCGCTCGCGCATCGTCTTCATCACCCGAAACCTGTCGCGCGAGTCGATCGAGTCGCTGTTCGCCGCGGTCGGAACGCTCTCCGCGCCGCAGGGCTGAGCGCAGGCGATGGTGCGCACCAAGGTCGCGATCGTCGGCGGCGGCCCCTCGGGCCTGATTCTCGCGATCGAGCTCGGGCGCCGCGGCATTCCCTGCGTGCTCCTCGAGGAGGACGCCACGCCGCCGACCTTGCCCAAGGCGAACGCCACGACCTCGCGCACCATGGAGCACTACCGGCGGCTCGGATTCGCGGCGGAGATACGCGCGCTCGGGCTTCCCGAGGACTACCCCCAGGACATCGCCTACTTCACCCGCTACACCGGGCATGAGCTGGCGCGACTCAGAGGGCGCAGCCGGCGCGAGGCGATCGAAGCGCGCGAGGGCGCGGATTCTCGCTGGCCCACGCCCGAGCCTTTGCACCGCGTGCAGCAGATGTACATCGAGGCGATCCTGAAGAGGCAAGCGGAGAAGTGGCCGGCGGCGGACGTGCGCTTCGGCTGGCGCGCGCTCGGCCTGGAGCAGCGCGCGGAAAGCGTGAGGGTCGAAGCCGAGAACGTCGCCACCGGAAGGACGGAGCGCCTCGCGGCCGACTTCGCGGTGGGCTGCGACGGGCCGAGGAGCCTGGTGCGCTCGGCGCTCGGCGTCGGCTACGAGGGCCTGTCGCGCGAAGAGCGCGATTTCATGGGCGGCCGCATGCTCGCGGTCTATATCCGCTCGAGGGCGTTCTACGACGTTGCGCGCGCGCCGCGCGCCTGGCAGTACTGGGCGATGAACCGCGAGCAGCGCGCCCTCATGAACGCCATCGACGGCCGGGAACTGTGGGTGCTCCACGTGCAGCTGCCTCGCGACGGCGCGTACCCGGCCAGCTACGCGCGCGAGTCGCTGGTCCGCGCGGCCGGGCGCGAGTTTCCCTTCGAGGTGCTCGGCATCGCCGAGTGGACGGCGGGGTTCACGCTCGTCGCCGAGCGCTTCGGCGGCGGGCGCGCCTTCATCGCGGGCGACGCGGCGCACCTCTTCACCCCGACCGGCGGCCAGGGCTACAACACTTCGGTCGACGACGCCTCCAACCTCGCCTGGAAGCTCGCCGCGGCCTGCCAGGGCTGGGGCGGAGCCGGACTGCTGGCGACCTACGAGGCCGAGCGCAAGCCGATCGCGTTGCGCAACACCCGCTTCGCGCGCGCAATGGCGGAATCGATCGGCCGCATCGAGCTTGCCGCCGATCTCGAGGAGGACGGCGAGGCGGGCGAGGCGGCTCGCGCCGCCCTGGGCGAGCGCCTTGTCCGCCACGCCGCGACCGAATTCGATATTCCCGGCATTCATCTCGGGGTCTCTTACGCAGGCTCTCCGATCGTCGTCCCCGATGGCACACCCCCGCCTGGCGACGACTGGCACCACTACACTCCGAACGCCGTCCCCGGCGCCAGGGCACCGCATGCCTGGCTGAAAGACGGCGTATCGGTCTTCGATCGCTTCGGCCGCGACTTCACCCTGCTGCGCTTCGACGCGGGCATCGACGCGCGCCCCCTGGAAGCCGCGGCGCGGCGGCGCGGCGTGCCGCTCTCGGTAATCGACGTCTCCAACGACGAGGCGCGTGATCTGTACGGACGGGATCTCGCGCTGATTCGCCCCGACCACCACGTCGCGTGGCGCGGAAATGCATTGCCGGAGGACGCCAGCGCGCTCCTCGCGGGTGTTACCGGACACGTTCAGCTCTGAATTGCAAGGCGGACGACCGGCGGCTATCATCGCGCTTCGCCAGCCCGGGTCGCAGCCATGAACGCCAAAGAAAACATCTCCGGAGTGCGCGCCGAAGCGCCCGTCGCAAGTCCCGAGCAGAGCGAAATCTGGGGCAGCGATGCAATCGCGGCGGTGCTGCGCGCCATCGACATTCCCTACCTTGCGCTCAACCCGGGCGCGAGCTACCGCGGGCTGCACGACAGCATCGTCAACTATCTGGGCAACACGCGCCCGCAGATGCTGCTGTGCCTGCACGAGGAGTCCGCGGTTGCGATCGCGCAAGGCTACGCCAAGGTCAGCGAGCGGATGATGGGCGCGGTGGTGCACTCGAACGTCGGCCTGATGCACGCGAGCATGGCGATCTTCAACGCCTGGTGCGACCGCGTGCCGATGCTGGTGCTCGGCGCGACCGGGCCCTGGGACGCGGCCAAGCGCAGGCCCTGGATCGACTGGATCCACACCGCCTCCGACCAGGGCGCGCTGGTGCGCGACTACACCAAATGGGACAACCAGCCGGCCTCCGTTCCCGCGGCGTACGAGGCGATTCTGCGCGCCGCGCAGATCGCCAACACCGCGCCGCGCGGGCCGACGTACATCAACCTCGACGCCGGACTCCAGGAAGCGAAGGTCGGGGCGCTGCCGCCGCTGCCGGACGCGAAGCGCTATCGCCCGGCCGAGCCGGCGCAGCCCGCCGCGAGCGCCGTCGATGCCGCGGCGAAGCTCCTCTCGGGCGCGAAACATCCGGTGATCCTCGCCGGCCGCGTTTCGAGAAGCGAGGCCGCATGGAAGGAGCGCGTGGCGCTCGCCGAGAAGCTCCAGGCGCGCGTCTTCACCGACATCAAGCTCGGTGCGGCGTTTCCCACCGATCATCCGCTGCACGCCGCGCCGCCCGCGACGTTTCTCCCGCCCGACGCGGCCGGTCTCCTGCGCGAAGCCGACGTGGTGCTGGCGCTCGACTGGGTCGATCTCGCCGGTGTGCTCAAGCAGGTCTGGGGCGCAGAACCGGTCGCTGCGAAAATCATTCAGGTCTCGCCGGACGCGCACCTGCACCGCGGCTGGAGCATGGACTACCAGGGCCTGCCGCCGGTGGACGTCTACATGATGTGCGAGCCGGATGCCGTCGTGCCGCTTCTATTGGGGGCGGTGAAAGCGCGGCCCGCCGCGGTCGCATCCCGGCCGCAGCTCCCTCCGGGCGCCTCATCGGACATGGTGACGATCCGCACGCTCGCCGATGCGCTGAACGCGGCGACCCGGGGCCTGGAGGTCTGCATGACGCGGCTTCCGCTCGGCTGGAACGGCGCCTATCGCCATTTCAACCATCCGCTCGACTACATCGGCTCGGAAGGCGGAGGCGGCGTCGGCGCCGGTCCCGGCATCACCGTGGGCGCAGCGCTGGCTCTCAAGGGCAGCGGCCGGCTGCCCGTGGCGATCATGGGCGACGGCGACTTCCTCATGGGCAACACGGCTTTGTGGACGGCGACACACTACGGCATCCCCTGTCTCATCCTAGTCGCGAACAACCGCTCCTTCTTCAACGACGAGCTGCATCAGGAGCGCGTCGCGAAGGAGCGCAGCCGGCCGGCCGAGAACCGCTGGATCGGTCAGCGCATCAGCGGGCCGGACATCGACCTTGCGATGATGGCGCGCGCCCAGGGCGCCGAGGGGATCGGCCCGGTGACGAAAGTCGCGGAGCTCGCGCCCGCGATCGAGAAGGGACTGCGGCTGGCGAAAGACGGCGCGGTGTGCGTGGTCGACGTGCGCGTGGCGCCGGGTTACGACACCAACATGGCGGGCTCGGGTGCGAGCCAGAAGCGCTGACAACGACGGAGGAAATATGTTTCTGCGAATCCTGGTTGTGTCTTCACTCAGCGCGGTGCTCGCGCTGCCCGCAGCGGAAGCGCTAGCGCAGCAATGGCCGAACCATTCCATTCGCTTCGTCGTTCCCCTGCCGCCCGGCGGCTCGCCCGACTACCTGTCGCGGCTGCTCGCCGAGCATCTGCAGCCGGTGCTCGGCCAACCGCTGGTCGTCGAGAACAAGCCCGGCGCCGCCGGCAACATCGCGCGCGATTTCGTGGCGAAGGCGCCGCCCGACGGCTACACCATCCTGATGTCGGAATCGGCTCACGTGATGAGCGCCGCGGTCGTGGCCAGGCTGCCCTACGACCCGATCAAGGATTTCGAGCCGATCTCGCTCGCCGCGACGATCCCGTTCGGGCTGACGGTGAATTCGAGCATGCCGGTGCACACGTTGAAGGAGTTCATCGAATACACCAAGAAATCGCCGAAGCCGCTGACCTATGGCACGGCGGGCGTCGGCTCGCCGCACCATCTTGCCGTCGAGCTGCTGCGCTCGATGACGGGGATCAACGTGGTGCACGTACCCTACAAGGGCTCCGCCGGGATCATTCCCGCGCTGCTGTCCGGCGAGATCGACTTCACCATCGCGGCGGTGAATTCGCTGCTGCCGCATTTCAAGTCCGGCAAGCTGCGCCCGATCGCGATGGCGGGCTCGTCGCGCACCTCGGCCCTGCCGGAGATCCCGACGATCGCAGAGGCGGGACCGCTGCCGGGCTACGCCGTGAACGTGTGGCTGGGCGTGATGGCGCCCGCGGGCACGCCCAGGCCGATCATCGATCGCCTGAATACCGAGATCAACAAGGTGGTGCGCGATCCGCAGATCGTCAAGGAACGCCTGAACACGGTCGGCCTGGAAGCGGTCGGCAGCACGCCCGAGCAGTTGCTCGAAACGATGAAGGCCGAGCTGGCGATGTACACCAAGGTCGCCCGCGAGGCGAACATCAAGCCGGAGTAGCGCTCCGGCCTTTCTGCCTTAGGGACTACGCGGCCGCCTTGCTGCGGTTGGTCTCGAAGCCGGGCTCGCTGCCGAGGAGCGCCGCCGGCTCCTTCAGATTCTCCTGCCACAGCAGCGATTCCATGTAGATGTTGAGCGGCTGGTCCTGCACGGTCAGCTCGTACACGTGATCGTCGTTGGACGCGTGGTTGTGCACCGCCCAGCCCGGCGCGGAGAGCATCAGGTCGCCCGGCCCCCATTCGTAACGGTTGCCCGCGACCGTGGAATAGCCGGTTCCGTGAAAGTAGTAGTTGATCGCCGCCGAGACGTGCCGGTGCGGACGGTCGACGATCTTCGGCGGGCGGATCGTCATGGTCGCGAAGAAATTCGGGGTGATGCCGTTAGTGCGGCCGGTGACCGGGTTGTACATCATGTAGAGCCGCCGGCCGACGTAGTCCTTGCCGAGCGCTTCGAGCTTGTCGAGCTCGCGCTTCACTTCCTTCCACGGGAAGTGCAGCGGCCTGGACACGACCGCTTCCGGATTGATGAGGATCTCGTAGGGCATGAGCATGCCGCCATCCGCGCCGATGCGGATCATGCCGTAGGGGCTCTTGCGGCGCGGATCATCCGCAACTGCCCCCTTCTCGCTCTCGACCGGATGCAGCTCCACCGCAGGCTCATCCTCGGGAAGATAGACCTGCATGTGCTGCAGCAGCGGCACGTTCGAGTAGGTCAGCCGGACCTGGAGATCCTTGCCGTCGTTCGTGTGCCGGTAGACCGCGTACGAAGGATGGTTCCAGACGTCGTACTGCGCGAAGGCGATGCGCTTGCCCGCGACGAGCGTCGACCCCGAGCCGCGGATGCAGAAATTGACTTCGGTCGCGTTGTGACGGAACGCTGCGGTCTTTTCACCGGGCTTCAGCACTGAAAGCTTCACCTGGATGCCCGGCGCGAACCCCGGCGCGTTGGCCTCCGCGAGGGGGTGAACGATCAGCGATTCGCGGCGGCCGTTCGAAGGCAGCGGCAGGCTCGCGAGGCGCTCGGCCTCGGCATCGATCTCCCGCCTGGTGACGACGATCGGCGCCCAGTAGACATTCTGGTCGCGCGCTTCGTGCCCGGTGCGGTCGGCGAAGGCGCCCCGCATTGCCTGAAAGTCCTTCCTGAACTCGTTCATGCCGCTCTCCTCACTCGAGGAATGTATCGTACTCCCTAGACGCGGGTCCCGCCTCGCGCACCCGCGAGCCTCGCCTTCGCCTTCCTCGGCTGGGGAACGGCGCGCCCGACGCCACGCTCCCGCGCCCGCCGGACCAGCTCGACACCGAGCGCCAGGTCCGAGATCCCCATGCCCATCGCCTTGAAGAGCGATACGTCATCCGAGTCCGAGCGCCTGCGGCCGGAGGCGATGAGCTTCGACAGCGGCCAGACCTCCTCCCAGCCGCGCGAGGCGTAGCGCGTCATGAATTCGCGCGACAGCTGCTGCACGCCAGGGAGATTGTCGACGGCCACCCGCGTCGCGCGGTCGAATACGTCCTGGGCGAACTCCTCGCGGTCGGGAGCGATCGCCCCCACTGCGTTCAGGTGCGCGCCGCGCTCGAGCATGTCCGCCCTGACAAACGGCTGCGCGGCGCGCGTCACCAGCGTCACGATCTGCGCGCCTTTGCACGCCTCCGCCATGGCTGCGCAGGCCGCGGTCTCGACGCCGAACTCCTCGCGCGCTTTCCTCGCGAACTGATCGCGCGACTCCTGGCGAGGGCTGTAGACCTGCAGCCGCTTGATCGGGCGCACGGCGAGCATCGCTCCAACCTGAGCGAGGGACTGCTTGCCGGTCCCGGCGATCGCCATGACCCTGGCGTCCTTTCTCGCCATCCAGTCAGCCGCGACGCCCGAGATGCCGCCGGTGCGCAGATTGCCGAGCGCGAACGCCTCGATCACCGCGACCAGCGATCCGTCCTCCGCGCTCCACAGCAGCAGCAGCGGGCAGGTGCCGCCCTGCGTGTGGGTCCAGGTCTTGGTGCCGACGAGTTGCCCGAGCTTCGCGCCGATCGCGTGCAAGTTGTTCTTGCCGTACTGCAGCAGCGTCTTCGTCATGTTGAGCGCTTCGCCGCTCGCCTCCTCGCGCAGCGCCGCCTCCAGCGCGGCGATGGCTTCCTTGAGGTCCATCAACCGGACGACTTCGGCCTCGCTGATCCAGATCGCGTCGCCGCTCATGTCACACCTTGAACGAGGTCAGTACCTGCTTGGGAAACAGTTCTTCGGGCGCAAGCTTCCGGTGACACACTCCCTGTTCGAAAGCGAAATCGACGAAGGCCTGGAGCGTCTTGCGGTTCTTCTCCAGCCCGTAAGGCCAGAAGTCCTCGCCGAACAAGGCTTGCATGCGCTCGGCGTAGGGCGCGAGCCAGGCGAAGGGAGCATGCGAAGCAGTGATATCGGAGAGCCGCTCGATCGAGCGGCGCTTTGCCTCGTCGAAAGCCTTGTAGAGATTCATCGCGAGCCAGGGGTGACGCGCGAGCACGTCGCCCCTGATCACGATCACGTGCATGATCGGGAAGACACCGGTTTCCTTGAAGTAGGCCTCCTCGGTTGCCTCGTAGTCGGAAAACAGGCGCCGGATGCCCCTGCCCATGCCCTGCGGCGGGCGCGCCGAAAGCACGGCATCGAGGTCTCCAGCGAGCAGCATGTCGTTGAGCGAACGGCCGGGCTCGGGGCGAAGGCGCACGTCGCCGGGCAGCTTCAGCTTCACCTTCTCGACCCGCCCGGCCTGGTTCACTCCCGCCTGCACCCACTCGACCGAATCGAGCGGCACGCCGACCTGGTGCGCGAGGTAGCCGCGCGCGTAGATGACCGCGGTCTGCGCCCACTCGGGAACGCCGATGCGCGCGCCTTTCAACTGCTCCGGCCGCGCAATCCCGCCGCCCTCACGCACGTAGATCATCGACTGACGGAACACGCGCGAGGGAAACACCGGGATCGCGGCGAGGCCGTCGTCGTCCTGCGAGCGCAGCGACACGTACTTGCCCATCGACATCTCGGACACTTCCCATTCGCGGAAATGCGTGAAGCGGAAAAACGCTTCTTCCGGGGGCAGGGTGAGCACGTTGAGGCTCGCGCCCTGGACGGCGACGCGGCCCGAAGCGAGGTCGCGCGTGTGCTCGTAGTCGCCGATGGCCAGCGTCAGCGCGACTTTCTCCATCGCTAGGCCTTCAGCAGCACGGCGTCGTTTTCTATCTTCACCGCGTAGGTGCGGATGTCCTCGGTGCAAGGTACGCCGACCGCCTTGCCGCTCGGGATGTGGAACTTGCCCTGGTGCAGCGGGCATTCGATCTCCTCGCCCTCGATGAAGCCGTCGGCGAGGCTCGCCTGCCCGTGCGTGCAGGTGTCGTGGGTCGCGAAGATCTTGCCGGCGAGCCTGTACAGGCACACCGGCTCGGCGCCGAGATTGACCAGCAGGGTTCCCTCCTCGGGGACATCCGAGGCGACTGCGACTTTGATCCAGGTTTCGTTCATGTCTCTCTACAGGGGATAGATCAGGCTGTTGGGGACGAGAAGGCTGTCGAAGATGCAGACTTTCTCGAGGAATTTTAGCTTGCCGCCCTCGACGACCAGCTTGTCGCGGTATTGACCGGTGTTGAACACGCGGGTGAGCTCGTCCAGCAGGGTCTCGAGCGCGAGATAGCTGGCGCGCACTTCGAGCACGCCGCCGGTCCAGCCAAGCGCGCGAATGCCGCTCACCATGCGGCGCACATAGCGCGGCGCGTACACCGCGGTCTTGCGGATCGCGGTGACCCGGTCGACGAGATAGCCCTTGCTTTCGCACAGCCAGGTCGCAAGCGGGAGCCCCCGCTCGAAGTTCTCTCGCGGCACGATTTTGTAGACACACGGATCAGTGAAGAACTCCGGCCAGTCCTCGAAGCGCTCCTCGTCTAGGCAGGCCGCGTAGTCGGCGTAGAGGTCCTCGAGCTCCAAACGCAGCTCCCCTGGACCCAGCGCCAGGTAGCGCTCTGCCGCATTCAATTGAACCTCCCGTAATAGCACGAACGTTCGGCCTGTATGTTATTACCTAATGCGATCATGGGCTAAAGCCCCATCACCTGTCGATAGTAGGCATAGAAGGCTCGAATGACCGACTCGGTGACCATGTGCGGCTCGTCCTTCCAGTCGCGCCCGCCCATTTCCATCACGCCGGCCGAATCGGGGTAGGCATCGACCCCGCATTGGGAGAATTTCATGACCTCGCTGTCGTCGATCGACACGAACCCCGCCGGACCCATGAGGTTCGCCTGCCGCAGCCTGCGGCGGGTCATCTCTTCGTTGTCGTCGGCATAGCCGAAGAAAGTCCAGGCAAGCTCGAACGCCCTTGGCCCGCGCGTGACCAGCTGACGCATCGCCAGGGTGTTCGACTGCTGCTGGATGATGAGGTTGGGCCAGAGCGTCGTCATCACCACGGTGTATTCGGGAAATTCGCGCACCGGATCAAGCAGCGCCGGATCGCGCAGGCGGAAGTTGTCGATCAGGGATTTCATATCGGCGTTGTCGTCGGTCTTTTTCTGCTCGCCGCGCCAGGAGACGAGGGCGCCGTGGCGGCCGGTGGAGTCCATCTCCACCTTGGAGGGCTGGTCGGCGCGAAACAAGCCGAAGCTCACCAGGAAAACGTGCAGCAGGCTCGCGTGGTAGGGATCCTTGATGTTCTCGAACATCAGCTTCCAGTTGGCGGGAACCAACTGGCGCGAGTAGCCGAGAAGGGTCAGCTCGCGACCGTCGAACACCCGGTCGTAGAGCGCGAGCATCGAGTCCCCGAAATACTCGTCGAGCGGCTGGAGGTCCGCGGCGAAGGAGGCGAAGATGACGCCGTGGCGCCGCGCCACCTTGAGTTTTCGCAGGCCGTGTTCCTTCGGATCGAAGTCTGATGGCATACCGCCCTGCTTCTTCACGCCGCGGCGAAAGGGTACACCGATCAGATTGCCCTTCAGGTCGTAGGTCCACTGGTGATAGGGGCACATGAACTCGGACGAGTTGCCGAGGTGCCGCTGGCAGAACTGCACTCCCCGGTGGGCGCAGCGGTTCTCAACGACATTGACCGAGCCGTCCCGGTCGCGCACCACGACAACTGGCTTTTCGCCGATGAAGGTCCGCTTGAAATCGCCGGGCCCGGGAAGCTCGGCCTCGAGAGCGACGTAACTCCAGCTCGGTCCGCAAAACACGCGCTCCTGCTCCAGCGCGTATATCTCGGGGTCGGAGTAGATCCAGTACGGAACGCGAGTGATGCCTTCTTTGGGCCACACGTGGCGCGCGCCCATGTTTTTCTTTCCTCCTTCGAAGTCGAGTTGTCCCTGAGCCGTCAGGAGGGAGATCGTCTTCCGCGGAATCTGGAGAGGAGATCGTCGAGGTGGTCTGGGCTCGCGTAGCTCACGACCAGTTTGCCTGCGCCTTTCTTCCCCGGTCTGATCTGGACCGTGGTCCCGAACTCTTCGGACAGGTCTTCCTCGAGGCGCGCCACGTCGCGGTCGGAGTCGAGCTTGCGCTTCATCTTGGCTGCCGGGCGGAGGATCGCGTTGACCAGATCTTCCGTTTGCCGAACCGAAAGCCCGCGCGCGGCGACGCGCCTGGCAACCGTCTCCTGCTTGCGTCCTTCGAGAGCGAGGAGCGCGCGTGCGTGGCCCATCTCGAGCTTGCCGTCGAAGAGCAGCGCCTGAACGGGCTTCTGCAGGTTGAGGAGCCTGAGCAGGTTGGTGGTCCCGGTACGGGATCGGCCGATGGCCTCGGCGGCCTCTTGATGGGTGAGCCTGAACTCGCCGATCAGCCGCTGCACGCCGTTTGCTTCCTCGAGAGGGTTGAGATCCTCCCGCTGTATGTTCTCGACCAGGGCCATGGCGAGCGCCGCCGAGTCCGGAACTTCCCGGACCAGGACTGGAACCTCCGCGAGTCCCGCGATCTTTGCGGCACGCCAGCGCCGCTCGCCCGCGATGATCTCGTAGCGGTCACCCTCGATCGGCCGGACCAGGATCGGCTGCATCAGTCCTTGCTTGCTGATCGATGCGGCGAGCTCCTGGAGCGAGACCTCGTCCATCTTCGTGCGCGGCTGATAGCGCCCGCGCTGCAACTGATCGACACGCAGAGTGGCCTGGCGCTCGGCGATGGGCGCGCCCTCCGTGTCCCTATCGAGCAGCGCATCCAGGCCCCTGCCCAGTCCCTTGAGCTTCACGGCGTCACCGCCGCGAGCCCGTTGCGCGAGAGGATTTCGCCGACGAGATCGACATACGCCTGCGAGCCCTTGCATTCGCGATCCAGCGTAACGGCTGGAGCCCCGTAGCTTGGCGCCTCCGCCAGCCGCACGTTGCGCGGAATCACAGTGGTGTAGACCTTCTCTCCGAAATGCTCCTGCAGCTGCGCCGACACCTGCTGCGCGAGCGTGTTGCGCGGATCGTACATGGTGCGCAGCAGCCCTTCGATCTCGAGCTTCGGGTTCAGGCCCTGGCGCACCTTCTTGATCGTGTTGACGAGATCCGAGAGCCCCTCGAGCGCGTAGTACTCGCACTGCATCGGGATCATCACCGCGTGGGCTGCCACGAGCGCGTTCACCGTGAGCATGTTGAGCGACGGAGGACAATCGAGGAGGACAAAATCGTACTGATCCGCGATCGACTTCAGCGCGCCCTTCAGCCGCGATTCGCGATGCTCCAGATTCACGAGCTCGACTTCCGCGCCAGCGAGATCGCGATTGGCGGGAATCAGATCGTAGCCTCCCGCCTCGGACTTCCGCCGCGCCGACTCCGCGGTCGCAAGCCCCAGCAGCACCTGGTACACCGAAGTGTGCAGCGTGCGCTTGTCGACGCCGCTTCCCATGGTGGCGTTGCCCTGAGGATCGAGATCCACGAGCAGCACCCGCATCCCGGACTGCGCGAGGCCGGCGGCAAGGTTGACGCTGGTGGTGGTCTTGCCAACCCCGCCCTTCTGATTGGTGACTGCAAGGATCCGCGTCATGCGCGCTCGACCAGGACAAGGTGCCGCTCCGCGCCGAGACCGGGAACGGCGACGGCATGCACCTCGCGCACGCGAAATCCGGCGGGAACCCGCCCGATTTCCTCGAACGGATGCAGGCCTTTCATCGCAACGATGATTCCGCCGGGCGCGAGCAGGTGCTCGACCAGGGCGATGACCTCGGCCATTTCCGCGAGAGCGCGGGAAAGGATGCAATCGAACTGGCGCGCGGGCCGCCACGACTCGACACGCTCGCACACCACGCGTGCGTTCTTCAGTCCAAGCTCTGCAACCGCCTGGCGGAGAAAAGCGCACTTCTTGTGATTGCTGTCGAGCAAGTCCACCTGCGCCTCGGGTCTGGCGATGGCAACCGGGATACCCGGAAATCCCGCCCCGCTCCCGGCATCGAGGAATCGGCTCCCGCTGAGATAGGGAAGCACAGCCAAGCTATCCAGTAAGTGCACACTTACCGCTTTCTCCCCTTGTCGTATGGCAGTGAGATTGTGGACCCGATTCCACTTCTCGAGCAGCTGGAGATGATGGAGCATCCGCTCCTGCGCCTCGCGGCTCAGGTCCAGACCCAGGGCGGCGAGGCCCTGCGCAAGTTGGCTCGCGAGGCCTTCCTGCCGGGATGCCGCCGCCAGCGCCGTCATGCCGCGTTTCTCTCCCGCAACCGCGTGCGGCGCTTGAGATGAACGAGCAGGAGCGAAATCGCCGCCGGAGTGATTCCGGAGATGCGCGAAGCCTGTCCCAGGGTTTCGGGGCGGTACTGCTTCAATTTCTGCTGCACCTCCGTGGACAAGCCGCGCACCTCGCCATAGTCGAGATCGCCGGGCAGCGGCATCGTTTCGTAGCGCTCGTGGCGAGCGATTTCTTCACGCTGGCGCGCGACGTATCCCTGGTACTTTGCCTGGATCTCCACCTGCGCCGCGATCGTCGCATCGATGCCGGGATCGGCAGCGTCTGAGAGCTCGCCGAGCGTCGCGTAGCTCACTTCGGGACGTTTGAGCAGATCCAAAAGGGAGTATTCACGGTCGACGGGGCCACCGAGAACACGCGCGGCGACCTCGGGAGCCACGGACCTCGGGCTGACCCAAGCCGACTTGAGCCGCTCCTGCTCGCGGCCAATCGCGTCGCGCTTGCGGCTGAATGCGTCCCAGCGTGCGTCGTCGACCACGCCGAACCGGCGGCCGCTTTCCGTGAGCCGCAGGTCGGCATTGTCCTCGCGCAGCATGAGACGATATTCCGCCCGGCTGGTAAACATGCGATAGGGCTCGGTAACGCCCCGAGTGACCAGATCGTCGACGAGTACCCCGATATACGCCTCGTCGCGCCTCGGGCACCAGGCGGGCTCGTCCTTCACGAGCAAGGAGGCGTTGATGCCAGCGAGTAGGCCCTGCGCTGCTGCTTCCTCGTAGCCGGTGGTGCCGTTGATCTGTCCGGCAAAGAACAAACCAGCAATCGATTTGGTTTCCAGCGAGGACTTCAGATTGCGCGGATCGTAGTAGTCGTACTCGATGGCGTACCCGGGCCGCAACAGGTGCGCGCTTTCCAAGCCTTGAATGCTCCGCACCAGCTCGACCTGGACGTCGAAGGGAAGGCTCGTCGAGATGCCGTTCGGGTAGAACTCGTTGGTGGTGAGGCCCTCCGGCTCCAGAAAGATCTGGTGGCTCTGTTTGCTGGCGAAACGGTGGATCTTGTCCTCGATCGAAGGGCAGTAGCGCGGCCCGATTCCCTCGATCACTCCGGTATACATTGGCGAGCGATCGAGACCGCCGCGGATGATCTCGTGGGTACGCGGATTGGTATGGGTGATCCAACAGGGCACTTGGCGCGGATGCATTTCCGGCGACCCGAGAAATGAGAATACCGGCGTAGGCTCGTCGCCCGGCTGCGGCTTCATCACGGAAAAATCGATGCTGCGCCCATCGAGCCGCGGCGGGGTTCCCGTTTTCAGGCGTCCCGCCGGAAGCTTCAGCTCGCGCAGGCGGGCGGCGAGGCTCAATGAGGCCGGGTCCCCGGCCCGGCCCGCACGATAGTTGGACAGCCCGATGTGCACGAGACCGGACAGGAAAGTGCCGGTAGTGAGCACCACCGCGCGCGCGGCAAAGCGAACCCCCAGTTCGGTGACGAGCCCGATAACCCGGTTGCCCTCCAGAACGAGATCGTCTACGGCCTGCTGGAACAAGGTCAGATTGGGTTGATTCTCCAGGCGCGAGCGGATCGCGCGCTTGTAGAGAACCCGGTCGGCCTGGGCGCGCGTCGCCCGGACCGCTGGGCCCTTCGAGGAGTTGAGCGTACGGAACTGGATGCCGGCTTCGTCGGCGGCTAGGGCCATCACACCGCCCAGAGCATCTATCTCTTTGACTAGATGGCCCTTTCCTATTCCGCCAACGGAGGGGTTGCACGACATTTGCCCTAGCGTTTCGAGGTTGTGCGTAACCAGCAGGGTGCTGCACCCTGCCCGGGCAGCGGCAAGCGCCGCCTCGGTGCCAGCATGCCCGCCGCCAACCACGATCACGTCGAATTGAGCCGTAAATTGCATCGGTTCCGGTAGGTAAATCCGAGAAGTGCCAAATTCTAAGGCCAAACGGGTGTCGAGGACAGGCTTTTTCCACCTGTTTCACGTGGAACATCCACAGCAAATCCACTGCTTGTGAACCGAATGCTCACAACCGGTCCACCACCTTATCGACACCACAAACAAAAAAGCCGTCTGAGCGACGGCTTCGAGGGGACTGCGTTTCCTTCAGCCCAGGGACCGCTCCAGCTGGGCGCGACGTGACGCGAGTTCCTTGGGCATCCGTCCGCCTAGCATCTGCAATAGCTCGTCGTGGAGCTTCAGCTCACGCTTCCACTCTGGACCATCAACCGCGCTAACGCGCTGATACTTCTCACCACCGAAGGTTTCGAGTCCCTTCCACTCCAGATCTTCGAACGCCGGAACGTGGCCAATCGGCGTTTCCACGGCGCCTGCTTTGCCTTGGCAGCGCTCGACGATCCATTTCAGCACGCGCATGTTCTCGCCGAAGCCCGGCCAGATGAACTTGCCCGAGGCATCGGTGCGAAACCAGTTGACGCAAAAGATGCGCGGGCGCTTGGGGACAGCGCGACCCAGCTTGAGCCAATGGCTGAAGTAGTCGCCCATGTTGTAGCCCACGAAGGGAATCATCGCCATGGGATCGCGACGCACGACACCGACCTTCCCAGTCGCGGCTGCAGTGGTTTCCGAACCCATGGTTGCCGCCGCATAGACCCCTGAATCCCAGTCGAACGTTTCGGTCACCAGAGGAACCGTGTCGGAGCGGCGCCCGCCGAACAAGAAAGCCGAGATCGGTACGCCCTGCGGATCTTCCCACGCGGAATCGATGGAGGGACATTGCGATGCCGGAACGGTGAAACGAGCATTGGGATGAGCGGCCTTCCTGCCGCAGCCAGGTGTCCATTCCATGCCCTGCCAGTCGATCAGGTGCGCCGGCGGCGTGTCGGTCATGCCCTCCCACCAGACGTCCCCGTCAGCTGTCATGGCGACATTGGTGAAGATGGTGTTCTTCTCGATCATCTTCATGCAGTTGGGGTTGGTCTTGAGCGAAGTTCCGGGAGCCACTCCAAAGAAGCCAGATTCAGGGTTGATCGCATAGAAGCGGCCGTCTTTCCCCGGCTTGAGCCAGGCGATATCCTCGCCTACTGTCGAGACCTTCCAGCCGCTGAAGGCCGCGGGCGGAATAAGCATCGCGAAGTTGGTTTTGCCGCAGGCCGAAGGAAACGCTCCGCTCACGTAGATCTTCTCTCCCGACGGCGGCGTCACTCCGAGAATCAGCATGTGCTCGGCGAGCCAGCCCTGTTCGCGTCCCATGATCGACGCGATTCGCAGGGAAAAGCACTTCTTTCCGAGAAGGGCGTTGCCGCCGTACCCGGAGCCGAACGACCAGATCTCTTTGGTCTCGGGATAGTGAACGATGTACCGATGCTCCTTGCTGCAAGGCCACCTCACGTCCTTCTGGCCGGGCGCGAGCGGCGCGCCGACCGAGTGCACGCAGGGTACGAAGTACCCATTCTTTCCTAGAATATCCCATACTTTCCGAGACATACGCGTCATGATGTGCATGCTCACGACAACGTAGGGCGAGTCAGTCAGCTCGATGCCAATGTGCGCGATATGCGAGCCGAGCGGACCCATAGAAAACGGAACCACATACAGCGTCCGGCCCCGCATGCAGCCGTCGAACAGCTTGTCCAGGGTCCAACGCATTTCGCGCGGATCGACCCAGTTGTTGGTAGGACCCGCGTCCTCCTTGCGCTCCGAGCAGATGAAAGTGCGGTCCTCGGTCCGAGCCACGTCGTTCGGATCCGATAGCGCGAGGTAGGAACCTGGCCGCAACGTGGGGTTGAGCGCCTTCAGCATCCCGGACTGGACCATTTCCCCGCACAGGCGCTCGTACTCCTGCTTCGACCCGTCGCACCATTGAATCCGGTCGGGCTTCGTCAGCGCGGCGATCCGGGCAACCCATTCCTTGGCGCCGGCATGCTGGACATAGGTGGGAGCGCCAATATCGAAAGCAGCGGGGTAGGGCTGGTTCATTCCTGGGGCCTCACGAAAGCGGCTCGGTAGCGCAGCAAGAGCGCGCCGCCGGCCGAGCAAAGGATAAGGGAGCGAACTCTATCACGATCCGCAGATTCAGTGAAATAACAATGTTAAACAGATGGTTATACTCAGATTCAAGGTCACTCTCCCCAGGTCTCCCTCAGTCGCCGGGCCAATTTGAATGTGGGCGCCGTGGTCGTGACCAGAATGATGACCCGAGTGACATGGGCCGCGGTGATGAGCGGCACACCGAGTTGGAGAACCTTGGCCGTGACGCACATTTCGGCCATCCCTCCCGGCGCGGTCGCCAGCACCATGGTTGAGACCGGCACAGCACCGAGCAAGGCGAGACCCCAAGCAGACAGCGCGGAAACCAGCATGGCGAGCGCCACCGACAGGCATACCATTCCGATGAAACGCGGGGAGCTCCTCAGCGACTCGCGCTCGAACGCCGAGCCCAGCGAGCAACCGATCAGAAGCTGCGCCGCATTCGACAGCCACGTCGGTATGGCGGACAGACTCACCCCGCCGAGCGTCAACGCCACCGTCGCACCGAGCGGCCCGAGCATCCAAGCGTTCGGAATGCGCAGCTTCGCCAGCGCGCCACCTGCTGCAGCCGCGATGCAAAGCAGCGCGATCAGCCCCGCGCCATCCAGGGCGACCTGCGCGGGACGATAAGGGTCGACGCCGTGCAGACCCAGTGCGGTGAAGGCGAACGGCACGACCACCACGACGATGACCACGCGCAGCGCCTGCGCAAGCACGACTCGATCGGGGCGAGCGCCGAAGCGCTCCCCCAGAATGGTCATTTCCGCGGCACCGCCCGGAACGCTCGCGAACAGCGCGGTGGTGGCGTCGAGTCCGGCGGTGCGCATGAGAAGCCAGCCGCTGGCGTAGGCAAGCAGCACGGCGAGCAGCGCCGCAGCCAGAAGGAGGTACCAGTGCGCCACGACTTCGCCGGTCACCGCCGGGGAGAAATACAAGCCGAGCGCGCAAGCGATGACCAGTTGGCCCGCCGACCTGGCTCCCGTTGGCGAGGCGACGCGCGCACCGAGAAACTTGCCGAGCGCCATCGCGAGCAATGGACCGATCATCCAGGGCAGAGGCGAGTGCAGCGCGCTGAACACGGCACCGCTCGCTCCGCACATCGCCAGCGCACCGAGCACCGGGAGCCGGTTTCTCACGCCCTACTTTCCGACGCAGAAGCGCGCAAAGATCTCCCCCAGCAGTTCATCGGCCGTGACCTCGCCCGTGATCGAGTCGAGCTCGCTTTGCGCGGATCGCAATTCCTCCGCAAACAGCTCGGTGCGCAGCGCGCTTTGTCTCGCGCGCGCGAGAGCGGTCGCAACGTGCTCGAGGGCAACGAGATGGCGCTCGCGTGCCA
Source organism: Burkholderiales bacterium (assembly GCA_035519135.1). Lineage (GTDB taxonomy): Bacteria > Pseudomonadota > Gammaproteobacteria > Burkholderiales > SG8-39 > VBDM01. Next base: position 24,158 of record DATIWX010000144.1, on the reverse strand, counting down.
TGAAGATGTCTCCGCCTTCCGGCTGCCAGCCGGCGAGCTTGAGAAGGGTCTTGCGCAGGCCATCGATACCCAATCCGGTCTTGGCTGATACGTGCAGGCGCCAAGCTCGCCCTTGCAGCTCGACCCCGGGCGCATCCCCGGAAAGGTCGATCTTGTTGAACACCGTCACCGGAGTGAGCTTGGCCGGAAGCCGGCCTCGGATCGCCGCGTCGGCCGGGGTGAGCCCCTCGCGCGCATCGACGACCAGCAGCATCGCGTCGGCCTGCCCGATCGCCTCCCAGGCGCGCGCGACCCCGATCGCCTCGACGGCGTCGTCGGTGTCGCGCAGGCCCGCCGTGTCAACGATGCTGACGGGCACGCCTTCGATCTGGATCGTCTGGCGCACCAGATCGCGCGTCGTCCCGGGAATCTCCGTGACGATTGCGAGCTCTTCGCCAGCCAGCCGGTTGAGCAGCGAGGACTTGCCGACGTTGGGCTGCCCCGCGAGCACCACCTGCAAGCCGCTCCGCAACACGCTCCCCTGGCGCCCGAGCGCAAGCGAACGGGCAACCTCCTGCTCCAGCCGCGACAGACGCCGGCGCGCGTCCTCGCGGTCGAGCGGATCGATGTCCTCCTCCGGAAAATCAAGCGTCGCCTCGACCAGCGCGCGCAGCTCGATGAGTTGTTGCGCGAAGCTGCGGACGCGCGCCGAGAACTCGCCGCGCAGCGAGCGCAAAGCGCTGCGCGCCGCCGCTTCGGTCGCCGCGTCGATGAGATCGGCTACGCCCTCGGCCTGGGCAAGGTCGAGCTTGTCGTTGAGGAAGGCGCGCCGGCTGAACTCCCCCGGCTCGGCAATGCGCGCCCCGAGCTCGAGGCAGCGCCGCAGAACCAGCTGTAGCACCACCGGGCCACCGTGGCCTTGAAGCTCGAGCACGTCCTCGCCCGTATAGGACGCCGGCGCAGGAAAGAAGAGCGCGATGCCGTCGTCGATCGGCTCGCCAGCGCCACTCCTGAAAGTCGCCCGCGTCGCGGTCCGCGCCGGCGGCGTCGCGCCCAGCAACTGGGTGGCGAAATGCTCGAGGTCCCTTCCAGAAACGCGGACGATCCCGATTCCGGCGCGCCCCTGGCCCGTCGCGATCGCCGCGATGACGTCGGAATCAGCCGGCGCTGCCATGCGATCGCCTGCCCATGCGGGTCCGCGCCTTCAGCGCTTGTTGCCCGTCTTGTCTCCGATCATGCGGGTGATCTGCCACTGCTGCAGGATCGACAGGATATTGTTGATGAACCAGTAGAGCACCAGGCCCGAAGGGAAGAAGTAGAACATCACGCCGAACACCAGCGGCATGATCATCATGACCTTGGCCTGAACCGGATCGGGCGGCGTGGGGTTCATCTTGGTCTGCACGATCATCGAGACCATCATCAGCGTCGGCAGCACGTACCAGGGATCGGGAGCTGAAAGATCCTTGATCCAGAGATAAAAGGGGGCGTGGCGCAGCTCCACGCTCTCGAACAGCACCCAGTAGAGCGCAATGAACACCGGTATCTGCACGACGATGGGGAGGCACCCGCCGAGCGGATTGATCTTCTCGGTCTTGTACAGATCCATCATCGCCTGGTTCATCTTGACCTTGTCGTCACCGTACTGCTCGCGCAGCTTCATGAGGCGCGGCGTGACGAGCTTCATCTTCGCCATCGAACGGTAGCTCGCTGCGGACAAGGGGAAGAAGATCAGCTTGATGAGTACTGTCAGCAGAATGATCGCCAGCCCCCAGTTCCCCGACCATCCATGGAACACCTTGAGCACCCAGAACAGCGGCGCCGCGATCACCGTCAGCCAGCCGTAGTCGACGACGAGTTGCAGGCCCGGTGCCACCGACTGAAGGTGATCCTGGTCCTGGGGTCCGGCATAGAGCGGCACTTCCACCCTCGCCGTCGCCCCCGGAGCGATCGGCCCGACCGGCACGATCACGCCGACGGAAAAGAGATCGCCGTCGAGCTTGCGGCTGTAAAACTCGCGCGGTGATTTTTCCAGGGGCAGGAGGGCGGCGACGAAATAGTGCTGGATCATCGCAATCCAGCCGTTATCCGAGGTCTTCGGATACGCGACCTTGCCCTTGGCGATGTCCTCGAAAGTGACCTTCTGAAACTTGTCGCGCTCGGTGTAGACCGCAGCGCCCGTGTAGGTCTGTGTCATGTAGGGATCGCCCCCGGGGGACTTGCCGTCGCGAGTGAGCTGGAAGTAGGCGTCGGTCGCGAGTGGAGCGGAGCTGCCGTTTGCGACCTCCTCGGCAACGTCGATGCGATAGCTCCCCCGATGAAACGTCAGGACCTTCGTTACCTTGATTCCTTGCGCCGCGCTTGCCTCCAGCCTGACCTCGAGCTTGTCCTGGCCCTGAGCCAGGGTGAACTCTTTTGCCTGCGCGCGAAACGGCGTCTTGTGGTTGGGCAAACCCGCCCCGATGAGGCCGCTCTGGGCCGCGTAGCGATGCTCGGGCCCGAACAGCACGATGTTCTTTTTCTCGTCGCGGGAGTCCTTCTGCTGCAGCAACTCCAGATAGGTAATGTCTCCGCCTCGGGTATCGATTTCCGCACGCACGATGTCCGTGCTGACGCGGAGTTGCTCTCGGGGCCCGCCGTCAGTGGCGGCGGCAACTGCCGAGGGCACCTCTCCGCGCCCTGCCGCTGCCGGGGACGCGTCGGTTCGCGCGCTCGGAGTCGGCACGGCGCCCTGGCTTGCCGGCGCCGCCGGTAGGGGCGGCCGGGTTTCCTTCTGCCAGGCTTCCCAGAGAAGCAGCAAGGAGAAGGAGAACACGATCAGTAGAATCAGGCGCTGCGTATCCATGTCGTCGCTACGGAACCGGGTCGTGACCGCCGGGATGCCAGGGATGGCAGCGCGCCAAGCGCCTGAGTGCGAGCCACCCGCCGCGCACCGCCCCGTGGCGCTCCAGCGCCTCCAATGCGTAGGCGGAGCAGGAGGGATGGAAGCGACAGTGCATGCCCAGCAGCGGACTGACCGAGTACCGGTAGCCGAGAACCAGGTAGGACAGCAGCCTGCTCACTGAGATCCTGTAAGGCATCGTTCCACGTCTGCCAGCTCGACTTGGCGTGCGTTCACGCGAATCAGGATGTCGCGGCTTCCGAGATGTTCCTGTCGCGCGCGGAACAATTCCCGCAGCACGCGCTTCATCCGGTTGCGATCGACAGCGCGCGGAAGTACCCGTTTCGGGACGATGAGGCCGAGCCTGGCAACGCCGAATGCGTTAGCTCGGAGAAGCACGCTGAATCCGGAACACCTAAGCGCTCTGCCGGCTGAAAGCAGCGCGGCGATGTCGGTTGTCCCGAGGCGCAGCTTTCGACCGTAACGCCTGCGGATGCTCAAACGCCCAGCCGAGCCCGACCTTTGGCGCGGCGCGCACGGATGACGGCCCGGCCCCCGCGAGTACGCATGCGGACAAGAAACCCGTGGGTCCGCTTCCTGCGGACGACAGAAGGGTGAAAAGTACGTTTCATCGAGAGAGTTTTCTATGGCGGACGGAACCCTCGATTAGACTGGATGTAGTGCGGGATTGTCAACGAGCGAAGCATTCTCCGAATACTGCGATCGAGTCTTGAAAAGGCTGCTTCCGCTGTGGATAACTCGCCCTGAACGGAGTAAAATCGGGCTCGCAGTTTTTCTGGAATTCAGCCTAAAAAAGTCCATGCAGGGTTTCTGGGCTACTTGCCTGAGTAGATTAGAAAAAGAGCTTCCCGCTCAGCAGTTTAATACCTGGATCCGGCCGCTCAAACTGGACGCGTCAGCGGCGCCCTCCGGGGAACTGCGCCTGCTCGCTCCCAACCGCTTCGTCCTGCAGTGGGTCAAGGAGCGGTTCATGCCCCGGATTGAGGCCCTGGGAGCGGAATTTTTCTCCTCACCCATCCGGGTCTCGCTGACGCTGGATGCGCCGGAACCCTCCGAGCCGGCGAAGGCTGCAGCGCCGGCGGCGCGCATTGCCCGCCCGCCTACGCTCAAGCCGGCTCACGCGGATCGCTCCAGCCTCATTCCGGAATTCAGCTTCGACGGGTTCGTCGCCGGCAAGGCCAACCAGCTCGCCCGCGCCGCGGCGCTCCAAGTCGCCGAGCATCCCGGGACGTCGTACAACCCGCTGTTCATCTACGGGGGCGTGGGCCTCGGCAAGACCCACCTGATCCACGCCGTCGGCAACCACGTCCTGCAGCAGCACCCCAGCGCACGAGTGCGCTACCTCCACGCCGCGCAGTACATTTCGGATGTCATCCGCGCCTACCAGCAAAAGTCGTTCGACGAATTCAAGCGCTACTACCATTCGCTCGATTTGCTCCTCATAGACGACATCCAGTTCTTCACCGGCAAGGACCGCACCCAGGAGGAGTTTTTCTACGCTTTCAACGCCTTAATCGAGTCGCACAAGCAGCTCATCATCACCTGCGATACGTACCCTAAAGACCTCGCCGGCATAGACGAGCGCCTCAAATCGCGTTTCTCCTGGGGCCTGACCGTAGCCATAGAGCCCCCGGAGCAGGAAATGCGAGTGGCGATCATCCTCAAGAAGGCCGAGGCCGTATCCCTCAAGCTCTCCGAGGAAGTGGCGTTTTTCATCGCGAAGCACATACGTTCGAACGTGCGCGAATTGGAGGGGGCGTTGAAGAGCGTGGTCGCGTACTCGCGCTTCAATGGACGGGACATCACGCTCGACACGGCCAAGGAAGCACTCAAGGACCTCCTCAGCGCGCAGAACCGGCAGATCACCGTCGACAACATTCAGAAGACCGTCGCCGAGTACTACAAGATCAAGGTGTCGGACATGCATTCGAAGAAGCGCAGTCGTAGCGTAGCCCGTCCCCGGCAGCTCGCGATGGCGCTCGCCAAGGACCTCACGCAGATGAGTCTCCCGGACATCGGCGACGCCTTCGGGAACCGCGACCACACCACCGTTCTTCACGCATGTCGGACGATCGCGACGCTGCGGGAGAAAAATCACGACATCAACCGCGACTACCATGTGCTCGAGCAGGTCCTAAAAGGATGAGGCTGGGTAAAAGCGGTGGACGAATTGTGAGCAAACACACCCGCCGACCGACGCGATGATGTTGTTCCAGGTTTGCCCACCATCGGTCGCGCAGTTACCCACAGGGTTCGCTGCGGCCCTACGCCGCTTGCTTGCCGGGTCTAAACGAGTTATCCACGTGAAAAGCCGCGGTCATCATCATCATCAAGGAAGAACAACATGAATCTGTTGAAGACCAAACGCGAAGCGCTCTTAGAGCCTCTGCAGGCGGTCGCCGGAATCATCGAACGGCGCCACACGCTGCCGATTCTTTCCAACGTGTTGCTGTCCAGGACCGATACGCATATCGATTTCGTGGCAACCGATATCGAGATAGAGATAACCACGAGCATGACCGTCGAAGGTCCCGGGGAAGCGAAGCAGATCACCGTGGGTGCGCGCAAGCTTCTCGATATATTGAGGGCGCTGCCGGAGGGCGCGGAAGTGCAGCTGGTCCTTCAGGATCGGCGCCTCCAGGTGAAGTCGGGGAAAAGCCGCTTCAACCTGCAAACGCTGCCGGCGGACGACTTTCCCAGACTGGTGCTCGCCGAAGCGGCGGCGACCAGCTTCACCGTTCCGCAGAAGCTGCTGCGCTCGCTGTTGGGGCTGGTCCAGTATGCCATGGCACAACAGGACATTCGCTACTATCTCAACGGCCTGCTCATGGTCGTGGAGGACGACCAGCTCAAGCTCGTGGCGACCGACGGGCACCGTCTAGCCTACGCCAGCCGCAAGATCGGCGGCAAGAATCTGTCGCGGCAGGAGGTCATACTCCCGCGCAAGACCATCATCGAGCTGTCTAAGCTGCTGGACGACAGCGACGATCCGGTAGCGATCGACCTGTCTGCGGCCCAGGCGCGGTTCAGATTCGGCAATGTCCTGCTCGTCTCCAAACTGGTCGACGGAAAGTTTCCGGACTACGGCCGAGTGATACCGCAGAACCAGCCTAAGAAGCTCATGCTCGACCGGATCGCCCTGCTGCAGGCGCTGCAACGGGCCGCGATCCTCACCAGCGACAAGTTTCGCGGGGTACGCTGGGTGCTAGGCGACGGCAGCCTGAAAATCAGCTGCAGCAACACCGAACAGGAAGAAGCGCAGGAGGAGCTCGATGTTCCCTACAAGGGGGAAACCCTCGACATCGGCTTCAACGTCGGCTACCTGGTCGACGTGCTCAACAACCTCGACGTGGCCGAGGTCGAATGCGGACTGGGCGACGCCAACTCCAGCGCCCTGTTTACCCTACCCCAGCGCAGCGACTTCAAGTACGTCGTCATGCCGATGCGAATCTGAGAGAAACGAGAAACATGGCTGAAGCGGAGAAGGACGGCAACCCTCGCGAGCATTACGATTCGGACAGCATCAAGGTCCTCAAAGGCCTCGATGCGGTCCGGAAGCGCCCGGGAATGTACATCGGCGACACCTCCGACGGCACCGGGCTGCACCACATGGTGTTCGAGGTCGTGGACAACGCGATCGACGAAGCCCTGGCAGGGTTCTGCGACGAGATCGCCGTCACCATCCACACCGACAACTCGATCAGCGTGGTCGACAACGGGCGCGGTATTCCCACGGGGGTGCACGAGCAGGACGAGCAGAAGCGCTCGGCGGCCGAGATCGTCATGACCGAGCTCCATGCCGGCGGCAAGTTCGACAACAACGCGTACAAGGTCTCCGGCGGTCTCCACGGCGTGGGCGTGTCGGTGGTCAACGCGCTCTCCGACTGGCTCCGGCTGACGATTCGCCGCGAGGGACAAAGCCACTTCATGGAATTCCGCCGCGGCGTACCGGTGGCGCCGCTCAAGGTGACCGGCAAGACGGAAAGGCGCGGCACCGAAGTGCACTTTCTGGCCAGCACCGACACCTTCGGAGTCATCGAATACCACTTCGACATCCTGGCGAAGCGGCTGCGCGAACTGTCGTTCCTCAACAACGGGGTCAAGATTCAGCTTGTCGACCAGCGCTCCGGGAAGGAGGAGAACTTCGCCCATACCGGCGGCGTAAAGGGATTCGTCGAGTACATCAACAAGAGCAAGAACGTTCTCCACGGGACGCCCTTTCACGCGATCGCGCAGAAAGAGGGCATTACCGTCGAAGTCGCGATGCAGTGGAACGATTCCTACCAAGAGCAGGTGCTGTGCTTCACCAACAACATCCCGCAGCGTGACGGCGGCACCCACCTCTCGGGCCTGCGCGCCGCGATGACGCGCAGCCTGAATCAGTACATCGAGTCGAACGAGATCGCCAAGAAGGCCAAGGTCGAGACCACCGGCGACGACATGCGCGAAGGCCTGTCGTGCGTGCTTTCCATCAAGGTTCCGGAGCCCAAGTTCTCCTCGCAGACCAAGGACAAGCTGGTGTCGTCGGAAGTGGGGCCCGTGGTCCAGGAGCTGGTCGGGGAGAAATTGAAGAACTTCCTGCTCGAGCGGCCCAACGACGCGCGCATCATCTGCAGCAAGATCGTCGACGCGGCCCGGGCGCGCGAGGCGGCGCGCAAGGCGCGCGAGATGACGCGCCGCAAGGGCGTGCTCGACTCGTTCGGCCTGTCGGCCAAGCTCGCGGATTGCCAGGAGAAGGATCCGGCGCTGTGCGAGCTGTACATCGTCGAGGGCGACTCGGCAGGCGGCTCGGCCAAACAGGGACGCGACCGCAAGTTCCAGGCGATTCTGCCGCTGAAGGGCAAGATCCTGAACGTGGAGAAGGCGCGCTTTGAAAAGCTCATTTCCTCCCAGGAAATCGTAACGCTGATCCAGACGCTCGGGACCGGCATAGGTACGGAAGAATTTGACGTGGCGAAGCTGCGATACCACCGCATAATCGTCATGACGGACGCGGATGTCGACGGGGCCCACATCCGTACCCTTCTCTTGACCTTTTTCTATCGGCAGATGCGGGACCTGCTGGAGAAGGGATATGTCTATATCGCGCAGCCGCCGCTGTACAAGGTAAAGCTCGGAAAGCAGGAGCGCTACTTCAAGGACGAGCATGAGCGTGCTCAGTACATGCTGACCCAGGCGCTGGTAGGCGCATCGCTCGTGCCGAAGGTTGGCGGGCGAATCGACGGAAAATCGCTCGAGCAGCTGGCAATAGGCTATCTCTCCCGCGAGGCGATTGTCACCCGCCTCTCCAAGACCATCGACGAGGAAGCCCTAGCCGCTCTCAAGCGAGGAGTAAAGGTGGACCTGTCCAGCGCGCAAGCAGCGGGGGCGAGCGCGCTCCGGCTCAAGCAGGCAATGGCGGTCAACGGTAACGGGGTCGAAGTTCGAGCCCGCTACGACGAGAAGCACGAGCAGCATCAGCTCGTCATTCAACGCAATCACCACGGCAACGCCCGGACAAGCGTGCTGGATCAGGATTTTCTCCAATCCGGTGACTATGAGCATCTCGATCGCCTGTCCCAGGTGCTCAACGCCGCGGTGGGTCCCGGGGCGACGGTGATGCGCGACGACAAGCAGCAGCCGGTCGCCGATTTCTCGGAGGCGATGAAGTGGCTTCAGGGAGAAGTCGAGCGCAGCGCAGCGACGCAGCGCTACAAGGGTCTCGGCGAGATGAATCCCGAGCAGCTGTGGGAAACGACCATGGACCCGCAGTCACGCCGCCTCCTCAAAGTCCAGATCGAGGACGGGATCGCGGCCGACGAGATCTTCACCAAGCTCATGGGCGACGACGTCGAGCCGCGGCGGGTGTTCATCGAGCAAAACGCTCTGGTCGCCAGGCTGGACGTCTGAACTAGGCGGCTTTTCGCGTTTTCGGCCGGGCGCGCCCGGCAGGCCGCTTCGCTCGCGGCTTGCCGGGTTTCGCGGACGCCTCCGGCGCCGCTTCCTTCCTGACGGCGGGCGATCCCGGCTTCGCCGCGCGCGGGGCGAACTCGAACCCTACCTTGCCGTCTGCACCGCGAACCAGAAACGCGGAGAACGGCCGTCCCTTCCTGGAAATGAACCGGTGGAGCAGATCAGTCCTGCCCGTGGCGAGCAGTTTCTGGATTTCCTCGCGCTCGATCGGCCTCTGCAGGATGACGCGGCCCGAGCGGAAGTCGCAACTGCGATCAGCATTGACGCTGTTCTCGCAAACGTAAGCCATGGGCTGCTCGAAGACGCGGCCCCCGCATTTAGGACAAGGACCCAGCGGCGTCAGGCCCGTGAAATCCACCTTTGCGGCGCCCTCGCCGTCCGCGGGCCTTCCGAAGTCGAACTCGGCCCGGAGTTCCGGAGTGAGCCGCACCACGGCCGCAAAGGGCTTCCCGGCGCGGCTGCGGAATCCGGTCAACGGCCCCACCGAGCGCTTGGTGATCAGGGTCTCGATCTCCTCGGGGGCGAACTCGCGGCTGGATACCACCTTCCAGATCGAGAAGTCGCACTTCTGGCACTTGAACTTGCGATAGGTCTCGTTCACCTTGCTGCCGCACTTCGGACAGGGCGTATTCAGGGTGAGGAATGCGGTGTCCGGGATATCGCCGCGCTTGATGCGCGACACCATCTCGCTGGTGAGATCGACGATGTGATCCATGAACGCGCTGCGCGGCAGGTCCCCGTGCTCCATTTGCTTGAGCCTGAACTCCCAGTTGCCGGTGAGCTCGGGCGAGCACAGCTCGGTCACGCCGAAGTGACGCAGCGCGAACAGCAGCGAGGATGCTTTCGGCGTCGGGTGAAGGTCGCGTCCGACGCGGTGGACGTAATCCTCGAAGATGAGCCCCTCGATGATCTGCGCGCGCGTTGCCGGCGTTCCCAGCCCCTTCTCGCTCATGGCTTCGCGCAATTCCTCGTCTTCGATCAATTTTCCAGCGCCCTCCATCGCCGACAGAAGAGTCGCTTCGGTGAAGCGCGCCGGCGGTTTGGTCTGGCTGGCGCGAACGTCGACCTCCTTGGTTCGTACTTTCTCCCCGTTCTTGATGGCGACCAGGCTCGGGGACTCGGAAGTTTCCGCGTCCTTCCCGTAGACCTGGAGCCACCCTGCCTCGGTCATGACCCTGCCTTCAGTCTTGAAGGCTTCGCCCTCGACCCGCGTGATCCGCGTGGTGACGAGATACTCCGCGGCCGGAAAAAACACCGCGAGGAAGCGCTTGACGACCATGTCGTAGAGCTTCCCCTCCGCCTCGGAGAGGTGGCGCGGCGGCTGCATGGTCGGGATGATCGCGAAGTGGTCGGAGATCTTCTTGTTATCGAAGATGCGCTTGTTCGGCTTGACCCAGCCCTGCTTGAGAATGCGGGCCGCGTGCGGCGCATAGCCCAGGGCCTTTTGTGTGGCAAAGGCGTCCAGGGTCTTCTTCACCGTGCCGAGATAGTCCTCGGGCAGGGCGCGCGAGTCGGTGCGCGGATACGTCAGCGCCTTGTGCTTTTCGTACAGCGCCTGAGCGAGAGACAGCGTGGTCCTGGCGGAATACCCGAAGCGTCCGTTCGCTTCGCGTTGAAGGCTGGTAAGGTCGTAGAGCATCGGAGACAGCTGCGAAGCGGGCTTGGCCTCCTCGGTGGCGATGCCCGGTTTTCCGAGGCATTTTTCGCGGATCGCGTCGGCCCGTTCCTTGTTCCAGAGCCTTTCCGCTCTCGCTTCGCCGTCGTCCTTGGGCTTCTGGAAGTCCTCGTCGAACCAGCGGCCGGCGTATTCTCCGGCGGCGGCCGCGAACGTGCCGTGGATCTCCCAGTAGTCGCGCGGTTTGAAGTCGCGTATGCGCTCCTCGCGCTCCACCAGGATGGCAAGCGTCGGCGTCTGCACGCGGCCGACCGTGGTCTTGTAGAAGCCGCCTTCCTTCGAGTTGAAGGCCGTCATGGCGCGCGTTCCGTTGATTCCGACCAGCCAGTCGGACTCGGAGCGACACAGGGCCGCGTCGGCCAGAGGAAGCAGCTCGCGATCCTTGCGCAGCTGCTCGAACCCTTCCTTGATCGATGTCTGCGTCATCGATTGCAGCCAGAGGCGCTCAATGGGCTTCTTGCTCTCCGCGTGCCGGACGATGTACCTGAAGATCAGCTCCCCTTCCCGCCCCGCGTCGCAGGCATTGATGACTCCAGTCACGTCCTTGCGGCGGAGCAGCTTCACCAGGAGCTTGAGGCGCTCCTCGGTGCGCTCGATGGGCCGCAGGTCGAAGTGCGGGGGGATCACCGGCAGGTTGGCGAAGGACCACTTGCCTCGCTTCACCTCGACGCCCTCGGGCGGGACGAGCTCTAGCAGGTGACCGATCGCCGAGGAAAGCACGTAGTCGCGGCTTTCGTAGTAGTCGCCGTGACGCGTGAAGCCTCCCAGCGTGCGGGCGATGTCGTTCGCCACGGAAGGCTTCTCGGCGATGATGAGTTTTTTGGCCACGAAAGAGCAGAGCCGCAAAAAAACCGGACGATTCGGAATCCGGTCCGTGCTACGCGAAGCGCAGAATAATAAGTGTAATCGGAACCCGAGGCAAGAAAGTCGCCGCCGAGCGCGAGCGGCCGGGGCGCGTTTGCGCGCTCAGTGCACTTGCCGCTCCTCGCCGTCGGGAATCAGCTCGTCGAGAACCAGCGCGTCGACGTTGCCGCGGCGCGTCCACAGGACCATCAGCACGATCACCTTGAGCTTGTCCGGGCCGACGATCTCGCTCGGCAGGCCCATGGCCCGCTCGATGATGAGCTCGCGCAGCAGCGGAGTGAGAATCTTCGCGCTCTCGAGAAATGCAATGAATCCGCGGCTCTCCAGGGTCAGCTTGGCGCATTCGTCGGCGGTGTATCCCCGGAAGGAAGATCGCGCATCCAGCGATTCCGGGATGCCTTCCTGGGGGTGATGCGTGAGGCTGTTCAACCAGTCGAGCGCGTCGTGGATATCGTCGTTTTCGAAGCCCGCCGCGTGCAGCTTGCGCTCGAGCGTATCGTAGTCCGGGTACGCTTGCGCCTGGTAGTAGTTCTCGAAAAGGTAGACGAGTATGTCGAACATGTGTCCTCAGCGGATGCGTTGGTACAGGCCTCCGGGGAGGCCGGCTATCTTTCCGTCAAGCTCCAGCTCGAGCAACGCGGCCGATACGGCTTCTGCGGGCAGGCCGCTGCGGAGGGTCAGCTCGTCGATGTCGCAGGGATCGAAGCCCATCTTTTCAAGCAGGTCGTGGCCTTCGCCGGCCGGCGGCGCATTCTGCGCGTGGCGCGCCGAGATGCCGAGCTCTTCGAGTACGTCCTGCGCGCTCTCGACCAGTTTCGCTCCCTGCTTTATCAGGGCATGGCAGCCCTTTGAGAGCGGGGAGTGGATCGACCCGGGAATCGCGAACACCTCGCGGCCCTGGTCGGCGGCGAAGCGCGCTGTGATCAGCGATCCCGAGTCGACGGCAGCCTCGACTACCAGGCAACCCCTTGCGAGACCGGAGATAAGACGGTTGCGGCGCGGAAAGTTTCCGGCATGAGGTTCCGTGCCGAGCGGGAATTCGGAGACCAAGGCGCCGCGCGACGCGATTTCGGCGGCGAGCGGCGCGTTGCGGCGCGGATAGGTGACGTCTACGCCGGTGCCGAGCACGGCAATCGTCGACCCGTGTCCCTCGAGGCCGCCGCGGTGCGCGTCACTGTCCACGCCGATCGCCAGGCCGCTCACGACGGTGAGACCCGCGTTGCTGAGAGCGCACGCGAAAGCATACGCGTTCTTCAATCCCTGCGGGGTTGCGTTTCGGCTTCCCACGACGGCCAACGCCGGGGAGGATAGCAGCGCGGCGTTGCCGGCAACGTACAGCAGGGCGGGAGGATCGGGGGTTTCAAGGAGCTGCCTGGGGTACGCCGCGTCGGCGAGAGTCAGTACCGCATGCCCGGGTTGACCGGCCCAACGAACCGCCTTTTCGATCTCGGCATCGCGACCCCTCTCGAGAATGCTCGCCGCAAGCGCCTCGGGGACGACGCGGCACAGTTGCGATCGCGTTGCTCCCAGGACACGGGTCGGTAAACCGAAGGCGGAGAGCAGAGAGCGAAATCTGCCGCCCCCGAGTCCGGGCACCAGACTGAGTTCGATCCAGGCGGCCAGATCGCCTGAATCGTTCATATGCGGGAGTCCTCGGAAGATTCCGCCTGTTTGTCAGGGATTCTGAACGATGTCCCCGCCCTGAACTGGCCGCGAGCTCTCCATCACGAGGGCGTAGGAGACTGAATTGAACGTACGGAAGATGTAAAGGAGGCCGTAGCGCTCCGGGGGCAGCTGGATGGCCGCGGAGCGATCCCGCGACTTGAGGTAATCCTGCTGATCGTAGATGACGACATTGCGGTGGATCGCGAGCACGTTCCCGGGCTCCAGTCCATGCCGTCTGCCGCGGTTGATCGAGACGATCGAATCACGTCCGCCGCTGCTGGTGAATAGAGCATCGTACAGAGCAATGATCTTTCCGTTGACCTGGGACGCCGGCGGGTGGGGCACGTACTGTGGAATGACCAGGGGGGGCGCCGGAAGGAGCCTGTCGCCTGCGGCAATCTCCTTCTTGGAGCTGACGATCTGAACCGTCGCGGGCTCGCCCGCCCGCGTCACCCTCGCGGTCCCGAGGAACACCGCTTCGTAGCCCAGGGTCAGGTTGCTGTCGGGGTCGACCAGCGCTTGTCCGCTCCGATACACCTGCCAGACCGGATCCGTCGCCTTACCGAATCCGCTGACATACGCAACGTTGCCCGATCCCAGGTTCACGCGGTTCTCTTCCGTGGCAATGATCCTGGGCGCGCGGTCGAGGCCGCCCTCCTCGATCAGCAGCGGCTGTGTGAGAAAGGGCTCGATCGCCCTCGGCGGAATGGCGGGAATGGCTCCGGCAGCCAGATTGCTGGAGTAAACGCGGGGCAAGAGCTTGACCGAATCCGAACTCTCGGGGGCTTTTGCCTCGCCGGCCCCCGCATCGCCGAGCCGGAGCTGGGGCGGAGAAACGCTGCGATCGAGCACCAAGACGTCGCCCGGTGAGATCTGATGCGGGTTGCGGATCTGCTCCTGGTTCATCCGCCAGATCTCGGGCCAGCGCCATTGATCCTTGAGAAACTTCGTGGCGATGCTCCACAGCGTGTCGCCTCTTTGAACGACATAACGGTCGGGCGCCGTGTCCTTCACCTGCAGATCGCCCTGCGCGAGAGCGAACCACGCCGTGCCCGCGAGGCTGAGCGCGAGAAGAGCTGTGATAGACTTTTGCATGACCGCCCCGTTTGAATTTGCGCGCCGCAATCCCTATATTAGCCGCTGCGGCCCGCATTTTACAGTCTGCATTAAATTCTGCATCTAATACTCTAAATTTGCAAGTATTTATGGCGATACGAGACATCCTCCACTACCCCGATCCAAGGCTCTACCAGAAGGCCTTGCCGGTAGCCGAAGTCGACGAATCGATACGCGCCTTGGTCCGGGACATGGCCGACACCATGTACCAGGCGCCCGGCGTCGGTCTGGCCGCGACCCAGGTCGATGTGCACAAGCGCGTGGTCGTGATAGACGCCTCGGAAACACGCGACCAGCTGCTGGTGCTGATCAATCCGGAGATCGTGGCGCGCGACGGAATCCAGTACTGCGAGGAGGGCTGCCTGTCGGTGCCCGGCATCTACGAGGCAGTCGAGCGCGCCGAGCGCGTGACGGTGCGCGCCCTCGGATTGGACGGCAAGTCCTTCACGCTCACGGCCGACAAGCTGCTGGCGGTGTGCATCCAGCATGAGCTGGATCATCTCGACGGCAAGGTCTTCGTCGACTATCTGTCGCGGCTGAAGCAGTACCGCATCAAGGCGAAACTCCAGAAACAGCTCCGCAAGACGGCTTGAGAGTCCTGTTCGCCGGCACTCCGGAATTTGCCGAGCGCTGCCTCGCGTCACTCCTCGAATCCCGCCATGAGGTGTGCGGCGTGATTACTCGACCGGACCGCCCGGCAGGACGAGGCCTGGCAGCGACCGCTTCGCCGGTCAAGAAGCTCGCGGCCGCTCGCGGAATCCGCGTGCTTCAGCCGGTAACGCTGAAGGATGCCGGCGTCCAGGAGGCAATCGGGCTCCTGGGTGCCGACGTCATCGTCACCGCCGCCTTCGGCTTGATCCTCCCGCAGCGGGTACTCGATATCGCCCCGCGCGGCGCGATCAACGTTCACGCTTCCCTGCTGCCGCGCTGGCGCGGCGCGGCACCGGTCCAGCGCGCGCTGCTCGCCGGCGATCAAGTGACCGGCGTGTCGATCATGCAAATGGACGCCGGCCTGGACACCGGCCCGGTGCTGCTTCAGGAGGAGACTACGGTCTTGAGCAGCGATACCGCCGGCACCCTTACCGAGCGCCTCGCGCAGCTCGGAGGCAGGCTGGTGGTGCGCGCCGTGGACGCGCTCGAAGCGGGAGGGCTCGACGCGGTGCCGCAACAGCCCGAGGGTGTGACGTACGCGCCCAAGCCCGACAAACGGGAGTTCCGTGTGGATTGGCGTGAAGACGCCGCGAAGGTGGATCGCCGGGTACGCGCGTTCAACCCCGCGCCCGGGGCGCAAGCGCGTCTTAGCGGCATGGATCTGAAGATCTGGAGCTGCACCGTCGCGGCGGGCAGGGGAGAGCCCGGCGAAGTGCTGAGCACGGATGAGCGTGGCCTGCGCGTCGCCTGCGGAGAAGGCGCCCTGATCGTGACCGAGCTGCAGCGTCCCGGTGGAAAGCGCCTGCGCGCGGCCGACTTCCTCCGTGGATTCGCGCTTTCCGCCGGAGCGCGCTTCGAAACCTAGCTTGACCGCGCGGGCGACGCGGCCGAGGGCGCTGCGCCTATAATGCGTGCAACGCCCGTTACCTTCGGCAACACGTCCTTGTCCACGGTCGCCGCCAACCACTCCCTCGCAGACGCTTTCGCCGCTGCGGCTCGCGCTCTCGGCCGGGTCCTGAGCGGGGAGAGCCTGAACGACGCGCTGGCCGACCTCAAGCGACGCGCCCTCGCGCCGCCGCTCGCCGCCGCGGCGCAGGATCTCTGCTACAACGCGCTGCGCGGTTACGGGCTGGTCGACGTGGCGCTGGACAGGCTCCTGCAGAAACCGCTCACCGATGTCCCGGTACGCGGCCTGCTCCTCGCCGCGCTCGCGGAGCTCGCCGCCCGGCCGCAAGCGGCCCACGCAGTGGTGCACCAGGCAGTGGAAGGCGCGGCCCTGCTCGGAAAGATCCAGGTCAAGGGCCTGGTGAACGCGGTGCTGCGCAATTTCCAGCGGCGCATGCCCGAGCTGATCGCGGAAATCGAAGCGACCGGCCCTGGCCGCTACCGTCATCCGCAGTGGTGGATCGACATAGTGCGCTCGGCTTACCCGGATCGGTGGGAATCGATACTGCTGGAGGCCAACCGCCACCCGCCGATGATTCTTCGGGTCAACCGGCGCCGGCTCTCGGCGGACGCCTATCTCGACAAGCTCGAGCGGATCGGCATGGCCGCGCGGCTCCTCGGGCAGCAGGCGGTGCTCCTCGAGAAACCCTGCCGCGTGGAGCGGCTGCCGGGCTTCGCCGCCGGCGAAGTCTCGGTGCAGGATGTGGGTGCCCAGCGGGCGGCGATGCTGCTGGATGTTCGCGACGGCATGAGGATTCTGGACGCCTGCGCCGCTCCCGGGGGCAAGACTGGCCACCTGCTCGAGCTTGCGGACGGCGAGCTCGTGGCGGCCGACTCGGATCCCGCGCGCGCGCGCCGCATTTCGGAGAACCTGTCCCGGCTGCAGCTCCCGGCGAGGATCGTGGTGGCTGATTGCCGCGAGCCGGAGGGGTTCTCGGAGGGCAGGGCCTTCGATCGCATCCTGCTGGACGCCCCCTGCTCGGCCTCGGGCGTGGTCAGGCGCCATCCCGATATCAAGTGGTTGCGGCGCAGAACGGACGCAGCCGAGTTTGGTCGCGCGCAGACGCAGCTGCTCGACGCCCTGTGGCGGGTCCTGGCACCGGGTGGTAAATTGCTCTACGCCACGTGCTCGGTCTTTCCGGAGGAGAACGGCGCTCAGGTGCGGAATTTCCTTCTTCGCCAGCCCGAAGCCGAGCTGCTGCCGCTTCCGAAATTCCCCGGATGGGACGATGATTCCGAAGGCCAGATCCTGCCGAGCGCGGTCAGCGACGGGTTCTACTACGCCTTGCTGAGAAAACCTGGCTCCGAGGCCGACAGATGAATGCGCGCTTGCACCTGGCTGGAGCGGTTTTGGCCCTGTGCTTCTCGACGGCGGTGCCGGCCCAGCCCATTCAGGTGAGCAACGCGGGCATGGAAATCTCCGAGACGCGGTACCTCCTGAATGCGGATTTTCATCTCGATCTGGGCGGGCCGCTCCTCGAGGCGCTGAACAACGGCGTCTCGCTCGGGTTCCTGGTCGAATTCGAGCTGACGCGGCCGCGCTGGTACTGGTTCGACGAGAAGACCGTCTCAGAAAAACTCGAGCTGCGCCTGTCCTACCTTCCTCTCGCGCAGCAGTACCGGCTCTCGAGCGGGTCGTTGTACCGGAACTTCCCCACCCTCGCCGAGGCGCTGCAGGTTCTCGGCAGAGTTCACGGGTGGTCGGTGCTCGGTCAGGACCAGGTGGAAAACGGGCGAAGCTATGTCGCCTCCGTGCGCTTGCGGCTCGACCCGGCGCAGCTGCCGGCCCCGTTCCGCGTGAGCAGCGTCACCAATCGCGAGTGGACCGTGGCTTCCGAATGGAAGCGGTTTCCCTTCACGCCGCTCGCGCCGGTGCGGGAGGCTCGATGACCTATGTGCTGATCGCGAGTGCGGCGCTCGGCGGAATCTTGCTGTTCCTCCTCGCATCGGCGACCGCGAACTCGCCGCTGTTTGCCGAGCACTACCCGCTGCTCCTCGGCTTGAATGCGGCCATCGCCCTTGCGCTCCTGGGCCTGGTCGCGTTCCAGCTGTCGAAGCTGGCGCGGCAGCGCCGCGCCAAGGTATTCGGATCGCTGCTCACGTTTCGCGTGCTGGTCATGTTCGCCCTGGTCGGAGTGGTGCCCGGGCTGCTCGTGTATACGGTGTCGCTGCAGTTCCTCTCGAAGAGCATCGAGTCCTGGTTCGACGTGCGCGTCGAACGCGCCCTGGAGGGCGGGCTCAATCTCGGCCGGGCGGCTCTGGACGTCATGCTGAACGAGCTCCTGCTCAGGGCTCATGTGATGGCCCTCGACCTTTCCGAAGCCCCGCCGCAGGAGCAACCGGCGCTTCTCGCGCGCGTGCGCGAGCAGGCCTTCGTCGAGGAAGCGGTGCTGATCGACGCGCAAGGAGAGGTCGTGGCTAAGACGTACCGCCAGCCCATGAAGCTGGAGCCGCCGGCGCCGGGACCTCAGGCCTTGCGCGACGCGCGGCAGGTCAGGGGGTACGGCGCCGTCGAGCCCGTGGGCGACAAGGGCTTGCTGTTGCGGGTCATCGTCCCGCTGGAGAATCGGGGAAGCCGCGGCAGCACCCGTTTCCTTCAGGTGACTCACTGGGTCCCCCAGACGCTCGCCGAGCAGGGCGAATCGGTGCAGAGCGTGTATCGCGCGTACAAGGAGTTGTCCTTGTCGCGCGAAGGACTCAAGGAGATCTACATCCTCACCCTGACCCTGACGCTCCTGCTCGCCCTGCTCTCGGCGATCGCGCTGGCGTTCCTGCTGTCGCGGCGCCTGTCCAGGCCCCTCGCGATCCTCGCCGAGGGCACCCAGGCCGTGGCGCGGGGAGATTTCTCGAGGCGCGCCCAGGTCACCAGCCGCGACGAGCTGGGCATCCTCACGAGCTCCTTCAACAGCATGACCCAGCAGCTCGGCGAGGCGCAGCGCGCCGCGCAGCTCAACCAGGCCCAGCTGGAGACCGCCAAGGCTTACCTGGAGAGCATCCTCGCCAATCTGTCGGCAGGCGTTCTGGTCTTCGACCAGGCCCTGGTGTTGCGTATCGTAAACAGCGGTGCGGGCCGGATCCTGCACGAGGACCTGGGCCCGCTGATCGGCCTGAATCTGCGGGAGTGGCGGCTGCTTCCGGAATTCGCCGAGATGCTCCGGTCCGAGCTCGTGCAGCACACCGCGGCGCCATGGCAGCAGGAGGTCGCCATGCGCGACCGGGGCGCGGTAATTCTCGTGCGGGGGTCGCCGCTGCCCGAGGCCGGGGGCGGCGGCTACGTCGTCGTGTTCGATGACATCACCCAGCTGATAGCCGCGCAGCGAGCGAATGCCTGGGGCGAGGTCGCGCGCCGGCTC
Source organism: Burkholderiales bacterium (assembly GCA_035519135.1). Lineage (GTDB taxonomy): Bacteria > Pseudomonadota > Gammaproteobacteria > Burkholderiales > SG8-39 > VBDM01. The sequence goes on along the minus strand of DATIWX010000144.1, from coordinate 5,056 downwards.
GCGCACGAGATCAAGAACCCTCTCACTCCTATTCAACTCGCCGCGGAACGCCTGCAGGCGAAACTCGCCGACAAGGTCTCCCCGGAGGCCGCGCGGGCGCTCGATCACGCCACGGACACCATCGTCGCGCAGGTCACCGCCCTGAAGAACATGGTGGACGAATTCCGCGACTATGCCCGCACGCCGGCCCCGCAACTCGGCGGCCTCGATCTCAACCGCCTGCTAGCCGAGGTGCTGGCGCTGTACGAGCAGTCGGGCACGCGAATCCAGACGAACCTTGGCAAGGACCTGCCCCCCGTGCGCGGCGATCCGGATCGCCTGCGGCAGGTCATTCACAATCTCCTGCAGAACGCGCAGGACGCCCTGGCCGGAAGCGGCGACCCGAAGATCGAGGTGACGACCGAGCTCTCGAACGGGCAGGTATGGCTGCGGATCAGCGACAACGGCTGCGGTTTCCCGGAAGCCATCATCAAAGGGGCATTCGAGCCCTACGTCACGACCAAGCCCAAGGGGACCGGACTGGGGCTCGCGATCGTGAAACGAATCATCGACGAGCACCACGGAACCGTCACCATCGAGAACCGGACCGGCAGGGAAGGGGGGCGCGGCGCGGCGGTGCGAATCTCTCTCCCGCTCGCCGCCTGACCGCAAATGGCCCAGATACTGGTCGTCGACGACGAAGTCGGAATCCGGGAACTGCTCTCGGAAATACTCTCCGACGAGGGGCATACGGTGCAGGTGGCCGAGAACGCCACCGCGGCGCGCTCGCTGCGCGCGCGCGAGCGGCCCGATCTGGTGCTCCTGGACATCTGGATGCCCGACGCGGACGGCATCACGCTCCTGAAGGAATGGGCGACGGGCGGTCAGCTGAACATGCCGGTGGTCATGATGTCTGGCCACGGCACCATCGATACGGCGGTCGAGGCGACGCGTATCGGCGCGATGGATTTCCTGGAGAAGCCGATCGCGCTGCAGAAGCTGCTCGCGACCGTGAAACGGGCGCTGCGCGCCGGCGAATCGCGGGCCTCGATGCCGCTCAGCATCGCGAGCTTCGGCCGCTCCACCACCATCACCGAGTTGAAGAAACGGCTGTCCAAGATCTCCGCCGCCGGCACGGCCGTGCTGATGCGCGGCGAAAAGGGCGTGATGCCCGAGCTCTACGCGCGCTACCTGCAGCAGCCCGGCACGCCCTGGTTCGACGGGTCGCACGCGCTCAACGATGCGTCCCAGGACTTGCTGCAGCAGGTCTCGAGCGGAGTGCTTTTCACCGCGGAGCTGGCGGCGCTGTCGAAGAACCAGCAGAAACAGCTCGCGTTCCTTGCCGCGCGTGCGGAGAGGAGCAACGTGCGCCTGGTGTCGTTTACCGCGGAAGAGCCCAAGCGCCTGGTGGATTCGCAGGGCTTCGATGCGGCGCTGATGCAGGCGCTTGCCGGAATCGTCATCGCCCTTCCGTCTCTGCGCGAGCACCCGGAGGACATTCCCGAGATCGCGACCCTGATGCTCGCCCAGCTGGTAGAGACGCGCTTCTGCCCGCCGCGGATCTTCTCCACCGGCGCCCTGAACGTGCTGCGCCATTTCTCCTGGCCGGGCAACCTCGAGGACCTCGCTGCCGCGGTGCGCACGCTCGCTCTCACCAGCCTTGAGGAGGAAATCGGGGTCGGCGACGCCGAACGCGTGCTGCCGCAGTTCGCGCGGCGGCCGGTCGACGCGGGAGTTTCGTTCGATCTTCCATTGAGGGAGGCGCGCGAGGCTTTCGAGCGGACGTATTTCGAACACCATCTCGCCCAGGCGAACGGCTCGATCGCGCGCCTGGCCGAGCGCAGCGGGCTCGAGCGCACCCACCTGTACCGAAAGCTGAAAGCGTTAGGCATACTCGGCAAACGCAAGGAAGACTGACGCGGATTTGGGGAGGCCCGTCTTTCGGCATAGAATGCGTGCTTTTTCGCCCGGACGGCCGACTTGAAGATCGTGATCCTCGGTGCAGGCCAGGTCGGATCGTCGGTCGCGGAGAGCCTGGCGTCCGAGGCGAACGACATCACGGTCGTGGATATCAACGGCGCGAGGCTGCGCGATATCCAGGACCCCTGAGCAGGTCCTGACCGACTACATCGTCAAGCTGATTTTGCACGATCGCGATGCTCGTAGGGCGCCTCGAGCTGCTGACCCTGTTCATCGTCGTCACGCCGGCGTTCTGGCGAAAATAGCCGCGCCGGACGGGCGCTGCCTGCCGCCTACTTGGCGCAGGTCACCATGATCTCGACCAGCATGCGCGCGTCGGCCAGCTTGGCCTCGACCGTGGCGCGCGCCGGAAGATTGGCGGGGTCCGCCCATGCGCTCCACGCGGCGTTCATCTCGTCGCGGTTGCGGATATCGGTCACCCACACGTTGGCCGAAAGGATCTTCGACTTGCTGGTGCCGGCGGCGGCGAGAACGGCGTCGATCTTCTTCAGCACCTGCTCGGTCTGGCCCCTCACTCCCTGGGTGAGATCGTCGGCGACCTGGCCCGCGACGTAGACCAGACCGCCGTGCTCCACGGCGGCGCTGAACAACTTTCCCGGCTGATGGCGCTTGATGCTCACCTGGCCTCCTCAGCGCGGAGCGAGGATTTTCACCTGCAGCTCGCCCAGGCCCTCGATCCCGGCGAGAAGCTCGTCCCCGGCCTTGGCCGCACCGACCCCGGCCGGCGTGCCGGTCATGATGAGATCACCCGCTTCCAGGGTGTAGTACTGCGAGAGGAACGCGATCTGCTCGGGCACGCTCCAGATCATCTGGTCGATATCGGAGTCCTGGCGGAGCGCGCCGTTGACCTTGAGCCAAAGCTTGCCCTTGGCCGGGTGCCCGACCCTGGAGGCGGGGGTGATCGCGCCCACCGGAGCCGACTGGTCGAAATCCTTGCCGAAGGTCCAGGGCCGGCCCTTGTCCTTGCCTACCTGCTGCAGGTCGCGCCGCGTCATGTCGAGGCCGACGGCATAGCCCCAGACGTGCTCGTTGGCCTTGTCCGCGGGAATCCTGTAGCCGCCCGAGCCGATCACGGCGACCATCTCGGTTTCCCAGTGGTAGTTGCCGGTCATCGGCGGGTAGTGCACCGCGCCGCTCTGACCGACGGCGAGCGGCACGAGATCGTGAGCCGACTTGGCGAAGAAGAACGGCTGCTCCCGGCCGTCGCCTCCCATCTCCTTCTGGTGCTCGACGTAGTTGCGCCCGACACAGAAGATGCGGCGCACCGGAAAGCGCGCGCTCGATCCCACGATGGGAAGCGAGGGGATATCCCAGCTGCTGATCACATACTCCATCTTCATGGCGGGGTCCTCGCGAAAAGGCGCGTATTTTCGCACAAACGTAGGGGCAAAAAAAAGCGGGCACCCGAAGGTGCCCGCTCGAAGGAGCCTCGCAGGGCTCGCTCTACATATGGTACGCGGTCTCGCCGTGCGAGTTGATGTCCAGACCTTCGCGTTCCTCTTCTTCGGTCACGCGCAGGCCCACGAGGAGATCCGTGATCTTGTAGGAGATGAAGGCCATGACGGCGGTCCAGATGAATACCAGGCCAACCGCTTTCGCCTGGATCCACAGCTGCGCCATGATCCCCGGGTAGCCGGTTTTCATGGTGACCCAGTCCTGAACGGAGCCGGGTCCGCCGAGGTCCGGCGAGTTGAACACGCCGGTCATCAACGCGCCGAAGATCCCGCCGATGGCATGCACGCCGAAGACATCCAGCGCGTCGTCCGCGCCGAGCATCTTCTTCAGGCCGTTCACGCCCCACAGGCACACCAGGCCGACGCCGAGACCGATGACGAATGCGCCCGGTATCCCGACGTTGCCGGCGGCAGGGGTGATCGCGACCAGCCCGGCAACCGCACCGGAGGCCGCACCGACCATGCTCGGCTTGCCCTTGAAGATCCACTCGCCGAACATCCAGGAGAGCGCTGCGCAGGCCGTGGCGAGGTAGGTGTTCATGAACGCCAGGGCGGCCGAGCCGTTCGCTTCGAGCGCGGAACCCGCGTTGAAGCCGAACCAGCCCACCCACAGCAGCGCGGCACCGATCATGACCATCGGCACGTTGTGCGGCGGCATGGCTTCCTTGCCGAAGCCGATGCGCTTGCCGAGCAGGATTGCGCCCACCAGGCCGGCGACACCCGAGTTGATGTGCACGACCGTTCCGCCGGCGAAGTCCAGCGCGCCCCACTGCCAGATCAAGCCTGCCGTCGCCGTCACGGCGTCAGCGGTCTTGGGGTCGCTGTACGCGTCCGGTCCCTGGAAGAACCAGACCATGTGCGCGACCGGGCAGTAGCTCAGCGTGAACCACAGCGTCAGGAAGATCAGCATCGCCGAGAACTTCATGCGCTCAGCCAGCGAGCCCAGGATCAGGCAGCAGGTGATCGCGGCGAAGGTCGCCTGGAAGGCGACGAACACCAGCTCCGGAAGCGGAGTGGCTTTGCTGAACGTCGCCGCCATCGAGAAATTGCCCGTGGCCGGATCGAACGTGCCCTTCAAGAACAATCGACTCAAGTATCCGAAGTAGGAGTTACCCTCGGTGAACGCCAGGCTGTAGCCGTAGACGCACCACAGCACCGTGATCAGCGCAAACCCGCAGAACACCTGCATGCATACCGAGAGCATGTTCTTCGAGCGCACCAGACCGCCGTAGAACAGCGCCAGAGCGGGGACGGTCATCATCAGCACCAGGGCGGTCGACGTCAGCATCCAGGCCACGTCGCCCTTGTTGGGCGTCGGGGCCGGAGTCGGCGTGGCGGACGGAGCAGCAGCCGGTGCAGCCGCAGCCGGCGCCGCTGCCGCTGGCGCCGCCGCCGGAGCAGCCGGCTTGTCCTGTGCCAAGATCGGCGCGCACCAGCCCACGGCGCCGAGCAGGGCGACTATTGCAAATAGCTTCTTCATGGTGATGCCTCCCTAGAGCGCCTCCGCGCCGGTCTCGCCGGTGCGGATGCGGATGACTTGCTTCAGATCGAAGACGAAGATCTTTCCATCGCCTATCTTTCCGGTGTTGGCCGACTTCTCGATGGCCTCGATCGCCTGATCGAGCATCTCGTCCTTGATGGCG
>DATIWX010000143.1:0-5829 GCA_035519135.1 Burkholderiales bacterium | reverse complement strand
CTTCCGCGCCAGATTGCGTTCCCGCCGCTTCGGCTACGCTCGGTAAAGCAGATTGGACCTGGGTTCGCCGAGCTCAGGTACGAGATCCCGCGCCCCTAGGTTCCCGTCTTCACGAACCTGCTTTGCCCCGCGAAGCGCTCGAACTCCGCCGCCGGCATCGGGCGGCCGAAGTGGTAGCCCTGCACTTCGTCGCAGGCGTGCGTTTTGAGGAACTCGAACTGGGCCGCGGTCTCGACGCCCTCGCCCACCACCTTGAGCTTCAAGTTGTGCGCGAGCGAGATGATCGCCTGGGCGACGATGCCTTCGTCGGATTGCCCGGTGCCCTTGATGGCCTGCACGAAGGACTGGTCGATCTTGAGCGCGCTGATCGGCAGGCGCGTGAGGTAAGCGAGGCTCGAGTGCCCGGTGCCGAAGTCGTCCACCGAGAGCTCCACGCCGATTTCGCGCAGGCGCTCGAGCACGCGGATCGCGGCCTCGGTGTCCTGCATCACCAGGCTCTCGGTCAGCTCCATCTCGAGCCACCGCGGGTCCAGCCCGCTCTTGCGCAGCGCGTCGTCGACGCTGCCAGCCAGGGCTTCCTGCCGGAACTGGCGCATCGACAGGTTCACCGACACCCTGATCGGCGCCAGTCCCTTCTGCTGCCAGGCGCGCGCCTGCACGCACGCGGCGTGCAGCACCCATTCGCCGATCGGAACGATCAGCCCGGTTTCCTCGGCGAGCCCGATGAAGCGCTCCGGCAGCGTCAGCCCGAGCTCGGGATGCTGCCAGCGCAGCAGCGCCTCGCAGCCCACCAGCGCGCCGTCGCCTACCCGGATGCGCGGCTGGTAGTACAGCTCGAACTCCTTTCGCTCGAGCGCGCGGCGCAGGCTGCCCTCCATCTTGAGGCGCTCGTTGACCTGCCGGTTCATCTCGGCGGTATAGAACTGGAAGTTGTTGCGCCCCTTCTCCTTGGCGCGGTACATCGCCGCGTCGGCGTTCTTGAGCAGCGTCTCCACGTCGGGACCGTCCTGCGGGTACAGGCTGATCCCCGCGCTCGCCGTCACCAGCAGCTCCTGGCCGTCGATCTCGATCGGCTCGGCCACCTTGCCGATGATGCGCTGCATCGCCCGGTAGATGACCTCCTGCCCGGTCTGGTCGTTGAGTATCAGGATGAACTCGTCGCCGCCCAGCCGCGCCACGGTGTCGCCGTCGCGCACCGCGGCGGCGAGGCGCTCGGCGACCTTTTGCAGCAGCTTGTCGCCGGAGTTGTGCCCCAGGCTGTCGTTTACGAACTTGAAGTGGTCGATGTCGAGGAACACCACTCCGATGGAGCGCACGAAGCGCTGCGCATAGACCGATTGCTTCAGGCGGTCGTGCAGCAGGTTGCGGTTCGGCAGCCCGGTGAGCGCATCGTAGTTCGCCTGGTACTCGAGCTGCTCCTGGTAGCGCTTGCGCTCGATCGAGTACTGCATCGAGCGCAGCAGCAGCTCGCGGTCGAGCTTGCCCTTGACGAGATAGTCCTGGGCGCCGGTCTTGACGGCGGACAGCGCCACTGTCTGGTCGTCGTGCCCGGTGAGCACGATGATCGGCACCTTGGGCGAGTGCGCGTAGACCTTGAGAAAAGTGTCGAAGCCGTAGCTGTCGGGCAGCGAGAGATCGAGCAGCACCACCCCGGTGCTGCGCGTGGCGAGGTAGTCGAGGCCCTGCGAGAGCCGGCCGACGCAATCGAGGTGGAATAGCGCCTCGTCGTCCCCTTCGGACAGCATCTCCCGGATGAGACGCACGTCCCCCGGATTGTCCTCGATCAGCAGAACCCGCTGGCGCTCGGCCATCGCCTACTTTCCGTTTGGAAGCGTGACCACGGTGAGCCAGAAATTGTCGATAGACTGAACCACCTTGATGAACTGCTCCAGGTCCACCGGCTTGGTGACGTAGCAGTTCGCGTGCAGCGTGTAGGTCTTGAGGACGTCCTCCTCGGCCTTGGACGTGGTGAGGACCACGACCGGTATGCGCATCAGCCGCGAATCCGACTTGATCTCCTGCAGCACCTCGCGGCCGTCCTTCTTCGGCAGGTTGAGATCGAGCAGGATGATGTCGGGCTTGGGCGCGTCCTTGTACTTGCCGCGCTTGTGCAGGAAATCGAGCGCCTCCACGCCGTCCTTGACCCAGTGGAGATTGTTGTAGACCTTGCCTTCCTTGAGGGCCTCGCGCGTCAGGCGCGCGTCCCCGAGATTGTCCTCGACCAGGAGTATCTCCACCGGGGGAGCCGTCCTGTCCAGTTCTGCGCTCATGTTTCTCCTTTTTGGACTTTGGGAAGCGTGAAAACGAACGTGCTGCCTTTGCCATGCGCGGATTCGACCCAGATCCGTCCGCGATGGCGGTCGACCACCTTCTTGCAGATCGCGAGGCCGATCCCGGTGCCGGGGTATTCGTCCCGGGTATGCAGCCTCTGGAACACCATGAAAATGCGCTCGAAGTATTGCGGCTCGATGCCGATGCCGTTGTCGGAGACCGAGAACCGCCACTCGTCGCCGGCATCCTGCACGCCGACGTGGATGCGCAGCGGCTCGTCCGCCTTCCTGAACTTGATGGCGTTGCCGATGAGATTCTGGAAGAGCTGCGTGAGCTGCGTGTCGTCGCCGCTCACCTCGGGAAACGCATCGTGGGTGATATGGGCGCCGCTCGACTCGATCGCCGCGCGCAGGTTGACCAGCGCCCGCTCGAGCGCGAGCTGCAGCGGGACCTGGCGCAGCTCCTTGCCGCGGGTGCCGACGCGGGAGTAGGCGAGCAGGTCCTCGATCAGCTGCTTCATGCGCGTCGCGCCCTCGACGATGAAGCTCATGAACTCGCGCGCGTCGCTGTCGAGCTTGTCGCCGTAGCGGCGCTCGAGCAGCTGGGTGTAGCTGCCGATCATGCGCAGCGGCTCCTGCAGGTCGTGCGAGGCGACGTAGGCGAACTGCTGCAGCTCGGCGTTGGAGCGCGCGAGCTCGTCGTAGGCCGCGCGCAGCACCGCCTGCCCGCGCTTGCGCTCGGTGATGTCCGTGCCCACGCCGCGGTAGCCGCGGAACTTGCGGTTCTCGAACACCGGCTCGCCGGTCACCGACAGCCACACCGAATTGCCGTCAGGGCTCACGCGCTCCATCTCGAAGTCGAAGAAGGGCTCGTGGCGCTCGAGCTGCGCCTTGTGGCGCGCCCAATCGGACTCGGTCAGGTTCGGGGCGGGCTCGTCCCAGCGCATGCGGCCGATATACGGCGTCGGGTCGATGCCGGTGCGCTCGACGAAGCGGCTCGACATGAACGTCAGGCGGAACTCCTCGTCCTGCTCCCAGTACCAGTCGGAAGACAGGCCGGTGAGGCTGCGGAAGCGGGCCTCGCTCTGGCGCAGATCCGCCTCGGCCTGCGCGCGCGCCATGAAGTGACCGATCTGCACGCCGATCGCGTCCCCCGTCTTCAGCAGCCATTCGTCGGGCTGCAGTGCATCGCGGTGAAAGAACTCGAGGGCGCCGAGCACCTCGTCGCCGAGGCGGATCGGAAACGCGAAGGCCGAGCGCAGGCCCGCCCTGGCCGCCTGCTTTCCGCGCAGAAAGCCCTCGTCGGCGGAGACGTCGACGATCCATACCGGCTCGCCCCGGCCCAGCACGCGCCTGATCAATCCCGCCTGCCCGGGCTGATAGGTATTCTCGCGGCTGGCGGCGAGGAAAGCCGCGACGGCGGCATCGCCCTGGCTCCAGGTCTCCTCGCAGCGAAAGCCGCCCTTCGCGGCGTCGAGGCTCCAGCGTGCCCCGCAGGCCCAGCCGAGCGTCTCGCAGAACGCCTGGAGCACCCCGGGCAGAGCGGCCGCCGCCGTCTCGGACTCGGACAGGATCCGCGTCACCCGGTGTTCGATCGCCTGGCGCTGCTCGGCGCGCCTGCGCTCGGTGATGTCGATGATCGCACCGATCAGCCCGGCAACCTCGCCGTCTGCGCCCGCGAACGTGGCCTTGTAGTTGAGCGTGTGGCGAACGCTGCCGTCGTGGACCGGGACCTCGAGCTCGTAGCTGCGCGTGCCCGGGTTGCGCCAAAGGTCTTCGTCCGCCGCCCTGTGCCTGGCCGCCGCCTCGGGCGCGGACAAGAAGAGCTCTTCGACCGTCCTGCCGATGAAGGCCTCGCGGTTGACCCCGAAGTAGGTTTCCCACGCCCGGTTGGCGCCGAGATGCTTGCCGTCGCGCGCCTTGAAGAACACCGGAATGGGCAGCGCCTCGATCAGCTCCTGCGCGACGCGCAGCGCCTTGGCGCTCTCCTCCCACACTTTCTTCGACATTCCGGGAAGGAGGCGGCTCCCCTGCGCGGGAGGCACGCGCCGGGGTTCGAAGGGCCGCGCGACGTTGGCGAGGAACTGCTTGCGCCAGCGGCGATACTCGGCGGGCTTGATGCGGTGACGCTTGCAGATGGCGCTCTCGGACCCGCCTTTCAGGCCCTCAAGCACGACTTTGGCTTTCGATGCGGCATCCCATTGCCTGTCCGGCACGAGTTCCGCCCCCCCATTCAAACACGCGCGGCTTCTTACAGCGCCTTTTTTCGCCCGCAAGTATCAACCAAGGGCCGGTGGATGTAAATGGGTTTTCCGGAATAATTCTACGGCTTCAGGTGTGTCGCCACGACCTCGTCGTAGGCGGGCTCGCGCGAGAGCAGCCCCGAGGCCGTAGCGAATCCGTTGAGCGCGCGCACGCTCTCGGGCGAGATCAGCGGGTCGTAATACGGAGCGTCGCGGCGAACGAGCTCCTCGATGAGCGACCGTTCCGCAGAGGGGAACAGTCTTTGCGCCGCACGAGCGGCAAGCGACGGGTTCTTCTTGAGCGCGGCCTGGGCGGCGGCCACTGCGCGAACCGCAGCGGCGGCCGTTTCCGGACTACCGTCGATGCGCTCCTGCGCCGCGACGAGCGCAGGGAAAGTGTAATGCTGCGCGCCCGGGGGCCCGTCGCCGCGGCGCGCGTCGACCACGAGCGTGCCGACCCCGCGCCGCACGGCGACTTCGGCCGCCATGCCGTTCGCCCAGAAAGCGTCCACCGTGCCTTCTTCCAGCGCCTTCGCGGCCGCCATGCCGAAGGAGACCCGTGCGGCGCTGCCCGGCACCGGCGTGATTTTCACCTCGCGCTCGGGATCGATCCCCGACACGGCGAGCATGCGCCGCAGGCCGTCGGCGGGACCGGGCGCCGCCCCGACCCGCAGGCCTTTCAGGACGCGCAGGTCGCCGCGCTTCGCGTCCAGGTCCTTGCGCACGACCAGGAACCAGTACATGTTCTGCGACAGCGCGCACAGCAGCTTGCAGCCGTGCCAGTCCCTGAACGCGTAGAGCGCGGCGTGCGCGGCACCGCCGACGAAGTCGACCCGCCCTTCGCGCAGCTCCTCGTAGGTCTTGGTGACCGGAAAGATCAGCTCGACGCTCGCATCCAGCCCTTCCTTCGCGAAGAAACCGAGCTCGACGGCGGCGATCGCGGGGAAATAGGAAGGCGACACCATATCTGGGATGGCGACGCGGATCGGCATGATGCTCTCCCGGAATCGAAATTCCGGGAGAGCTTATACCGCCAGGCTATTTACTGCGGAGGCTACTGCGGAGGCTTGCCGTAGTTCTGCGCGAGATAGCTCGCGATAGTTTCGACGTCCTCCTTCGGGATGGGGGCAGCGAAGGCGTTGATCATCTTGTTGACCGAAGCGGTCCAGCCGGCCTTGTCGAGGAAGCGCGAATTCATCTGGATGTAGTCCAGGCTGTGACAGGCGAGACAGGCGTTCGCCTTGTCGCGGCCCGGGCCGTCCTTCAGCTGGACCTTGGATTCCTGCGCAAGAGCCGCTCCCGCCGCGAGCAGCAGG
>DATIWX010000142.1:0-5304 GCA_035519135.1 Burkholderiales bacterium | reverse complement strand
CTCTTCCCCGCGCGCGGAGAAATCCCCGGCGGAGGCCGCCTCTACCAGCTTCTTGATCTCGGCGTTGATCGCCGTAAGGTTGTTCTTCACCGTGTCCATCGCCTCGGTGATCGCCGCCTTCTCCTGCGGCAGGCGGTCCATCTGCACCGACAGGTCCCCTTTGGCATAGCTTCCGGCGACCTCGGTGAGTTTTCTGACCAGCTCGACGTGCGACTGCACCAGCTTGTTGGTCTTGTCGGCGGCCTCCGCGTAGGCCCCGGCGAATTGCTCCACCGGAATCTGGTGCGAGATGAACCCCTCGGCGTGCTTCGCCGCCATCTCGTCCTGCTCGGCGATGTAACTCTTCAGGGCGCTCATCATCGTGCTCATACCCCTGAGCAGATGAGACACTTCGTCGCTGCCCTCGGCCTCGATCCTGTGGTCGAAGTTGCCGGCGCTCACCGCACCGCATGCGGCCACCGCCTGCCCGAGCGGACGCGTGATGCTGCGGGTGAGAAAGTAGGCTGCAAGCGCCCCCCCGAGCATCGCGAAGATCGCGAGCCCGGCGAGCGCGCCCAGGCTGGCGCTGTACCAGGACTGGACTTCCTCGCCGGTCTTGCTCAGGGCTTCGATCCGGCTGGTTTGAAAGGCACGCACCGAGGAGCGCAGCCCCGCGCGCACGGGCTCGATCTCCTGCAGCAGCAATTGGCGGGCATCTTCCCTGCGACCGGCCTCGGTCAGCCTCACGAATTTCACGACGCCGACGAGGAATTTCGAGCTGAGCCCTTCGATGTCCTGCTTCAGGCTCATGGCGTCGGACGCTTCGGCATCCAGGCGCTTCGCCAGCTCCTGAAGCTCGTCCCCGACGCGCCCCCGGATCTTTCCGGCCGCTCCCAGGGCATCCCGCGCGGCGGCCTCGTCGTTGCCGAGGAAGGCCTGGCCCATCGCCTGACTCAGCTCTTCGAGGTCGCCGAGGATGCGGCTCACCAGCGCGATCTCGGGCACACGGTGGGAGAGAACGTTGCCGAACGCCTCGGTCAGCCGCTTCTGCTGAATCGCGCTGAAGGCGACGATCACCAGGATGAGCAGACCGCCCAGGGCAAATCCGGCGCACAGGCGCGCGCCGATCGATCTCGAAAGGAATGTGCGCAAGGCGAGTGCCTCAGGTCAGGGTTCCGGAGAGTAGTCAGCCGGGGGCGCCGCCCGCGGCGCCCCGATCGACTCACTTCTCGACATCGATTTCCATTTTCATCTCGGGATGGATGGCGCACTCGATCTCGAGCTTGCCCGGCTTGCTGAGCACCAGCTCCTTGGTCTCGCCCTTGCCGAAGGTGCCCAGGTCGAACGACTGAATCGGTGACAGCGAGAAGATGTTGTGCGCGAACGGGTCTTCGTTGCGGAACACGATCTTGTCCCCCGTCTTGGCTTTCAGGGTCTTCACGGCGAACGCCTTGTCCTTCTGGACCACGACGTGGTCCTCCGCCGAGGCCGATACGGGAACTGCGGCGAGCGCGGCGGCGAGCACTACGAGACGGTAACGATGCACGGATCTACTCCTGTTCGATTGACTGTTTGAAAAGCCCCGCCGCCCACACTTGGCCCGGAGTCCTCTATGCGGTTAACGGACGCAACCGCCGGGACCTTTAGGGCCGGCCTAAAGATCGCCGCGGATGTGCCGATATGAGAGGTTGATCTCCGGCATCCGGGGCAGGCCGGCCGTCCCGGCGATGCCACGGTGCCAAACCAGCAGGAAGGACGCGAATGAGCCTGGAGAATCTGATCAGGGTACCCGCGGCGGCCGTGGCGGCTTTGGCCGCCGCAGCCGCACTCGCAGGGTCGGCCCCCGCCATGGCGGCCAACGCCCAGGACTTCTGTGGAGCAGAAGCGACCCCGTGCACGCGCTACGGCGCGCACGTATTCCAGGCCCGGTGCGCACTTTGTCACGGGAGCGACGGGCTGGGCGGCGGCGTCGTGCCCCTGTCCGTGCCCGGGTACCCGCCCACGAACCTGTTGCAGCCCAAGCACGCGCACGACGCCGACGAGCTGCGCAAGCTCGTTTCCGGGGGCCCCGGCGTCAAGGGCGTCAGCAGCTTCATGCCGCCCTGGGCGGACGAGCTGACGTTGACCCAGATCGAGTCCGTCGTTCAATTCCTGGTCTACCTCCGCAAGGACACCGAAGCGGCGCGCCTCATGCTGCGCGCCGAAGCGGCGGCGATGAAGCCGAGCACGAGCATCGGACGCGCGCTGTATCAGGGGCGATGCGCGCTCTGCCACGGTACCGAAGGCAGGGCGAACGGCCGCATGGCCGCCATCATCAAGGATCCGCCCCCGTTCAATCTCACGCTGAGCCGCGCGCCCGATATCTATCTGCGGGAGATCATCGCCAAGGGCGGAGGCGCAATGGGGCGCTCACAGCGCATGCCGCCCTGGGGCGGCGATCTCAACCAGCAGGAGATCGAGTCGGTGATTCTTTTCCTGAAAACCCTACGTGAAGGACCTTAGTGTGGAGGAAAAAGTGAGAAAGACTGCAATGAAAAGCGGGTACGCAGCGGCGCTGTGCACGCTCGCAGCGCTGTTGCTGCCGTCGACGGGATCGGCCCAGGAGAAGGCGGTACTCGAGGCCGGCCATCCCAGCCTGAAGGCCTGGCGCCTGCCGGCTCAGGCTCCCCACCCGGCCGACAACGCGCCCACGCCTCAGCGGCTCGAGCTCGGCAAGAAGCTCTTCTTCGATCCGCGGCTGTCGCGCGACGGCAACATGTCCTGCGCCACCTGCCACAATCCCGTGCTCGGCTGGTCCGACGGTCTGGGGACAGCCAAGGGGTTCAAGAGCATGGTACTCGGGCGCGCGACCCCGACGATCCTCAATACCGGCTACAACACCGTCCAGATGTGGGACGGCCGCAAGGCAACCCTCGAGGAGCAGGCGATGGGCCCGATGGAAGCCACGGTGGAAATGAACATGGACATCGCGCAGATGTTCAGATGGCTGAACCAGAACGCGCAATATGTCGTCCTGTTCGAGAAGGCCTATCCCGGCGCCGGCATCAACGCCGGCACCCTGTCCAAGGCGATCGCCGCCTTCGAGCGCACCGTGGTCAGCAACGATTCACCTTTCGACCGCTGGGTGGCCGGCGACAAGAAGGCGATGTCCGCGCAGCAGGTGCGGGGGTTCGGCCTGTTCCTCGGAAAAGGCAATTGCGCCGCCTGCCATTCGGGATCCAACTTCACCGACAACGGCTTCCACAACGTCGGGCTCGCGTCGTATGGGAAACCCGATCCCGACATGGGTCGCTATGCCCAGCGCCCCGTTGCCGTGAACAAGGGTGCGTTCAAGACGCCGACCCTGCGCGACGTCGAGCGCACGGCGCCTTACTTCCACGACGGCTCTGCCAAGACCCTGACGGACGTCATCGTCCACTATGACCGGGGCGGGTTGGTCAAGGAAGGCATCTCGCCGAACATCAAGCCGCTCGAGCTGTCCCAGCAGGAGCGGGACGACCTGGTGGCCTTCATGAAGGCGCTGACTTCGCCGTATTCGCCGGTCACGCTGCCTGAGCTGCCGCAGGACTGAGCGACCGTCCCCGAGCGGGTCGGTCGCGGGTGCGCCTGCGATGAGGTTCAGGTATCCGGAGCCGGCGGAGAGCGAGATCACCAGTCCGCGCGTGCATCGCGGGCGGCGGCGCTTCGTCGCGGCGGCGCTCGCAGCTCTGGGCTGCCCCGCCGCCTTGCGCGCCGCGCCCTCTCCGGCCGCCTGCGCCGCTCCGCGCGAGATTCCCGCCGCCGGCGCGCCCAATTCGCTGACGGAGATCGCCGGCTACAACAACTACTACGAGTTTTCCACGAACAAGGAAGCGGTCCGCGTGCTGGCGCAGGCTCTCACGACCCGCCCCTGGACGGTGAGGGTCGAGGGCGAGGTGGAAAGACCATTCACGCTCGGCATCGAGGATCTGCTGCGGCGGCTTCCCCACGAGGACCGCACCTACCGCCTGCGCTGCGTCGAGGGCTGGGCCATGATCATTCCCTGGCGGGGCTTTCCGCTCTGCTCGCTGCTCGCACGCGCGAGGCCGACCAGCGCGGCGAAATATGTCGAGTTCGTGAGCGTGCACCGTCCCTCGGAGATGATCGGGCAGCGCGGGCCTGTTCTCGAGTGGCCTTATCGCGAAGCGCTCAGGATCGACGAGGCCGCCCATCCCCTCACCTTCCTCGCCACCGGGCTCTACGGCGAGTCTCTGCCGAAGCAGAATGGAGCGCCCCTGCGTCTCGTCGTTCCGTGGAAGTACGGCTTCAAGTCGTGCAAGGCAATCACGCACATTCGCCTGGTGCGGGAGCAGCCGCTCACCAGCTGGCACAAGGCCTCGCCCTCCGAGTACGGCTTCTACGCGAACGTGAATCCCGAGGTAACGCATCCGCGCTGGAGCCAGCGCCGCGAGGTACGCATCGGCGAAATCGACAAGCGCCCCACGCTGCCTTTCAACGGCTACGGGGAGCTGGTCGCGCCGCTCTACCGCGGCATGGACCTTCAGCAGCACTACTGAGATGTTCGCGGCCTGGCTATATGGACATTACAGGACCGTGTGGTGGTCGCTCTTCGTGCTGTTCGGTCTGCCTTTTTCCGACATGCTGTTGCGGCTGTTGCGGGGAGAGCTCGGGATCAATCCTCTCGAAGCGCTGCTTCGCGGCACGGGGCGCTGGGCCCTGATTCTTCTGCTGCTGTCGCTGACCGTTACCCCGTTGCGACGGGTGCTGACCGCCGCGGCGCGCGCGCGACACGCGCGCTTCGGCAAGCGCTTCTCCGACTGGAATTGGCTGGTGCGCCTGCGGCGAATGATCGGGCTCTACAGCTTCTTCTACGCCAGCCTGCACTGCGCCGTCTTCCTTCATTTCGACGTCGCCTGGAGCTGGCAATCGGCCCTGGCGGAGGCTCGCGAGAAGCCCTTTCTCCTCGCGGGCGCGAGCGCCCTGATCCTGCTGCTTCCGCTTGCCGCGACATCGACCAACTCGATGATGCGCCTCCTTGGGGGGCGCTGGAGGCAATTGCACCGGCTGAGCTATGCCATCGCGATTGTCGCCCTCGTCCACTTCTGGTGGCTGATCAAGGTCGGCGAGAGCAGGCCTTTGCCCTACACGATGGTCGCGGTCGTGCTTCTCGGCTATCGCCTCCTCACGCGCTACGGGTTTCTCGTCCCGCGGCCAACCGACGACGGCATGGAAACGCCCGAGCGAGGCACGTCTGCTCGCGCTTTCCAGGCGTTGGCCGCGCGCCAATGGAAATGGGTGTCTGTCTC
Source organism: Burkholderiales bacterium (assembly GCA_035519135.1). Classification (GTDB taxonomy): domain Bacteria; phylum Pseudomonadota; class Gammaproteobacteria; order Burkholderiales; family SG8-39; genus VBDM01. The sequence continues at coordinate 40 of DATIWX010000142.1, read as the reverse complement.
GGAAGGACGAGGTAAGGCCACTGCCAAGCGCGCCGATCGA
>DATIWX010000141.1:0-2727 GCA_035519135.1 Burkholderiales bacterium | reverse complement strand
CGCGCTGCGGCGCGTGCTGCTCTCGTCGATGCCCGGCTTCGCGCCCACCGAGGTGCAGATCGCCGGCGTGCTGCACGAGTACTCGACGATCGAGGGCGTGCAGGAGGACGTGGTCGACATCCTGCTCAACCTCAAGGGCGTCGTGCTCAAGCTGCACAGCGGGAACGAGACCCAGCTCCGCCTCAACAAGAAGGGCGAGGGCATCGTCACCGCGGCCGACATCGAGATCTCCCACGACGTCGAGATCATCAACCCCGAGCACGTCATCGCGCACCTGTCGCCCGGCGGCAAGCTCGAGATGACGGTGAAGGTCGAGCGCGGCCGCGGCTACCAGCCCGGCAACATGCGCGTCGTGCCCGAGGAGTCGAAGGGCATCGGCAAGATCATCCTCGACGCGTCGTTCAGCCCGGTGAAGCGCGTCAGCTACCAGGTCGAGAGCGCGCGCGTCGAGCAGCGCACCGACCTCGACAAGCTGATCATGGACATCGAGACCAACGGCGTCATCGAGCCCGAGGAGGCGATCCGCTACGCGGCGCGCATCCTGGTCGACCAGCTGTCGGTGTTCGCGGCGCTCGAGGGCACCGCGGTCCAGCCCGAGGGCGAGAAGCCGGGTGGAGGCAAGGCCCCGCCGATCGACCCGATCCTGCTGCGCCCGGTCGACGATCTGGAGCTGACGGTCCGCTCGGCCAACTGCCTCAAGGCGGAGAACATCTACTACATCGGCGACCTGATCCAGCGCACCGAGACCGAGCTCCTCAAGACCCCGAACCTCGGCCGCAAGTCGCTGAACGAGATCAAGGAAGTGCTCGCCGCGCGCGGCCTTACGCTGGGGATGAAACTCGAGAACTGGCCGCCCGCGGGCCTGGAGAAGCTGACGCCCTAGCCCCCTTGTGAAAGGGGGTGCGAAGCGGGGGATTTGGAATCCTCCGCTCTAAGAGAGAGCAAATAGAATGCGCCACGGTCACGGACTGAGAAAGCTCAACCGCACGTCGAGCCACCGGCTCGCGATGTTCCGCAACATGACCAACTCGCTGCTTCGGCACGAGGTGATCAAGACCACGCTTCCGAAAGCGAAGGAGCTGCGGCGCGTCGTCGAGCCGATGATCACGCTCGGCAAGTCGCCGACGCTCGCCAACCGCCGGCTGGCGTTCAACCGCCTGCGCGACCGCGAGATGGTGGGCAAGCTCTTCGGCGAGCTGGGGCCGCGCTACGCCAAGCGCAACGGCGGGTACCTCCGCATCCTGAAATTCGGGCTGCGCCTCGGCGACAGCGCGCCGATGGCGCTGGTCGAGCTGATGGACCGGCCCGAGCCGAAGGAAGGCGACGAGAAGGCCGCCGCCAAGGGCTGAGCGCCGCAGCGACGCGACGCGCACGAAGGCCGGGGCAAAACCCGGCCTTTTTTTTGGTTCTTCATCGAATTCCGGGGAAGGCCGCCCGGATCTTCAGGAAGAAGTACTGATCATCGCGGAAGCCGTAGGCCATGCGCTTGATCACCTTGATCCGGTTGTTGATGCCCTCGATGAGGTTGGTGCCGAGCGGCCAGCGGCAGTGGGCGAGGATGCCCGGCAGGTAGCCCTTGAGCCGACGGGCGAAGGTCTTCAGCGGCGCGATGCGACTTCGGATGGCCCGGTGGTACCACTGCGCCCAGAACCGCAGCGCGTAGCCCGCGTGGCGGTAGTCCCACAGCGTCTTCAGATCGTCCTTGAGCACGTAGCAGGTGAACAGCGCCCGGTTGGCGGCGAGCAGCTCCTCGAGGCGGACCCGGTCCTCGGCGCGCGTAACGTTCTCCCGATTGCGCAGCAACAGCCAGCGTGAACCCTTCACCAGGTGGCGCGCCCGCGGGTCCTGACGCAGGCGGTTGGCCTGGTCCACCCGGACCCGATCGATCACTTCGCGGCCGTACTTGGCGATGACATGGAACAGGTCGTAGACGATCTGGGCCTGCGGGCAATGCGCGCGAACCTCCAGTTCGTAGGCCGCGTTCATGTCCATGGCGACCGCTTGCAGCTGCGCGCAGCCTTGCGCGCCCAGCAGCGCGAAGAACGGCCGCACCTCTTCTCGCCCGCGCCCGCGGCCCACCCACAGCACCCGCTTGCGATAGGGCTCCACCACCACCGTGGCATAGCGATGCCCCTTCTGGATCGCACACTCATCCATCGCGATCACGCTCACCCCAGCCAGATCGACCGGGCCGAGCTCGCGCTCCAAGTGGCGCCAGTCGATGAGCTTTACCGTGGTCCATGCCAGCCCGTAGAAGCGCGCCACATGCAGAATCGACATCACCTTGCACAACCGCGCAACGCTCCCCGCCAGGCGCCGGGTCACCCGGGCGTAGGGCTCCAGCCACCCCAAATCCTCCAGCTTGGGCCCGCAATGCGCACAGGCCACCCGGATGCGCGGCAGGACCAGCTCCACGGGCACCTCGAAGATCGGCAGATCCCTCACCCGGCGCTCCTGGCTGTCGTGAATCGCCGTACTCCAAGCGCCACAGCCGCTGCAGCAACGCCGCATACCCTCGATCGGTCGCAGCCGAATCACGCACCAGCGCTGCTCGCCCCGATGCTCCTCCCAGCTGTGCTCGATCTCGTAACCTTCCCAGCCTCCCAGCCGGGCAATACACTCTCGGTAGGCCAACGGTCGCCCTCCTGCTTCTTAGTGCCTCGCAACACCAAGATAGCAGTGACGACCGTTCGGCCGCCTTCATTACCCGCAAATCGGCGAAGAACC
>DATIWX010000140.1:0-28066 GCA_035519135.1 Burkholderiales bacterium | reverse complement strand
GGCCTTGCGGTCCCCCACTTTCATCCGTAGATCGTATGCGGTATTAGCCTCGATTTCTCGAGGTTGTCCCCCGCTACAGGACACGTTCCGATGTATTGCTCACCCGTTCGCCACTCTACTCGGGGTTGCCCCCTTTCGCGTTCGACTTGCATGTGTAAGGCATGCCGCCAGCGTTCAATCTGAGCCAGGATCAAACTCTTCAATTCAAATTTGACCTGATTTCAATCGCTATGCGATTGCGCGAGCTCCGCGTTTGGTCGCAGAGCCCGCTAACTCACTCAAAGTCATTGCAAAGGTTTTGAAAAAACCTTGCTAGACCTATGGTGTGAGCTTGGTTAAAGCCTTGTGCAACGCCTGCGCGCTTGCGCGCGTTCGGCGTCACTGGCTTCACCCAGCGCCCACACCTATCGGCTGTTCTATTTGTTAAAGAGCACTCCCCGGGCGGGGATCCTGATACCGGCCGAACTCCGTGTTGCTGGAGTTGGTTGCGGGGATAGGATTTGAACCTATGACCTTCGGGTTATGAGCCCGACGAGCTGCCAGACTGCTCCACCCCGCGCCCGGTACAGAAGCGGAATTATAGCGGCCGGCGCGAAGGACTGTCAAACCTTTTTGCACTGCAACAGCAGGATTTCAGGTGCGCTCCGCTTCGCTCGAGCGGGGCTGCCACACCATCAGGCGCTTTTCAGCGATCCCCACCGCCCAGTCGAGCGTCAGCGCAAAAGCCGTGAGCAGCAGGATACCCGCCACCACCGTGTTCATATCGAAGAATCCCTCTGCCTGGTGGATCAGGTAGCCCACTCCTCTCGCCGAACCGAGATATTCCCCTACCACAGCGCCAACAAAGGCGAGTCCCACGGAGTTGTGCAGGCTGGCGAATACCCAGCTCATCGCGCTGGGCACGTAGACGTGCCGCAATAGCTGGCGCGGGGTCGCCCCAAGCATGCGCGCATTGGCGAGCACGACCGGACTTACCTCGCTTACGCCCTGATACACGTTGAAGAAGACGATGAAGAAGACCAGCGTCACGCCGAGCGCCACCTTCGAGGCGATGTCCAGGCCGAACCACACGAAGAAAATCGGCGCGAGAATCACCCGTGGCATGGCGTTGACCGCCTTGATGTAGGGATCGAGAATCGCCGAGGCCGCGGGCGCCAGCGCGAGCCACAAGCCGACAACCACGCCGAAGACCGTGCCGATGAGAAACGCGAGCAGGGTCTCGACCAGGGTCACCCAGAGATGCTCGTAGATCTCGCCGGTCGCGAACCACCGCCACAAGCGCTCGGCCACCTTGAGCGGCTCACCGAAGAAGAACGCCGCCTGGTTGGGCTCCGCAAAATAGATCGGCGGCAGCAACGTCGGGCTTGTCAGCACGTACCACGCGACCAGCAGCAACCCCAGCAGAAAACCCTGCCAGAACCGCAAGCGGATGCGGCTGCTCCACCCGCTAATGCCTTTGCTGCTGCTCATAGCCCTTGAGCACCTCTTCCTTCATCGCATGCCAGATCCGCGTGTGAATCTCTATGAATCGCGGCGACAGCCGAATCTCCGCCACGTCGCGCGGGCGCGGCAGGTCGATCGCGTAGTCCCCGATGGGGTGCGACTCCGGGCCGGCCGACAGCACCACGACGCGGTCGGAGAGGGAGATCGCCTCTTCCAGATCGTGAGTGATGAACACCACAGACTTGCGGTCCGCCCCCCAGAGCTCGAGCAGCTCGTTCTCCATCAGCTGGCGCGTCTGGATATCGAGCGCCGAGAACGGCTCGTCCATCAGCAGGATCTGCGGATTGAGGATCAGCATCTGCGCGAGGGCAACGCGTTTGCGCATGCCCCCGGAGAGCTGGTGAGGGAAGCGTTTCTCGAAACCCGCGAGCCCCACCCGCCTCAGCCAGTCCCTGCCGCGCGCTTGAGCCTGCTCGCGGCCGACGTGGCGAAACTCAAGGCCCGCGATGACGTTCTCGATGGTGTCGCGCCAGGGCATCAGCGCCTCGGCTTGAAACATGTACCCCGCGCGCGAATTGATTCCGGAAAGCAGCTCGCCGAAGACCTTCACCGATCCGGCCGACGGCCGGAGCAGCCCCGCGGCGACATTGAGCAGCGTCGACTTGCCGCAGCCCGTGGGCCCGACGACCGAAACGAACTCGCCTTCGGCGATACGCAGCGTGGCACCGCGCACGGCGGTGTAGCGCTGGGAGACGTCCTCGCGCGAAGCGAACGTGCAGTCGATGTTCTCGAGCGCGAGAGCCGGAATCATGATTGCGTTGTCATTCCGAGCGCAGCGAGGAATCTGCCCTTAACCGAAAGCGAGATCCCTCGTCGCGCCCTCGGCGCTCCTCGGGATGACCGCGCCTCCGCGCGGTCACTTGTATTTCGCGTTCGCCCTCTTGACGAACTCGTTGGTGTAGGTGAGCGCGAGCTTGATCTCCTTTGCCTTCACCTCGGGATTGAAGGCCGGGATCACCTTGAGCGCGGTCTTCGCGCCGGCGTCCGAGATCGTACCGTCGATCGAGATCGCCTCCTTCACCTTGTTGAACGAGAACAGGTACAGCGCCTTGTCCCCGAGCAGATAGGACTCGGGCACGGTACGCAGCACGTCCTGCGGGGAAGCGGTGTGAATCCACTTGTCGGCGCGCACGATCGCGTTGGTCATCGCCTGGACCGTGTTGGGATTCTTCTTGATGAAGTCCACCGGCGCATACAGGCAGCCCGCGGGCATGGGCCCGCCCAGCACCTGCTCGGTACCTTTCAGAGTGCGCGTGTCGGCGATGATCTTGACATCGCCGTCCTGCTCGAGCTTGGTCATCACCGGATCGGTATTGGAGACCGCGTCGATCTGCCCGCTCTTCAGCGCGGTGATCGCCGTCGCGCCCAGGCCGACGCCGACCACGGAGATATCCGAGGGCTTGAGGCCGTCCTTGGAAATGAAATAGTTGACGATCATGTGGGTGCTCGAGCCGGGCGCGGAGACGCCCACCTTGAGGCCCTTCAGGTCCTTGGGCGACTTGTAGGTCTTGGCCCTGGCGGTGGCAAGGCCGATCGCGATCTGCGGTGCGCGGCCCTGCTGCACGAAGCACTGCAGATACTGGCCCTTCGGCTGCATATTGAGCGTGTGCTCGTACGCCCCCGACACGACGTCCGCGCTCCCGCCCACGACCGCCCGGAGCGCCTGCGAGCCGCCGGCGAAGTCGGCGATGCTCACGTTCAGGCCTTCCTCCTTGAAATAGCCGAGCTGCTCGGCGATGGTGAGCGGCAGGTAGTACAGGGACGCTTTGCCGCCTACCGCGACCTGGACGTCCTTCTTCTCCAGAGCCTGCGCCGCCGCCAGAGGGGGCAAGACGGTGACCGTGAGCGCCGCCAGATATCTAATAAATGACATTATATATCTCCTATATTTATTTGATTATAGGAATAAAGATAGCAAAGACAATCAGCGCAGGGAAGGCGCTGATGCTCACACGCCGGGGACACCCTGTCAATGCGCTAGAACAAGGAGCCCTGGCCCCTATCGGGTCGGCGGAATTTCCCCGTCTCGACGCTGCCGCACCTGCCGGCATTCAATCCCAGCCGCCTGCAGGCGACATCGAAGCGGCCCCGCAGCAACTCGGCGAACTTCCCCTCGCCTCTCATGCGGCTGCCGAACTCCGGATCGTTCTCGCGGCCGCCACGCATGTCGCGGATGCGCGCCATGATATGCGCGGCCTTCAGAGGATAGTGCTGCTCAAGCCAGCCCTTGAAGAGATCCTTCACCTCCCAGGGCAGGCGCACCAGCGTAAAGCTCGCGGTGCGGGCTCCGGCCCCGGCGGCGGCTTCGAGCACCGCTTCCATGTCCTTGTCGTTGAGGAAGGGAATGATGGGCGCGACGAACACCCCGCAGGGCACATCGCACGCGGCGAGCCGCCGCAGCGTCTCGACGCGGCGATAGGGCGCGGCGGCGCGGGGCTCCAGCGTACGCGCGATCCCGCCATCGAGCGTGCCGATCGAAACGAACACCTGTAGCAGTCCCTCCGACGCCATAGGCTCGAGCAGATCGAGATCCCGCTCGATGAGCGATCCCTTGGTGACGATCCCTACGGGATGGCGGAATTCCCACAGGACTTCCAGGATGCTTCGCGTGATGCGTAGCTTTCTCTCGGCGGGCTGGTAGGGATCGGTGTTCGCCCCGAGCGAGATGAGTTCACAACGGTAGGTCGGCCGAGACAGCTCCTCGCGAAGCAGCGCCGCCGCGTTCTCCTTCGCGAGGATGCGTGTCTCGAAGTCCAGCCCGGGCGAGAGCCCGAGGTAGGCGTGGCTGGGTCTCGCGTAGCAGTAGATGCAGCCGTGCTCGCAGCCCTGATAGGGATTGATCGACCGGCTGAACGGAAGGTCCGGCGATTCGTTGCGCGAGATGATCGAGCGCGCCTGTTGCAGCGTGATCACCGTTTCCGGCCGAGAGTCGACGTGCTCGCCCTCGTCCCGGTCGCGCTCGAGCTTTTCGAAGCGCCCGGCCGGGTTGTCCGCGGCGCCACGCCCCTTGATCGTCGCGAGCGGTTTGACCATGCCCTCGCCCTTCCTAGATGGCCTTGCTGGCGCGCAGATCCGCGATCTCGTCGCGCGCGTACCCGTGGGCGGCGAGCACCGCTTCCGTGTGCTCGCCGAGGGCCGGGCCGACCCAGTCGATGTCTCCGGGCGTCTCCGAGAGCTTGGGCACGACGCCCGGCACCCTGAGCGGCGTCCCGTCGGGAAGCTTCACCTTCCGTATCATGTCGCGCGCCAGGTACTGCGCGTCGGCGGCAATGTCCTGCATGCTGTAGATTTTGCCGCTCGGCACCTGGGCCTCGTTCAACGCACCCAGCACCTCTTCCGCGTCGCGCTTTCCGGTCCACGCGCCGATCGCGGCATCGAGCTCGTCGGCGCGCTTGCTGCGCCCCGCGTTGTCGGCGAGCGTCGCATCGTCAGCGAGATCGCTGCGCCCGATCACCTGCATCAGCCGCTTGAAAATGCTGTCGGCGTTCGCGCCGATCACGATGTGCTGCCCGTCGCGCGTCAGGTAGGTGTTCGAGGGGACGATCCCGGTGAGATTGGTGCCGGTGCGCTCGCGCGTCTCCCCGAACAGGTCGAATTCGGGAAGCGCGCCTTCCATCATGTTGAACACCGCCTCGTAGAGCGCGACGTCGACCACCTGGCCTTTTCCGGAGCGGCGGCCGCCGTTGGCGTCGCGGTGGTGCAGCGCCATCAGGACGCCGATCACCCCGTGCAGCGAGGCGAGCGCGTCTCCGATGGAAAGGTTCGGGCGCACCGGCGGCCGGTCCGGAAACCCGGTCACATAGCGCAGCCCGCCCATCGATTCCGCGATCGCGCCGAAACCGGTCTGGTCGCGGTACGGCCCCGATTGACCGAATCCCGAAAGCCGCAGCATCACCAGCCCCGGGTTGCCCGCCGCGAGGCCGTCGTAGCCCAGGCCCCATTTCTCCAGAGTTCCGGGCCGGAAGTTCTCGATTACCACGTCGGCGTCCCTGGCAATGCGGCGGACGATTTCCTGCCCTTCGGGCCGGCGCAGATCGGCGGTCACGGATTTCTTGTTCCGGTTCTGGACATACCACCACAGCGACGTTCCGCGGTGGAGCTTCCTCCATTGGCGCAGCGGGTCTCCACCCGGCGGTTCGATCTTGATCACCTCGGCGCCGAAATCGGCGAAGAACTTGCCCGCGAACGGACCGGCGATGAGCTGGCCGAGCTCGACGACCTTCACGCCGACGAGAGGCTTGCCGCTCATGACGTTACGCGGGGATACCTCCCCTCGTGCTCCCCTGCTCCGGGTGTACTCATTCGGACCTCACACCGGCCGGCGCTCGACCACGGCCTGGGCGAGCGTTCCCGTGTCCACGTACTCGAGCTCGCCGCCGACCGGGACACCGCGCGCGATGCGCGTAACGCGCAGGCCGCGATCCTTGAGCATCTCGCCGATGTAATGCGCGGTCGCCTCGCCTTCGTTGGTGAAATTGGTCGCGACGATCACTTCCTTCACCTCGCTGCCCTCCAGGCGCCGCTGCATCACGTCCAGGCCGATCTCCCTGGGGCCGATGCCGTCGAGCGGCGAAAGGTGCCCCATGAGGACGAAATACAGGCCGTCGTATGCGAGGGTCTGCTCCATCATCAGGAGGTCGCCGGGCGTCTCTACCACGCACAGCTGCGAGGCATCGCGCTTGGGCGACGCGCACAGGGCGCACAGTTCCTGCTCGGCGAAGGTATTGCACTTGGCGCAACGGCGGATGCTCTTCACTGCCCTGGTGAGGGACTCAGCGAGCTTTGCCGCGCCGGCCTTGTCGTGCTGCAGCAGGTGGTAGGCGCTGCGCTGCGCCGATTTCGGCCCGATGCCGGGAATGCAGCGCAACGCCTCGATCAGGTCTTCGAGCGCGCCAGGTGACTTCATCGCAGGAACGCTCTAGAAGGGCAGCTTGAATCCCGGAGGAAGGCCCAGACCGCCCGCCACGGCGCCCATTTTCTCCTGTACCGCCGCTTCGACCTTGCGGGCCGCGTCGTTGACTGCCGCGGCGACGAGATCCTCGAGCATCTCCTTGTCGTCTCCCACCAGAGACGGGTCGATGCTCACGCGCTTGACGTCGTGCTTGCAGGTCATGGTTACCTTGACCATGCCGGCGCCCGATTGGCCCTCCACCTCTACAGACGCTAGCTCCTCCTGGAGCTTGCGCATGCTTTCCTGCATCTCCTGGGCCTGACGCATCAGCCCGGCGAGTTGTGCTTTCATCATCTCGGTCTCCGCTGTCCTGATGGTCTACTGCGCCGGCTTGATAGACGATTCGACGATGGTCGCGTCGAAATTCTCGACGAGGTCACGCACGAATGCGTCCTGGCTGATCGCGGCCGCAGCGCGACCGCGCGCCGTATTGCCGCCGGTTTCCCCCACCCGTACGGTCAAGCGCACCGGCTTGCCGAAGTGCTCCTGCAGCGCCCCACGGAGCTTGTCCTGGAATCCTTTCTCCGCCAGATGCTTGGCGGCCGGGGGCACGCACAGCTCGAGCGACTCGCCATCGAAGCGCTGCAGCTCGCTCGCCTGCGCGAGCTGCTTCGCGACGCCGCCGAGATTGAGCGCATTGGCGAGCCTGGGCCAATCTCCGTCGAACGCCGCCCGGCGTGGAGTGCCCGGGCCGCCGGTCGCCTCCTGGCGCTTCCCGCCGCCGTTCCCGGCGCGCTCGCCGGCGCGCCGCTCCTCCGGGGCAAATGCCAGCATGCGCAGCAATGTCATGGTGAAGCCGGCGAAGTCGTCCGGGGCGAACGGCAGATCCTGCCGACCGTGGATCGCAATCTGATAGAAGAGCTGGATGTCCTCGGGATCGAGCGCCCTGGCGAGCGCGGCGAGCCGCTCTCGCAGGCTCCCGGGCGCCTCGACCGCGCCCGGGGCGGCCTGCACGAGCGCGACCCGGTGCAGCAGCGCTCCGAGCTCCTGCAGCGCGCCGTCGAACGCGACGCTGCGGGACTGCATCTCCTCGGCGACCGCGAGAAGCGCCTCGGCGTCGCGCCCCGCGACGCTCTCCAGTATCGTATATAGATACCCGTCGTCGATCGCCCCCAGCATGGCGCGCACGTCCTGTTCCGTAACCTTGCCGCCCCCATGGGCGATCGCCTGGTCGAGGAGGGACAGCGCATCGCGCATGCTGCCGCGCGCGTGCTGCGCGAGCAGCTCCAGGGCCGGCGTCTCGCCCGCGATTTCCTCCTCGCCCAGAATCCGCGCGAGATGGCCGGCAATCGCCGCCGGGGGCATCTGCTTCAGGTTGAACTGGAGGCAGCGCGAAAGCACGGTCACCGGAATCTTCTGCGGTTCCGTGGTGGCGAGGATGAACTTGATATGCTCGGGCGGCTCCTCCAGGGTCTTCAGCATCGCATTGAAGGCCGATGTCGAGAGCATGTGAACTTCGTCGATCACGTAGATCTTGAACCGGCCGCGGGTCGGCGCATACACTGCGTTCTCGAGCAGCTGGCGCATCTCGTCGACCTTGGTGTTGGTCGCGGCATCCACCTCGATCAGGTCGACGTAGCGCCCGGCATCGATCTCCAGGCAGGCGGAGCATTTGCCGCATGGGCGCGAGCTGATTCCCGTCTCGCAGTTCAGCGCCTTGGCGAGAATGCGGGCGAGCGTGGTCTTGCCGACGCCGCGCGTTCCCGAGAACAGGTATGCGTGATGCAGGCGCTGCTCGTCGAGGGCGTGGCGCAGGGCCTTGACCACGTGCTCCTGCCCCACCAGTGACTCGAAGTTGCGCGGGCGCCATTTGCGCGCGAGGACTTGGTAGGACATCCGGCAATTTTACCAGCCGCCCTCGGATATCGGCACAAGAAGCCGACTTTCGCCGGACGCGGTAGCATCTGCCGCTCCGATGCGAAAGTCGGGAAGCACCGCCCTTTCCTTGCCCGAGGCAACCATGACCGGCAGAACCCTGTTCCTCGCCCTGCTCGCGCTCGGCTTCGCCCTCTCGGCGGCGCCGGCGCGCGGCCAGACCCTGCAGAAGATCCGCAGTCAGGGCTTCGTCACCCTGGGCTACATCGACGGCGCGGCGCCGTTCTCCTTCGCGGACGGCAACGGCGACCCGCAGGGCTATTCGGTCGATCTCTGCCGGGCGGTCGCCGAGGGCCTGCGCACCCAGATCAGGCGCGAGAAGCTCAAGACGCGATGGGTCAAGCTGACCATCCAGAACCGGATCGACGCGGTGCGCCGCGGAAAGGTCGACCTCGAATGCAGCACCACGACCTGGACACTGGGACGCCAGACGCTGGTGGATTTCAGCCTGGTGACCTTCGTCGACGGAGCCAGCATCCTCGCCAAGGCCGGAGCCGACGTGGGCCATTTGCGCGACTACGGCGGCAAGCGCATCGCCGTGATCTCCGGGACGACCACCGACAAGGTGCTGCGCGAGGCGCTGGAACAGCGTCAGATCCGCGCCGAAGTGGTGCCCGTCAAGACGCGCGATGAGGGGCTCGCGCTGCTCAACCAGTCGCAGGTCGATGGGCTAGCCTCCGACCGGATCGCCCTCATCGGCGTGGTGGCGAAGAGCGCCGGTGGCAGCGTTTACAAGCTGCTCGACGAAGACTTCTCCGTCGAACCCTACGCTCTGATGCTGCCTCGCGGCGACTACGACTTCCGTCTCTCGGTGAACCGTGTGCTGGCGCACCTCTACCGCACCGGAGAGATCCGGCCCATCTACGACCGCTGGCTGGGGCCGCTCGGCCCCCCCAGCCCGATGCTTTCGGCCGGCTATCTCATACAGGGCCTGTCCGAATAGCCATGGCGCGGTCGAAGCCCGGCGATCCGCGCCCCGGATTCGTTCCGGGCTACTTCTTCCCCGCCCTCCAGGCCTTGACGTACTCCTCGGCCGCCTCGCGCATGCAATTCCCGATCTGCGCGTAGTCCTCGTCGTTCAGATTCGCGAGCGACACGCGGATCGACCATTTCGGCCCGCCGAAGCCGCCGCCGTCCATGAGCACCACCGAGGACTTTTCGGCGACGCGGAAGATGAAATCTACCGGCTCGTAATTGGCCGAGAGATAGTCGAAGAACTCCTCGCCGTACGCGTTCTTCGCCCACACCTGCAAATCGAGCTCGACGTAGTACCAGGCGCGCCAGGGATCTTCGGGAGGAAGCGCAATGCCCATGCCCTTGAACAGCAGGTCGCGGCGCTTGCGGCAGATGTCTATGGTGAGCCGCTTGTAAGCGCCCTCCTCGTCGAGCAGGTGCGTGAGCGCGAAGAAACACATCTGCACCTGCTGCGGCGGTGACAGGCCGGCGGTATGGTTGAGCGCGACACGGCGGCTGTCGGCCACCATGCGATCGATGAACTTGATCTTCTCCGGCTGCAGCGCTATCGGTGCGTAGCGTTTGTGCAGGCGCTTCTTCCACGCGCCGGAGAGCCCGGCGATCATCCTGTCGTAGATGTTGTCCTGATGCACGCCGACCACGCCGAGGCGCCATCCGGTGCAGCCGAAATTCTTCGAGAACGAATACACGCAGATGGTGTTCCGCGGCAGCTCGGCCATCAGCGAGCGGAAACCCGGCACGAAAGTGCCGTATACGTCGTCGGTGATGATCATGAGGTTGGGGTTCTTGCCCTTGACCGTGGCCACGATCTTCTTCAGCGCGGCGGGCGACAAGGCGACCGAAGGCGGGTTGCTCGGGTTCACCACCGCCACCATCTTGATCCTCCTGTTGGCGAGCTTGTCCAGTTCCTTGTCGGTGTAGTGCCAGGTGTGGCTGCCGTCGCCGCGCACCTCGTCGGCGTTGACCGGCACGATCTTGAAGTCGAAGCGCTCGAGGCGGCAGATTTCGATGTAAGGCGTGAAGATCGGCAGGAACAGCGCGATCGAGTCGCCTTTCTTCAATAGCCCGTTCTGCATCAGCGAGTCGAAGATGTAGCACATCGCTGCGGTGGCGCCCTCGACGGCGAAGAGATCGTATTTGCCCCTGGGTGGCCGGCCGTCGCACATTTCCTTCACCAGGTAGTCGAGCACGACCTTTTCGACATGCACCAGCATGCGGCCGGGCTCCGGATAGTTGTCGCCGATGATCGAGTCGGTCAGCTCGTGGATCCATGCGTCCCGGTCGAAACCCTTCTTCTTCACGCCGTAGTCGAGAACCCCCCGCAGGAACGCCGCGCCCGGCTCGTTCCGGTGTGAGTCGAGGAACACCTCGAAACGCTGTCCCGTACCCTGCTTTGCCGGCATGCCGGCGAGGATCTTGTCGTCGCGGATACGCCGGCACTCGCCGAGGGCGAACCGGCCCAGCAGAAAGAACGCCTCGCGCGGCTTGGTGGCGATCCAGTTGGGATTGCCGCGTCCCGCGTTGAGCAGCGTCGCTGAGCTCCGCCGCGACTCTTCATTCGCCAGCCGAATCAGCCTGTTCGTCAGCTCGAATGGCGAGAGCTGTTTGGCGAGCGCTCTTTGCGTGACGCGGCTGGTTTTCATGGCGATGGCCACGCGAGATGCCGGCTATCTGGCTCAGCCAGACCGGCTGCCTGCGGGCGTCACTCGGCCTTCACTTCGCGCTCTTGGAGGCAGCCATCGGGTCGGCCGCGTCCACCCAGCCCCCGCCCATGGCCTTGTAGACGTTGATGAGCTGGGTGTAGCGCTCGGCCTGGGTGTTGACCGACACCAGCTCGGCGGAGAACAGCTCGTTCTCGGCGTAGAGGACCTCGATGTAGCTCGCGACCCCGTTGTCGAAACGGAGCCGGGAGAGGCGCGCGTAGTCGCGCAGCGCGCGCACCCGCCGCGCCTGGGCTTCGGCCTCCTCGCGCTTCTTCTGCGACCCGACCAGCGCATCGTTGGTCTCGCGGAACGCATTGAGGATCGTCGAGCGATAGAAGAGCGTGGCCTCCTGCGCGGCGGCCTCGGCGCTCTGCACCTGGCCGCTGATCGCGCCGAAGGTGAAGATCGGCCCGGCGAGGTCCGCTGCGATCGACCAGGTCCGCGCGGGTCCCTTGAGGAAGTCGCTGGTCGCCGTGCTGACCGCGCCGTACAGGCCGGTGACCGAGATCGACGGGAAGTAGAGCGACTTGGCCACGCCGATGTTGGCGTTCGCGGCGACGAGGCCCTGCTCGGCCTGCAGCACGTCCGGGCGGCGCTCGAGCAGCTCGGACGGCAGGCCGGCCGGGATGGCGGGCGGCACCAGCTCGTCGATCGCCCTGCCGCGCGGGATCGGGCCGGGATTGCGCCCGAGCAGGACCGAGATCAGATTCTCCTGAACCGCGATCTGCTGCTCGAGCGAGGGTATCGCGGCGAGCGCCGTCTGGTACTGCGACTCGATCTGCGAAAGCTCCACCTCCGATACCACGCCGCCGGTGAACCGCGCTTGGAACAGCTGCTTGGTGTCGGCGTAGTTCCGGGCGGTCGCCCGCGCGATCTCCAGCTCGCGGTCCAGGGCGCGCAGCGCGACGTAGCTGACCGCGGCGGTGGTCACCACCGACAGGATCACCCCGCGCCGGCCCTGCTCGCTCGCATACACCTGCGCCTGGGCGCTCTCGCTCTGCCGGCGCACGCGGCCGAAGAGGTCGATCTGCCAGGCTGCGTTGAACCCGCCCTGATAGAGAGAGTAATTCGGGTTCGTGCCCGCGGGGATCGGCGTCGGTCCGGCCTGGCTCGCGCGGTTGCGGCTCGCGTCGGCGCTGTAGCCGAACTGCGGGAAGAACTGCGACCGCGTGGTCGTCAGCACGCCCAGGAACTGGTCGACGCGCGCAGCTGCGGCCTGGACGTCGAGGTTCTCGCGCAGCGCCGTCTCGATGAGCTGGTTGAGGGCCGGGTCGCCGAACTGCTCCCACCACTTGGTGTTCGCGACCTCGGCCGCCTTGGAGTAATCGATGCGCCATTCGGCCGGCGCGTCGATCTTCGGCCGCTGATAGTCGGGGCCGACGGCGCAAGCCGAGAGCAGCGCCGCCGCGAGCAGGCCAAGGCTGGGACCTCTCACTTCAGTCGCCCTCCCGCTTGGCGCGCGCGGGCGCTTTCGCCGCACCCCCGCCGCCGGCCTTCTTGCCCCCGAACTTCCCGCTCGCCGACTCGAGGAACCAGAAGAACAGCGGCACGAAGAAGATCGCGATCAAGGTGGAGAAGAGCATGCCACCGATCACCCCGGTGCCGATCGCGCGCAGGCTGTTCGCTCCCGGCCCGCTCGCGATCGCCAGCGGCACGCAGCCGAGGATGAAGGCAAACGAGGTCATCACGATCGCGCGGAGCCGCAGGCCCGCTGCCTCGATCGCCGCCTCGCGCGGCGCCATGCCCTTGTGCACACGTTCGATGGCGAACTCGCAGATGAGAATCGCGTTCTTCGCGGCGAGCCCGACCAGCGTCACCAGGCCCACCTGGAAGTAGACGTCGTTCTCCAGGTGCAGCACCCAGGTGAGCAGAAGCGCGCCGAGCACCGCAAAAGGCACCGTCAGCACAACGGCGATCGGCAGCGTCCACTTCTCGAACTGCGCCGCGAGCAGCAGGAACACCACGATCAGCCCGAATATGAAGGCCGAGGACGAGGTGCTCCCCGACTCCTTCTCTTGCAGCGCCTGTCCGGCCCAGGCGTAGGCGAAGTCGCCCGGCAGCGTTTCGGCGGCGATCTCCTCCATCGCACGGATCGCCTGACCCGAGCTGAATCCCGGCGCCGGGTTGCCGGTGATCTTGACCGCCGGGAAACCGTTGAAGCGGGTCACCAGCTTGGGAGAGGCCACGTAGCGCGTCGTGATGAGCGCAGAGAGAGGGATGTTCGCTCCGCTCGCCGAGCGCACGTAGACCTTGCGGAAGTCGTCCGGATTGGCGCGGTAGTCGGCGTCGGCCTGTACGATGACGAACCACACCCGGCTGAACTGGGAGAACTGGCCCGCGACCTGCGAACCGAAGAGAGTCTGCATCGCCTGGAACACATCGCCGACGTGCACGCCGAGCACCTCGGCCTTGTTGCGGTCGAGATCGACGAACAGCTGCTGGCTATTGGCGCGGAAGGTGGTGCTGACGCCCAGCAGCTCGGGCCGTTGCCGCGCCTTGGCGATGAAGGCCTTCACCGCCTCGTCGGTGGCGCGCGGATCGCCCGTGCCGCGGTTCTGGACGTAGAACTCGAATCCTCCCGTCGTGCCCAGCCCGGGGATCGACGGCGGATTGACCGCAAAGGCGATGCCGTCGCGCCGGCCGGCAAACTGGGCGTTCAGGCGCTTGAGCGTGTCGAAGGACAGCAGCTTGGGGTCCTTGCGCTCCTCGAAGGGCTTCATCAGGCCGAACATCACCGCGGTGCTGTTGTTCTGCTGTCCGTCGATGAAGCTGTAGCCGTTGACCGTGCCCACGTCCTGCACCGCCGGGTCCTTGAGCAGGATCTCCTCCAGCTCCGAGCTGAATCGGGCCGTTACACCCAGGCTCGCCGTGTCCTGGACCTGTGTCACCACGAAAAAGTACCCCTGGTCCTCGTCCGGCACGAAGCTGGACGGCAGGATGCGGAACATGAGCAGGATCCCCGCGATGACTGCGACGAAGACGCCAAGGGCGATCGGCCACGCCCGAAGGGTGATGTCCACGAAATGAAGGAAGCCCTGCCGCAGCCGCTCGAAGCCGTCCTCGAACGCCTGGAACACGCGGTTCTTCTTCCCGTGGTGCGCCTTGATGATGATGGCGGCGAGCGCAGGCGAGAGCGTGAGGGCCATGATCCCGGAGATCACCATCGAGATGGCGATGGTGATCGCGAACTGCTTGTAGAGCGTTCCGGTCACGCCGCCAAGGAACGCCACCGGCAGGAACACCGCCAGCAGCACCAGCACGATCGAGATCAGGGCGCCGGCGATCTCGGTCATGGCCTGCTTCGCCGCCTCGAGCGGGGCGAGCCCTTTCTGCGAGATGTTCACTTCGACGTTCTCGACCACCACGATGGCGTCGTCCACGACCAGGCCGATCGCCAGGATCATGCCGAACATGGTCAGCATGTTGATCGAGAAGCCGAGCAGATGCATGCCGACGAAGGTGCCGATGATGGATACCGGCACCGCCAGGATCGGGATCACGGTCGCGCGCAGCGATTGCAGGAAGATGAACACCACGAGGACGACGAGAATCACGGCCTCGAAAAAGGTATGCACCACCTTTTCGATCGAGTACAGGGTGAACTGGCTGGTGTCGAGGACGATCTTGTAGTCCAGCCCGGTGGGGAACTTCGCCTTCAGCTCCTCCATCTTCTTGCGCACCGCCCGCGCGGTGTCCACCGCGTTGGCGCCGGGCTGCTGGTAGATGCCGATGGTCGTTGCGGTCTTGCCGTTCATCCGGCTCGCCAGCGAATAGTCGCGCTTGTCGAGCTCGACGCGTCCGATGTCGCGGATGCGCACGCTCGCCACGCCCTCCTTCTCCGCGCGCACGATGATGTTCTCGAACTCCTCGGGCTTGCTGAGCAGGCCCTGGGCGGTGACCACGAACTGCTGCTCGGTCCCGGGACGCGCCGGCGGCGCTCCGATCTGGCCGATGCCGAAGGTCTGGTTCTGGCTCTGGATCGCCGAAGTGACCTCCTGCACCGTGATCCCGAGCTGGGCCATGCGGTCGGGGCGCAGCCACACCCGCATCGCGATGTCGGGCGATCCGAACACCGAAGAGCGGTTCGCGCCCGGGATGCGCTTCAACTCCTCCAGCACGTACAGATTGCTGTAGTTGTCGATATAGGCGGCGGTGTAGCGCTCGTCGGGCGAGTAGACCGAGACCACCATCATGATGCTCGGCGATTTCTTGTCGACGATCAGCCCCTGCTGCACCACCGCCTGGGGTATCACCGGCGTGGCCTGGCTGAGCTTGTTCTGAACGTTGACCTGGTTTATGTCGGGGTTGCTGCCGGGCCTGAACACCACCACGATCTGCCCGTTGCCGCTGGAAGAGCTGGTCGAGTAGTAATAGAGCAGGTTGTCGATGCCGTTCAGCTGGACCTCGATCGGCGCCGCCACGTTGTTGGCGATGACATCCGCGGTCGCGCCCGGATAGATCGCGTCGATGGTGACCTGGGGCGGCGACATGTCGGGATACTGCTCGATCGGCGAGACCGACATCGACACCGCGCCCGCGAGCACGATGAGCAGCGAGATGACCGACGAAAGGATCGGCCGGTCGATGAAAAAATGGGTGAACACGGACAGCTACTTCTTCGCCGCGTCTTCGCTCTTCGCAGCCTTGGCCGGACTTTCCGCCTTGCCCGCCCCGGCCGCTCCCGGCTCGGCGACCTTGACCGGCTGCCCGGGAACGACTCTCAGGGCGCCGTCGACCACGACCCGGTCGCCGGCCTGCAGGCCGCTCGCGATCAGAATCCCTTTCTCTCCGGAGTAGTCGCCAACCAAGACCGGGCGAAGCTCCGCGGTGCCGTCCTCCTTGACCACGTAGACGACGTGGCCCTTGGACCCTTGCTGCACGGCGAGCTGCGGCACGACGACCGCGTTGGGCCGGGTCCCGCCTTTGACGTTCGCGGTCACGAACATCCCGGGCCGAAGCTCCCGCTTCGGATTGGGAAGCACCGCGCGCACCTGGAAGGAGCCGGTATCCTGGCTGAAAGTCGGATCGGCGAAATTGATCCTGCCGACGTGGGCATAGGGCTTGCCGTCGGAGAGGACCAGCTCGACCTGAAAGTCCTGGTTCTTGGGCGGGACCAGCTGTCCTTTCTGCACCAGGTCCCGGATCTGCGCCAGCTGGTTCTGCGACATGCTGAAGTTGACCCACATGGGCTCGACCGCGGCGACGTAGGAAAGCTTGGCGCTGTCGCCCACGGCGTTGATGTACGCCCCTTGCCGCTGCAGCGCGCGGCCGGAGAAACCGGTCACGGGCGAGCGTATCGTGGTGTAGCCGAGATTCAGCTCGGCCTGCTTCAGTTTCGCCCGGGCGGAATACACCGCCGCGTCGGACGCATCGAACTCGCCCTGCGCCTTGTCGAGATCGGCCTGCGACATGGCGTTCTGCGCAGCGAGCGGCTTGACGCGCTTGAGGTTCGCCGCGGCGGTGGTGTGGCGCGCCTCCTGCGCCAGCAGCTCGCCCTTGGCCGCGTCGAGCTGCACCTGGAACGGCTTCGGGTCGAGCTGGAACAGCAGCTGCCCCTCCTTTACCAGCTCGCCCTCCGCATAGGCGATCCTGTCGAGAAAGCCCGACACCCGCGCGACGATGTCGACCTGGCGCGAGCTCTCGGTCTGCGCGACGAACGATGCGCTGAAGGGGATGGCCTGCGGCGTCACGGTCGTGACCGTAACCACAGGCGCGGCGCGCTGCTGCTCGGGCGCTTCCCTGGAGCAGCCCGCCGCGGCGAGGCAGAGGGCCAATACCGACAAGAATCCTGTTCGCACCAGCGGCTTCCGGTTCCGCTTGATTGCTTGAGATCGGCGTCCCCAGTGCCGCGAGCCGAGGGCCCGACGATCATGTGGGCCAAGAATCATGCTCAGTTCCCCCGTCCAATGCAAGTCGGAAATATCATCTCGTCGTGCGTCCCAGGTCCTCGGACCGCCATCCTACTTCTTCCCGTGCCCGCTAGGCTACGCTCGACGCCCGGACTCGCGCATTGGACCTTGGTCCAATTGTTTCAACCGCTCGAAGCCGATCACGTCGAGGCGCTACGCTCGGCGCGCGCCAGGGCAATCAAATAAAGGATGTCTGCCGCCAGGGTGGCTCCGGCAAGGGCCGTGATCTGGCCTGGCGAGTCGTAGGGTGGCGCAACTTCGACTTGATCGCCGCCCACCACATTCAGTCCGCGCAGCCCGAACAGGAATTCGCGCGCCTGGTAGGTGGTGGGCCCGCCAATAACCGGCGTACCCGTTCCTGGAGCGTAGGCGGGGTCCAGAAAGTCGATATCCAGCGTGAGATACGCGGGCCTGCCGCCCACCACCGACCGCACTCTTTCGGCCGCTGCACGCGGCCCCTGATCGAGCAGCGCACGAGCGTCGAGTATGGCCAAGCCATGCGTGTCGGGATTGGGCGTCCGTATCCCGATTTGGATTGAGTGGGCCGCGTCGATGATGCCCTCTTTGACCGCGCGGTAGAACATGGTCCCGTGGTTGTGGTCCTCCGACGCCCAGGTATCGGAGTGGGCATCCAGGTGCACCAACGACAGCGGGCCGTGCCGGGCCGCTTGCGCCCGCAGCAGCGGGTATGAGACGGAGTGATCTCCTCCCAGCCCGAGCAAGGAAACGCCGGCGTCGAGAATACGCCGCGCGGCCTGCTCGACCGCTTCGATCATGCGTTGGGGATAGCCGACGTTGAAGTCGACATCCCCGCAGTCGACCACGCTAAAGCGCTCGCGCAGGTCGAACTCCCAGGGCCATACTCCCCACGGATACTCGCCGACAAGAACCGATTGCTCGCGCAAAGCTCGAGGACCGAAGCGCGCGCCGGGCCGGTTGGTGGTGGCGAGGTCGCAGGCAATGCCGAGAACGGCGAGTTCGGCGCCTTGCAAGTCGTGCGTATGGGCACAGCGCAGGAAGCTGAGCGGTCCCGAGTAGCTGGCGCCTACGGCGGATTGCGGTAGAGCGGAGTTCTGTGACACTCAAGCTCCCGACTCGTGCACCGGACCGCAGCATTATGCTTGGATTCCGAAGCAGACGTTGAGACGGTTCAGACTCGATCATGCGTCGCTCCGGAATGCGCCCGTCCCCCAACGGGGCAAGCTGATAGACTTCCGTCACGATCCACGCGGAGGTGACCATGACGAACAAGCGCGAAATGACGATCCATTACATGGACGGCTCGTCGATGAAGATAGATTTTCCGGTGCAGGTGCCGAGCGAAGGGGCCCAGGTGATCAAGCTCAAGGAAGCGCTCGCCGCCCGCCACATGGTGGTCGAGGCCGACGGCGCGCTGCTGATCATTCCCTTCGAGAACATCAAGTACATCCAGGCCTATCCGGCGCCGGCCAAGCTGCCGGAAAATGCGGTCCGGGCAGCGAGCTTCAGCGCCTGAGTCTACGCAACGTCAGGGAATAGGACGCGGCGCCGCCGGCGCATCGCCGGGCAGCTGTGGAAGCAGTTCCCCGGGCAGCTTGAGGGTGCGCTCGAAGATCCCCACGAGCTCCGAAGTGACGGCGCTCGGTCCCAGCGGCACAACGAGCGGATCGCGGATGTCGCCGGACACGCCGACCGGAATGCTGGTGAGCGCGCCGCCGAAGATGTAGCCGACAATCGGCACCTTGCGCGCGAGCCGATCGACGCGCGCGAAGGGGGCGACCAGCACCGACAGCCTGCTGTCGTAGTCGACGAGGGAAATCCACCCGGTCGCCGCGAGCCCGACCGCAGAGCTGTTGAAGGCGCTCTCGTCGATGATGAATCTCCCCCGTGCAAAGTGCCCCTTGGCCGACAGGCTGCGATAGGGGAATCCTTTGCTGTCGACCCTGGACTCGCCTTCCTTGAGCATGTCCGACACGCCCTTCATCGAGAGAATATTGCCGAGCAGGGCGAATTTCATCACCCTGCCGTCGCGCGACTCGGCGCTGACTGTCCCCTCGAGGTTGGGCAGCAGCTCGCGCGGCCTGCCCCGGGTGCGCAGATCCGCGCGCAGGTCGAAGTCGCCCGTGATCAGCAGGCCCTGCTCCGTCAGGCAGCGCGCGGTCTGCTCCAGTTGCTGCTTCTGCGCGACGATGCGCGCGGCAATGGCAAGCCCTTTCGGCGTTCCCTCCACCGTCAGCGGGAGCGAGATTCCGCAGAGCTGGACCTGCTGCAGTTCCAGGGTGGCCTTCTGTTCCTCGAGCACCAGTGCCGCGACCACCGGCGCGGCCTTGCGCTCCCCGTACTGGATGAATTCGGTTCGGACGGCAATGCGTCCGCGCACCGGCAGCGGCCACTGCGTCCACCAGGCCTCGTCGGCCGCGCGCGGTTTCGCCTTCTCTTCCGGCGCGGCCGGCTTGCCGCCCGCCTTCGGCAGCAGCGCGTCCACCACCACGCCCGGAGACTCGAGCTGCGCATCGATGACCGGCGCGCCATCGGAAGCGCGAGCGAGGTCGCCGCGCAGCGTGAACCGCTGGCCGCTCCAGCTCAGCGAGGCCTCGCGTATGCCAAGCTTCACGTCGTCGGCGTCCAGATCGACGCGCTCGATGATCACCGGACGGGCGAGCAACCAGGAGAGGTCCACGGCCTCGCCCTTCAGCTTGCCCGCGGCCGAGAAGCGCTGCGGGTGCGCGAGATCGACGCGGAAGCGCAGATCGCCGCTGCCGCCCCCCGAGGGCACGCTCGCGCCCTTGAGGAGAGCGTCGATGCTCGTGCTCTGCAATGAGCCGGCGAATCGTCCCTCCAGCAGGCTCTTCTCCACATGCAGCGCCAGGGTGGCGTCGCTGCGCGAGTCCTTGATCGCCGCGCGGCGGATATCGAGCCTGCCGGCGGTCCAGCCGAGATCGACGCCGAGGCTCGGGCCGGCATCGAAGCTGGCCGTCGCCTGCAGGTCGAGCGGCTGCTTCGGACCCCAGGCCGCGCGCTGCACGGCGACGCGAATCGGGGTTTTCAGCGCGAGCTGCGACGGCGCGCCGGCCGCCTTCAGCGCCCAGGCGAGCACGCTCTCGCCGATGCTGCCTTCGGAGACTGCGCCCTCGATGCGCAGCTGCCTGCCATAGCCGACCGTCGCCCACGCAAGTGCGCGCGCGTCGAGCATGGACAGGTCCGCGCGCTCGATCTTGACCGAGTCGCCCGTGACTGTTATCGAAGCGCCGGCGAGCTTGACCGGTCCCGGAAGGCCTTGCATGGCGATCGAGGAATCCGATTGCCTGATCTCCACCAGCGCGCTCCATGCGGCGCGCGGCATCTCGATCTTCACCTGACCTCGCGCGCGTCCGGTCGCCGCCTGGATCGCGGCAAGCGCCTCGCCCGCCTCCTTCGCAAGCAGGCGTCGCGTGCCGTCCATCGCCTGCGGGAGGTCGAGGTCGAATTCGCCGCTTCCCGACAAGGCACCGCCCTTGAGCGAATAGCGCAGCGACCCGGCGCCGAGGCGGCTCGCACCGAGCCGGGCGCTCTTCAGCTGTACCGTGATCTCCTGCCTGCCCGCGGCGACGCTGCCCGACAGGGCGACGTCCGGAACCTGCACCCTCTCCGCCGCGTGCACGATCTCCACCGATGCCGCGCCGAGGTCGAATTCGCATTCCAGCTTCTCCCTGCCGTCGGTGCGCGCCTGCGCGCGAAGATTCGCCGCGGGCAGCGCGATGCCCACGGGAGAATCCCCCAGAAACCGGTCGAGCCAGGCCTGCGGTCTGATCTCGGCGGCCTCGAGTCTCGCCTCGCCCGATAGATCGGCAAACGAAACGCTGGCCGCCAGTTTCATTCGGTTCCAGTATTCGCTTTTCGCGGAGACCTCGATCTCGAGGCCCCTGCTCCCGGTCTTCGCCAGCGCTTCGAGGTCGGTCAAGCGGATGGGCGGCAGCCCTGGCGCGCGAACATCGAGGTCGGCGTTTTCGATCCCGATCACGGACTCGGGCGCGAGCCGCCGGAGCGCGTCGATCGCAGAGCGGTAAGCCTCGACCGGATCGGCCGGCGCTTCCTTGCCCGGCTTCTTGCCGGCCGTGTGCGATGCGATCTCGAGCACGATCACCGGTCTGGAGACCATCACCGAAGCGATCTCGGCGCGGCCGCGCAGCAGCGGCAGCAGCCGCAGGTGCGCTTCGACCTGCTCCGCGCGCACGCTGGCCGTCCCCGGGATCTCGGCCCGCACCCCGCTCAGCGCCCCGCGGGGCGAGGGCAACAAGCGGATCTGGAGCTTCTCCCAGGCGACCTCCCCGTGTACCGTCTCCGAGAGCTTCGCCTGCAGCTCCGCTTCGACGCTCCGCAAGTCGAGAAACACCGGGATGGCGAGCGCCGCGGCCACGACCAGAACCGCCAGTGCGATCGCGGCGTACGCGGCGTAGCGCGCACCCCGGATCAGCCGGGGCCGTGTGAGCACCTCGGACAGCGCCCTCATGGAACGGCTAGAGCTCGCGGAAAGCTTCAACGCACATTGACGCTATAGCTTACGGTCTTCGCCGGCGGCGCGTTGCGGTCCGAGGGGCGGCGATACTGGAAGCTGAGTTCCTGCTTGCCCTTCCCGCTCGCCCGGAACATCCAGAGCTCGGTCCCGCCTTCCCCGGGCAAGGCCGCGGCCCGCGCGTAGACCAGATCGCCGAGGCTCGTGAGCGGCCCCGGGGAAGCCTCGAGCGTCCAGCCGTAACCGGTCGCGCGATTGGAGCCGAGAACCACGAAGACGCGCTGCGCGAGCTCGACCTCGATGGTCTGGCCTGCATCGCTTTCGAGTAGAGTCGCGGCCGGCAGCTCCGAGACGCGGTAGAGCGACCTGCGCGCCGGCGACACGATCTCCCGCCGGTTCCGGTCGAGCAGGCGCAGCTCGTCGTCCCCGGCCCGCAGGAAATTGCGCAGCGCGTCGACGCGACCGAGGTCGATCTGGATCACCGTCGCGTCCTTGTCGCTCGCCGATCCGCGCAACGTCGCCCATCGACCAGCCGTTCCGATGCTGCGGTCGCCCTCCGGCGAGCCGAGATACGTTTCGGTGAGCTCGTAGTGCGCGGCGCGACCCGAAGGCTGCTCGGCGTACAGGCGCAGCTCGGTCAGGATCCCCGAGCAATCCGCGCAAGGCAGAACGCCGGCGAACGTCCCGATCGAAGACGCAGAAATCGTGACGCACCCGGACAGCGCCACGGTAACGACAAGTGCGAGGATTCGCCTCATCAGCCCAGCGCCGACCCCACGTTGCCGTCGTCGTTGAGGCGCGGATAAACTGTCCATCCGGTCATCTCCACCAGATATCCAAATGGACGGCCCGACAATCACCCCCGACCTTCCCAAGGCGAAGAACATAACGGGATTTCACGGCCTGCGTTTGATTTGGGTCAACAATGCTGCCACAGCTTACGGCGCGGGGCTCGCCCTGGCTTCGGCGATGCTTTGCGCCTGCTCGGGAGAAAAGCCTTCCTCTTACCAAGGATATGTCGAAGGAGAATATGTCTACGTCGCTTCGCCGGTCGGGGGACGGCTCGAACGGCTTCTGGTGCAGCGCGGACAAACCATCGAGGCGAAGACGCCTCTGTTCGAGCTGGAATCGGACGAGGAAACGGCAGCGAAGCGCCAGGCCGAGGAGCAGCTGAAAGCGGCCCAGGCGCAGCTCGCCGACCTCAGGCTGGGCAAGCGCAACCCCGAGCTCGACGTCGCCCAGGCCCAGCTCGCGCAGGCGCTCGCGGCGGAGGAGCAGGCCGCGCAGCAGCTCAAGCGCGACGAGGCGCAGTTCCAGGCGGGGGGCATCGCCCGGGCCCAGCTCGAGGATTCGCGCGCGAATCACGCGATCAAGTCGGCGCGGGTGCGCGAGCTCTCCGGTCAGCTCGAGGTGTCGCGCCTCCCCGCGCGCGAAGACCAGATCCGCGCCCAGAACGCCCAGGTCGCGGCGGCGCGCGCAGCCTCCAGCCAATCGGCCTGGCGGCTCGACCAGAAGCGCGTCGCCGCGACGCAGTCCGGCCTGGTGGTCGACACGCTCTACCGCGAGGGCGAATGGGTGCAGCCGGGCAGCCCGGTGGTGCGCATGCTGCCGCCGAACAACGTGAAGGTGCGCTTCTTCGTGCCGGAAGCGGTCGCCGGCGGCCTCAAGCCCGGCCGCAAGGTCGCGCTGCGCTGCGACGGCTGCGAGGCCGAGGTGTCCGCCACCGTGAGCTACATCTCCCCGGAGGCTGAATTCACCCCTCCCGTGATCTACAGCAACGAAACGCGCGCGAAGCTGGTGTTCCTGGCCGAGGCGCGTCCCTCGCTCGACAGCGCCCAGCGCCTGCGTCCCGGGCAGCCGGTCTCGGTCAGTCTGCAATGAGTCTGCGATGAGCCCGCGACCCGACGCCGCGATCGACGTGCGCGGGCTGAACAAGCATTTCGGCGACAAGCACGTGGTGAACGACCTGTCGCTGCGCGTGGACCGCGGCGAGATCTTCGGCTTCCTCGGACCCAACGGCAGCGGCAAGACCACCTCGATCCGCATGATGTGCGGCCTGCTCACGCCGGATTCCGGCTCCGGCACCTGCCTCGGCTACGACATCCGGCGCGAGAGCGGCGAGATCAAGCACCGCGTCGGCTACATGACCCAGCGCTTCTCCTTCTGGGAGGATCTGTCGATCCGCGAGAACCTGGATTTCATCGCGCGCGTCTACGAGATGCCCTCGCGCCGCGAGGCCGTGGACCGCGCCATCGAGGGACTGGGCCTCTCCGCGCGCGCGGCGCAGCTCGCGGGGGCCTTGTCGGGCGGCTGGAAGCAGCGGCTCGCGCTTGCCGCCTGCATGCTGCACCAGCCCGAGCTGCTGCTGCTCGACGAGCCCACCGCCGGCGTCGACCCCAGCGCGCGGCGCGAATTCTGGGAGGAATTGCACGCGCTCGCGGCACGCGGCATCTCGGTCCTGGTGAGCACGCACTACATGGACGAGGCGGAGCGCTGCCACAAGCTCGCCTACATCTCCTACGGCAAGCTGATGGCACAGGGTACGGCCGAGGAGATCATCTCCGGCCAGGGCTTGGCCACCTGGGCGGTCTCCGACGGGGACCTCAGCGCCATCGCCGAGCGCCTGCGCGGCGAGCCGGGGATCGACCAGATCGCCGCTTTCGGCACCCGGCTGCACGTAACCGGGCGTGATGCCGCCGCGCTCGAGTCCGCGCTGCGCCGCGCGCTGGCCGATACTCGCTATCGCGCCGAGCCCGCGCAGACGGGCCTGGAGGACGTGTTCATCCACCTGATGGAGCAGTCGGTCGACAACTACGGGCCGCGGCGATGAAGGTGTTTTCGTTCACGCGCTGGTGGAGCATCGTGCTCAAGGAGTTCCTGCAGCTCAAGCGCGACCGCATCACCTTCGGCATGGTGATCGGCGTACCGATCATCCAGCTGGTTCTCTTCGGCTACGCCATCAACACCGATCCCAAGCATCTTCCCACCGCGGTCGTGAGCGCCGATCAGAGCGAGTTCACGCGCAGCACCCTCGCGGCGATGAAGACCAGCGGCTACTTCGCCTTCACCGGCGAGCTGCAAAGCGAGCAAGCCGCGAGCGCCGCGCTCGCCCGGGGCGACGTGCAGTTCGTCGTCAACATCCCGGCCGATTTCACCCGCAGGCTCCTGCGCGGCGAGCGGCCCGCGCTGCTCGTCGAGGCGGACGCGACCGACCCGGCGGCCGCCGGCACCGCGATCGCGTCGCTGCGGGACCTCGTGAGCTCGGTCGCGAGAAAGGACCTGAACGGCGCGCTCGCCCCTCTGGCCGCCGGCCCCGCTCCCTTCGAGGTGCGCGTGCACAAGCTCTACAATCCGGAAGGTCTCACGCAGCACAACATCGTGCCGGGCCTGATGGGCGTGATCCTGACCATGACCATGGTGATGATGACCGGCCTCGCGATGACCCGCGAGCGCGAGCGCGGCACGATGGAGAACCTGCTCGCCACACCGGCGCAGCCGATTGAAGTGATGACCGGCAAGCTCGTTCCCTATGTTTTCATCGGCTTGATTCAATCCACCATCATCCTGCTCGCGGCGATCTGGCTGTTCGACGTGCCCTTCGTCGGAAGCGTGTTCATTCTCTACGTCGTGTCGCTGCTGTTCATCTCCGCCCAGCTCACGGTCGGCATCACGGTCTCGTCGCTCGCGCAAAACCAGCTCCAGGCCTTGCAGCTCACCTTCTTCTACTTCCTGCCGACCATATTGCTGTCGGGATTCATGTTCCCTTTCCGGGGCATGCCCGGCTGGGCACAGGTGATCGGCGATGTCCTTCCGGCGACCTACTTCATACGCCTGGTGAGAGGCATCCTGCTCAAAGGCAACGGCTGGGCCGATCTCTGGCCGGACATCTGGCCGATGATGGTGTTCACCGTGGTGGTGATGACGATCGCGGTGGTCTTCTACCGCAGGACGCTCGACTAGCCATGAAGCGCGCGACGCCCTGCATCGTCATCGCCGCGCTCGCAGCCTGCGGCGGCGAGCCCGTTCGTCCTCCCGAGGTTCCGGTCACGGACCAGTACACGGCCACGCCGATCGTCAGGCAGACCGCCTCGGCGGACGTGGCCGGCGGCCAGGCGCAGCAGTTCGCACCCGGCATGGACATCCCGGCGCAGTGGTGGACGCTGTTCCGCTCGCCCTCGCTCGACCGCCTGGTGCGCGACGCGCTCGAGGGGAGTCCCACGCTCGCCCGGGCCGGCGCCAGGCTGCGCCAGGCTCAGGAGGACCTGAGCGCGCGCGCGGGCACCGAGTATCCCAGGGTCGACGCCAAGCTCTCGGCCAACCGCGTCGACGTGAAGCCGCAATCGCTGGGCGTGCAGGCGCTGCCCGTGGCGATGCCGCTCAACCTGTTTCTCGCATCGGTGAGCGTGTCCTACACCCTGGACCTGTTCGGCTCGACGCGCCGCGAGCTGGAGGCGCTGCGCGCCGAGGCGGACTACCAGCGTTACCAGCTCGAGGCCGCGCGGCTGATGCTCGCCGGCAACGTCGTCACCGCGGCGATCCGCGAAGCCTCGCTGCGCGAGCAGATCGCCGGCACCGAAGAGATGATCGCGCTCCAGGCCAGGTCGCTCGCCATCGCCGAACAGCTCGAGCGGATCGGCGGCGCCGCGAAGGCGGACATCGTGGCGCAACGCCTGGAGCTCGCGCAGACGCGCGCCGTGCTGCCCGACCTGCAGCGGCAGCTCGAGCAACTGCGCCACCGGCTCGCCGTCTATACCGGGCGACCGCCGAGCGCGCCGGGTGTTCCCGAGTTTCGCCTGTCCGAGCTGCAATTGCCCGAGGAGCTGCCCGTCTCTCTTCCTTCGGAGCTGGCGCGCCGGCGGCCGGACATCCGCGCCGCCGAGGCGCTGCTCATGCAGGCCGGCGCCCGCGTCGGCGTGGCGACCGCCAATCTGTACCCGCAGATCACCCTCTCGGCCAGCGGCGGCTCGCTCGCCTCGAGCGGCGGCGATCTGCTCTCCAGCGGCACGGGCTTCTACCTGCTGGGCGCGTCACTCGCGCAGCCGCTCTTCCACGGCGACGAGCTGCAGGCGAAGCGCCGCTCGGCGGTGGCCGCGTACGAGCAGGCCGGCGCGGCGTATCAGGAGGCCGTGCTGCTGGGCTTCCAGAACGTGGCCGACACGCTGCGCGCCCTGGAGACGGACGCGATAAAGCTGAAGGAGCGCGCCGACGCGGCGGCGCAGGCGAAGAGCTACCACGACATCATCTCCTCCCGCTACGAGGCGGGCGGAGTGAGCTTCCTCGCCCTGCTCGATGCGCAGCGCAAGCTGCGCGGCGCGCGCATCGAGCAGACGCAGGCGATCGCCGACCGCTATGCCGACTCCGCCGCGCTGTTGCAGGCGCTCGGCGGAGGATGGTGGAAGGAGCAGGAGCGCCCGGAAAAATAGGGCGCGCGCACGTTCAGTACGAGAAGCTCGCGAAGGCCGCCGGGCCCTGGAAGACAAGGCGCGTCTCCAATTTCGAGCTCGGGTTGTTGACATCCAGCTTGACCGTCAGACTGTGCACGCCGAAGCCGAAAGCCCAATGGGCGAACGGCTGATAGACGAAATCGACCGCGGTCGCGCGAATCCCGCCCGAGTACTTGTCGTAGGACAGCGACAGCCAGTCGGAGCGCAGGCTCAGCGCCCAGGTGTCCGTGAGCGCGAAATTGCCGTAGAGCATGAAAAACGGCAAGGGCGCCGTAACGTTCTGGTTCGCGGCGCCGATGCCGGCCGCATCCAGGGATGTTTCTATGCCGGCTCTATGCAGACCGAACCCGACCCCGAGCTCCTTGTCGGAGCGCCGGAAAAACGAGTATCCGACCGCGGCGCGCAGATCCGATATCCTGTACTTGGAATCCACCGTCGTTCCGAGCGGGTAGGTGTTGCCGCCCCATTCCACATCCGTGTCCAGGGTCCGGGTTCCGTGCCGGTTCAGGTTCCAATAGCCGAGATCGACGCGCCAGCGCTCCGCGAACCGCCAGTACATGGAAGCCTCGGCGATCAGCCTTATCTTGTCGAGTCCGAGCATGTCCTCGAAGTTCACGTCGACGCCGGCCCCACCCGGTTGTGGACTCAGTCGGGCTTCAGTGGTGGATTCCGCACGGAATCCGCCGAGCGAGAAGCGGAAGCTGTCGTTCAGCAGCCGGTGTTGCGGGGTGCCTGCGGAAACCGGCGCCGGCTCCTTGTTCACCTCGTCCGCGGCGTACGCCGCAAGCGGGGTCGCGAAGAGTAGGGGCCATATCCATGCTGCGAGCTTTCTCATGATCTGCTCCTCGAAGACCCAGGTCAGCGTATTCTGCGGCACTGAGGCAGATGCCGTTTGACTTAGGTCAAACAGCAAGCCGCGCGGCTCTCTACATTGCCGACATGACCAGCTCTAGGGCAGCGCGTATCGTCGTGGCCGGCTGGCTGGCGCTTGCGTGCGGCGTCGCGGTAGCGCAGGAGCCCGCCGCAGCGGCGCGCCCGCGGATCGGCCTCGCGCTCTCGGGCGGAGGCGCGCGCGGCGCGGCGCACATCGGTGTCCTGAAGGTTCTCGAGGAGCTGCGCGTGCCGGTCGACTGCGTCACCGGCACCAGCATGGGCTCGGTCGTCGGCGGCTCGTTCGCCGCGGGGACGACACCGGCCGACATGGAGCAGATCGTCACGCAGACCGACTGGGGCGG
>DATIWX010000139.1:0-5861 GCA_035519135.1 Burkholderiales bacterium | reverse complement strand
GGCGACCGTGCTCGCGATCCCGCTCGGCGTGATCGCGGCGCTCAAGCAGGACACCTGGGTCGACTACGCGGTGCGGGTGTTCTCGATCGCCGGGCTCGCGATGCCGTCGTTCTGGCTCGGCATCGTGCTGATCCTCGTGCTCCTCATCTTCTTCCACTGGCTGCCGCCGATGGTGTTCACGCCGTTCTGGGTCGATCCGTGGGAGAACCTCGCGCAGCTCATCTGGCCGGCGCTCGCGGTCGGCTACCGGTACTCGGCAGTCGCCACCCGGATGACGCGCTCGGCAATGCTGGAGGTGCTGCGGGAGGACTACATCCGGACCGCGCGCGCGAAGGGGCTGTGGCTGAGGCTCATCCTGGTGCGCCACGCCCTCAAGAACGCGATGCTCCCGGTGGTCACCGTCATCGGTCTCGAGTTCGCGTTCCTGCTTGGCGGCCTGGTCGTCACCGAGCAGGTGTTCAACCTGAACGGGCTCGGCATGCTGTTCGTCGAAGCCATCTCGCACCGCGACTACACGCTGACCCAGGCCCTGGTGCTCCTCGTGGCGTCGGTCTTCATCCTCGTCAACTTCCTGACCGACGTCGCCTATGCGTGGCTCGACCCGCGGATAAGGTATCGGTGACATGAGCGCCGTACCGCAGCAGTCCGAGCTCTTCGACGACGCTTCGACCGAGCGCCGCTTCTCGTTCGTGCGCAAGTTCGTCGAGCGCCAGACGCTCGGCGCCCTGGGGGCCGCGGCGATCCTCGTGATGGTCGTCGCCGCGGCGGCGGCCCCGCTCCTTGCACCCTACGATCCGCTCGCGATCGACTTCGCAGCGATGCTGACCCCTCCCGGCGCCGCCCATTGGCTCGGCACCGACGCCTTCGGCCGCGACGTGTTCTCGCGCATCATCTACGGCTCGCGCACCGCGCTGGAGGTGGGGTTGGGCGCCTCCCTCCTCGGCGCGACGATCGGCGCGGTCATCGGCGTGGCGAGCGCGTACTTCGGCGGGCGCATCGATTTCGTCGTCCAGTGGTTCATGGACATCCTCCTCTCGTTCCCGCTGATCGTTCTCGCCCTCGCGGTCGTCGCGATCCTGGGGACAGGCGCCGGCAACGTCGTCCTCGCGATCGCGGTGCCGATGATTCCGCGGTGCGCCCGCGTCACGCGCTCGAGCGCCCTCGCGATCCGGGAGATGCCCTACATCGATGCCGCGCGGGCAGGCGGCTTCAGCCATGCGCGGATCATCCTGCGGCACATGCTGCCGAACGTCATGGCACCGTACCTGATCATGCTGACCGCCTTCCTCGGCCAGGCGATCCTGCTGGAGGCCTCGCTCTCCTTCCTCGGTCTCGGCGTCCAGGAGCCGACCGCGGCATGGGGATTGATGCTGAGCGGGGCCGCAGTCGATTTCGCGGAAAAGGCCCCCTGGATGGCGATCTTCCCGGGCCTTGCCATCAGCCTCGCGGTGTTCGCGTTCAACCTCTTCGGCGATTCGCTCCGCGACGCGCTCGATCCGAAGCTGAAGACGCTCTAACTTCCATCGACCAGGCAAACGCCGGGAGGCCTGCCATGCCGACGTTCCGCAAAGTCGTGCTGTACACCGATCGCGACGGCCGCGCGAAATTCCGCGAGGAGGAGGTGGCGCTCCCGGAGGGAACGCCGCAGGCGATGCTCTCGGAGGTGTTCGGCTCCTCCGGCTACCAGCTGCGCCACAGCCCGGTCGGCTTTCGCAGCCAGTGGCACTGCACGCCCAAGCCGCAGTGGGTCTTCATCCTCGGCGGGGAGATGGAGATCGGGCTGCAGGGCGGCAGCTCGCGCGTGTTCAAGCCGGGCGAGCACTTCTATTCGGCGGACACGCTGCCTGAGGGAGCGACCTTCGATCCGAAGGTCCACGGTCACTGGAGCGCCCAGCGGGGCGGGAGCCCGCTCGTGACGCTCTTCGTCAAGACCTGAGGAAGACGGCCCGGTCGCCGCCTTCGCCTACTGCACGATCTGATTCAGCAGCTTCTGCGATTCCGCCTGGTACTGCGCCTCGCTGATCAGGCCCTGGGTCTGCAGCGACTTCAGCTCCTTCAACTTCGCCACCGCGGCGGCCTGGCTGCTGCTCACCGCGGGCGGCGGCGGGGGCGCCTGGACGGTTTCGGTGACGTGCACCGTCGGCACCGGCGCGGGATACACGACCGGCGCGGGCGGGGGGTAGTAATAGGGATGGGCGTAAGCCGATGCGGCCGCCTCGCTTGCCGCCGCCGCGCTGCCCCACACGACCGTGCGGTAGGCCGTGCGCCGCGCGACGCCGGCGAACGAGAGCGGCGTGAATGGCAGCCCGATGATGTCGATGAAGAGGGAGGCCGGACCCGCCCCTGCCGGCGGCAGGGTCCCGGAGATGACGCTGATATCGTAGGTCAGGTCGGCACCGCTCACCCGGGGGTTGCGCAGCGTCACGACCGCGTCGGAGAGCTCGTCTTTCCCTTTCTGGAACACCGACAGGGTGGCGTTCGGCGGGTCCTTGAGGAAGCTGTCGGGACCGTTCTTCCAGAACTCGAGGTACTCCTCGGTGCGGTAGTGGCCGGCGATGCGCACCGGCCGGTCCGAGAAAAAGAGCGTGGTCGGACTGACGCTCTTCAGCGTGAGCGTGCGCCCGCCCGCGCCGATCTCCACGCCGGCCGCGTTCTGGACGAACAGCAGCTGGGCCATCACCGGTGCGGCGGCGGGCATCTCCACCGCCACCGCCACCGTCGTGAAAAGTGTCGTCGAGGCGGCCATCGATACCGCGGTCACGAGTGCTCGCAAGAGCGCGTCCATGGTTACTCTCCCTCAGGCGTTGGTGATGCGTATGGCGTCGGCGACGCGGAGTCGAGTCTCGTCCTGCGCCGCTGCGGGCGCAACAACCGCGAGCGCCGCGAGGCCCGAAGGCAGGAACCGGCCGATCATGACTTGTCCTGCCGCCATCGCCTCCCTATCTTCCCGACGCCGCGAAGCACGTGGGGGAGTCGAGCTGGCAGACGACGACGTACGTCCGGCGCTGGCCGCAGCCTTCCACCCCGACCGTGTACTCGGAGCGCTCGAGGCCGCGCCAGGCGATCGGCTGGAGCAGGTTGCTCGAGAGGACGGTCCCGGTGGCCTGCGGGCAGGCCATCTCGAACTGTCCGCGGCGCAAGGCCGTCTGCATCGCGGTCTGCTGATCGACGGAAAGAACCTGGGCCGCCGACTGGCAGCCGGCGGCCGCCAGACCGGCGAGCAACACGGAAGCGAGCAGTAAGCTCCTCATGATCCACCTCTTCAGAACCGGAACTTGACTCCCAGCGCGAAGCCGCTAGCGCCAGTACACCGCGCGGCGATAGGCCGTGCGGCGCGCCACGCCGGCGTACGAGACCGGGGTGAGCGGCATGCCGATGATGTCGATGAAGAGCGATACCGGCCCACCCTTCGCAGGCATCGTCCCCTCCAGGATCTTGACGTCGTAGGTCAGGTCCTCGCCCTTCAGCACCGGCTTGCCGAGCGTCACGACGATGTCGGCCACAGCCGTCTCCTTCTCCAGGATCGAGAGGTTCGCGTTCGGGTTGTCCTTCGAGAAGCTGTCCTTGCCCTCGCTCCAGAACGGCACGAAGATGCGCGTCGGCATGTTGCCCGCGATGCGCTCGGGCCGGTCGGTGAAGAAGATCGTCACCGGGCTGATACCCTGCAGCGTCAGCTTGCCGCTCCCCTTGTGGTAGACCATGTACTTCGCGTTCTGCACGAAGAGGAAGTCGGCTTCCTTCGCCCCCTCCTTCGTCGTCTGAGCGAATGCGGCCTTGAGCGGCGCGACCGACGCGGCAAGCGCGGCGGCAGCGAGGAACTTGCGTCGATCGGTCATTGGAATCTCCTGGGCTCGAACGATCTTCTACTTGGCTACCTTCGCCGCGGCGATTCGCGCCTTGCAGCCGGGCGACACCTCCGACTCGCTCTGCTTCAGGCAGGCCGCGATGCGGCCGCCGCCCGGCTGGATGCCGTCGCAGAGAAAGTGGATATCCTCCTCGCAGGCCTGGTGCACTTCCTTGAGGAGCTCCTGCATCTGGCCGACCCGCGCCTTGCACGAAGGCGAGAGCTGGGCCGCGTTCGTCTTCAGGCAGGCCGCGATCTGCCCGCCGCCCGGCTTCGCCTGCGGGCAGAACTTCGCGAGGTCCGCCTTGCAGCTCGCAGCCTGCGCGAACGCGGCGAGCGGCGCTGCGATCAGCGCGGCGAGCGCGATCGCAAACCCCTGACGTGTGCAGGATCGCAACATCTCGATCTCCTATCCGATGTCTCGTGATCCGCCCGGCGCCTGATCAGGGCTGGGCCGCGACATAGACGAGGTTGTTGCCCTGGAAGGCGGCCCGGTAGTAAACGCCCGGGGCGCAGTTGTAGTACTCGACGCCCCCGATCGGGGTGGCCACGCAACCCGGTGGAAGCGCCATCACGACCGTGCCGACCGGCACCGGACCCGCGGCGGGCGGCGGCGGGGGCTTGGGCTGCGCGGCGGCGGGGCTCGCTGCAGCGGCACCGGCCGCAGCGGCGCTCGCCGTGGCCGCCGTCGCGACCGTGGCTTCCGTATACACGACGCGCCGGGTCGTGCGCCGTGCCACACCCGCGTAGCTCATGGGCGTGAGGGGCATGCCGATGATCGCCCGGGCGTCGGGAACGAGCGTCACCCCGAACGGCGCCTCGGGCGTCACATCGGCGGTGAATAACAGCGCAAACGCGGCACCAAGGATGAGTGGCCTGCGAGCTACGTGCATCATTTCGTCCCCCCGGTCTTCAGGAAATCGACCCGCCTGGCGCCCTTCGGTGGGGTGAAGGCGAACATCCCCTCGGTGATCGTCGGCGCGACGTTCCACTTCGTCATCAGCACGGTGAAATCCGGCGCGCCCGACACCTTCGGCGAGGTGATGACGTACTTCCGCGGCAACGGCTTCGCCCCCTCCTCGATCCAGATCTGCCAGTCGACGTCGGACTTGCGGAACGCGAGGTGATCGCAGCGCACTCCGGCCACCATTGCCTTTCCGACCACGAAGCCGGCGGTGGTGTCCTGCATCAGCATCTCGTACGCGTCGCGGTACAGGAGATCGCCCGCCGGCGCGTTCACGTCGAGCGTGTCGCGGGCGAAATCGAGCATCGGCTCGATCGTGGCGGGCGCGGCCAGCGTCGCATAGTACTTCTGATCCGGGTTGTAGAGCGTCAGCGTCTTGCCGTCGTAGAAGTACGCCTGTTGGACGACGTCCCCTTTCTCGCGCCGCGCGACCAGCTTGTTCGGCCGCTGCAGTGTGGCCGTTGCCACGCTGTCGAACTGCAGCTTCTGGCCGGATGTCAGAGTCGCCTCGATCGTGCTCGTCGTGTCGACGCTGAAGGCCTTCAGGCCGGCGAGATAGTCCATCGACTTCTTGAGAATGGCCGTAGCCTGCGGGTCGATTCCCGCGGGCTGGGCCGACGCCGTCTGCGGCAGCGTCGCGGCCGCGAGCAGCGCGAACGCCGCGCCCAGCCACGCCGCCTCCCGGTACCGCCGGATCGTCATCATGGCGATTCTCCTAAGAGACTTCACGTCATGCCCTCCTCGAATCAGTCGCGCTTCGCCTTTTCCAACATCGCTGCGCGCAGCCTCTTGATGTCCGCCTCCGACAACTGCGGACGGTCGACCTTGATCGTCAGTGTGTTG
Source organism: Burkholderiales bacterium (assembly GCA_035519135.1). GTDB lineage: Bacteria > Pseudomonadota > Gammaproteobacteria > Burkholderiales > SG8-39 > VBDM01. The sequence continues at coordinate 210 of DATIWX010000139.1, read as the reverse complement.
AACTTGGCGGTCAGCGGGAACGGCGGCTTGTAGTCGGCGTCGTTCACGCCGGTCAGCGTGTCGGAGCCAATGTCGAAGCTCTCGTCCCATTGCAGGATCATCGGCAGTGTCTTCGCCATCCGCTTCGAGTCGACCGCCTTGCCGTCCACCTTGAGCGTGCCGGTGCCGGGCTGGGCGAGGCCGCTGAAGTTGTTGAACGCAAGCGTGCCG
>DATIWX010000138.1:0-33802 GCA_035519135.1 Burkholderiales bacterium | reverse complement strand
GGAAGCGAAGCAGGCGACCGCGGTGTTCCAGGACGGCGACTACGTGTTCGTGCGCGACGCGCAAACGGGCGCGACGGTCAACGCGGGTGCGGTGTGGGACGGCGCGGTTGCGTCCCAGCGCGCTGCGCTGCGCCAGCTGGCACTGAAGCGCTAGTCGTTTCTCCCGGGACCGGCGCTCCGGTCCCGGCGCCTTCCTTCATCCCTGCCGCCTAGCGCGAGGCCGCGTAGCGCGCCCGCGCGCTCACTGCGGCGAGCAGCGACGCGGCAAACCTCCGGCTGTGCTTCACCAGGTTGAGAAACGCTGCGCGGTTGATCGCCAGCAGCTTGACGTTGCTCTCGGCGACGGCGCTCGCCAGACGCGGCGTGCGGTCGACCAGCGCCATCTCGCCGAAAATCCCGCCCGGCCCGACGTTCTCGATGGTGTTTCCCGCGGCGCGGATCGCCACTTTGCCCTTGAGCACCACGTACATCAGCACGCCGACCTGGCCCTCGCGCACAATGGTATCGCCGTTCTCGTAGCTGAGATGCGCCTCCGGGCCGAGCACGCGCCCCAGATCATCGATGAGGTCCTTGCGCAGCGGCGCAGGCTGCATCCACCGGGTCCGGCTCGCGGGCGCATCGGAGTTCGCCACGCGACCGATCGATTCACGCAGGCGGCCGATCATCACCGAGAGCAGCATCAGCGCGAACTCGGGGTAGCGCCCGAGCGCGGCGCGGAGCTGACGGTCGTCGAGGGTGATCACACGGCACGCGGATCTTGCGAGAGCGGTCCCCGTGCGCGGTCCCTGGTCGATCGAAGCCATCTCCCCGAAGATCTGCCCCGGATGTATGGTCCCGACGGGCTTGTCTCTCGCGAAAATGCCGACTTCGCCGTCGAGCAGGAGGTACATGCGGTTGGGCATCAGAAGAAACGGGATGCCGCGCTGGTTCTCGGTGAAGATCTTCTTGCCCTTGGCGAAGGCCTTGGGCTTGCCCGCGAACCTGAAGAACTCCATCGCGATCGAGGTGTTGTAGGAACTCCCGGCCGAACCGCTTGCGAGCATTTTCCTTCCTTCGGGACAAGGGCCGCGCCTCGACGCCAAACGCGCATCGAAGGGAGGGCGGGCCGGAAGGCTCAATTATGCCCCCGACATATGGGTCGGTGTAGGCCCGCGCGGGCAGCCAGCGTCCATTTTCCACACTGGAAGGCCGCTGGTGCAAGCCGCAGGGAAGTTGTCTTGGCGCAGGGGCGGCAAATCGGGGGACAATAGGGGCGCAAATACACGCCATGCGCCGCCTTCGCATCCTCATCGCGCTCGTACCGGGGCTCGCTCTCGCCCCTGCGGCGCCGGCTTCTCCGGATTTGCCCCAGGCGGCGCCGGTGCCCGGAGGGATCGCGATCGTCTGCGTGGGGCGCGCGCCCGGCCCGGCACCCCAGGTGACGTTCGAAGGCCAGCGTGTGCTGGTGGCGAGGATAGGAGACGCCTGGCAGGCGGTCGTCGGCCTGTCGCTCGCGCTCAAGCCCGGCGCGCACGAGCTCACCGTGACGCGGGACGAGAGGACGGCGCGCACGATTCCCTTTCGAGTCGGCTCGCGCGAGTACGACACGCAGCACGTGACGCTCGCCAATCGTCGCCAGGTCGAGCCCGAGCCCGAGGATCTGCGGCGGATCGCGCGCGAGCAGGACGTGCTGGTGCGGGCGTTCTCGACCTTCAGCGAGGTCGAATCCGACGGCCTCACCTTCGATCTGCCCTCCGCGGGACCGGTTTCCGGTGGATTCGGTTCGAGGCGGTTTTTCAACAACGAGCCGCGGCTGCCGCACAGCGGACTGGACATCGCCGCCCCGGAGGGGACTCCGATCAATGCGCCCGCCGCGGGCCGCGTGCTCGAGACCGGCGACTTCTTCTTCAACGGGCTCACCGTGCTGCTCGATCACGGCCAGGGCATGATCACGATGTACAACCACCTGAGCAGGATCGACGTGGTGAAGGGACTCCGTGTTGCGCGCGGGGAGAGGATAGGCGCGGTCGGCCGGACCGGCCGCGTTACCGGACCGCACCTGCATTGGTCGGTCAGCCTGAACAACGCTCGAGTCGATCCCGCGCTTTTTGTGCCGGTCGAGGTCCGCAAGCAGACCGCGCCGGGCCTGCAGTCCGCCGCGCTGGGCGGCGGCCCCGCCGGGCCGGCGCCGGTCGGCTGCGGGGAATAGGCGCGCATGGGCCCCCGCGAAGGCGCCGCAAACGCAGCCGATCACGCCGCACTGGACATCGACGTCTTTACGGTCGACGCCGACGACGGCTCGCGCCGCGAATATCGCCTGGCCACGCACTTTCAGCCGATTTTCAGCCTCGCCCACCGGCGTCCGGTCGGCCTGGAAGCCCTGATCCGCGGCACCGACGCGAGCGGAAAGGTGTATCTCCCTGCCGAGCTTCTTGCCCAGGCCCCGGCGGGCGTCGCCCGCATGCAGCTCGATCGCCAATGCAGGGCTCTGCATGTGCGCAATTTCCGGCGGCTGCGCGACGAGGTCAGCTGGCTGTTTCTCAATGTCGATCCGCACATCGCCGTGCAAGGCCACCGCTTCGGATCGTTCGCCCAGATGCTCGAGGATAGCGGCCTGTCTCCCCACCGCGTCGCGGTCGAGCTGATCGAGACCCCGTTCGATGACGAGAAGCGCCTGATCACGGCGGTCGAGCACTATCACGAGCTCGGCTGCCTCGTGGTGATCGACGACTTCGGTGCCGGCTACTCGAACTTCGACCGCATCTGGCAGCTCAAGCCCGACATCGTGAAGATCGACCGCGAGATGACGCGGCGCGTGACCGTCGAGCCGCTCGCGCGGCGCATGTTCACAGGGATCATCTCGGTGCTCCACGAGGCCGGGGCGCTGGTATGCGTGGAAGGTATCGAGACCGAGGGTGAGGCGCTGTGCGCGACCGAGGCGAACGCCGACCTGCTGCAGGGGAATTACTTCGCCTTGCCCGCGGCGCGGCCGCCCGGAGAGCACACCTGTGACGAGCTGTTCGCGCGCCTGTTCAGGGACTTTCGCGAGGAGAACGCCGAATTCCGGAACCGCCGGCGTGATCGGCTTCAACCCTATGTCTCGGCGCTCTCGGACGCCGTGCTCGCGCTTTCAGCGGGTGCCGACCGTGCGAACGCGGTCCGCGCTCTGCTCGAGCTCGAGTGCACCGAGCGCTGCTATCTCGTGGCCGGCGACGGCTCCCAGATAGGAGCGAGCGCGGAAAGCGAGCGCAGCGCCGCCTCGCGCGATGCGCGCCTGACGCCGATACGGCCGATTACCGGCACCAACTGGCAGACCAAGCCGTTCTTCCGGCGCGCGATCGAGGCGCCGGGAAAAATCCAGATCACGCGTCCTTACCTCTCCGCCACCGGTCCCAGGCTGTGCGTGACCTTGTCGTACGCGCTCCTGCTCAACGGCATGTACCACGTCCTGTGCGTGGATCTCGACTTTGCCGCGCTGGCGGGCAAGGACCTCGCATTCGGGCTCGCGAGGGCGGAAGGCTAGAAAGCCCGCCGGGCGGCGCTCGGGCGTGACGTATTTCACGCAGTATTCCATCGTCCTAAGCGGCATGTGGCATACTCGCCGTACTTCGTCTGCAAACTAGAATACTTAGCACGCTCGCTGGGACGCCGTGAACATGGTGGATCTTGCTCCGCCTCTTCTCGACAAGTACATCGCGCAAGGGGGCCACGGCGCCAGCGAAGAGCTTCGCCTGTCGAGCCACTTCCAGCCGATTTTCAGCCTCGCTCATCGGCGTCCTGTCGGATACGAAGCGCTGATCCGCGCCACCGACCCGGGAAACCGGCGCGTGTCGCCGTTCGAGTTGTTCGCCAAGGCGCCGCACGGCGAGGCCAGGATCGCGCTGGACCGCCAGTGCCGCGCGCTTCATGTCCGGAACTTCCAGAGGCTCGGCAACGCGAGCAGCTGGCTGTTCCTCAACGTCGACCCGCAGGTCGCCACCGACGGTCCCCGCTTCGGGTCCTTTTTCGCAGAGATGCTGCAGTCGAACGATTTTCCCGCGCATCGCGTGGCGGTGGAGCTGATCGAGACGCCGTTCGAGGACGAAGGGCGGCTGAGCTCCGCCATCGAGTACTACCGCAAGCTCGGCTGCCTCATCGTGATCGACGATTTCGGGGCGGGTTACTCGAACTTCGACCGCATCTGGAGAATGCGGCCCGACATCGTGAAGATCGACCGCGAGATGACGCGGCGGGTGACCGTCGAGCCGCTCGCCCGTCGCATGTTCACGGGGATCATTTCGGTGCTGCACGAGGCGGGGGCGCTGGTGTGCGTGGAGGGCATCGAAACCGAGGCCGAGGCGCTGTGTGCCATCGACGCGAACGCCGATCTCATTCAGGGCGACTATTTCGCGCCGGGAAGCTCCGAGCTCGTAGCCGAGGACGCGCGCGGCGAAATGTTTGCCCGGCTGATTACCGGCCATCGCGCCGATTTCGCCGACTTCCAGAAGCGGCAGCACATGCGGCTGGAGCCTTATCTCGCCGCGATCAAGAACGCGGTACAGGATTTGTCTTTGGGGGCGAACTTCCAGCCGGCGGTGCAGGGCTTGCTGAAGCTTCCCGGCGCGCAGCGCTGCTACCTGATCGGCGGCGACGGGCTGCAGATCGGCGCGAACGTGGAGGCCGAGAGCAGGATCCACTCGCAGGACCAGCGCTTCGACGTGGTGCAGCCGACCGAAGGCACCGACTGGCAGACCAAGCCCTATTTTCGCCGCGCGATCGAGTCGCCGGGAAAGGTGCAGATCACGCGGCCCTATCTATCCGTTCTCGGACCCAAGCTGTGCGTGACGCTCTCGTTTGCCTTCGAAGCGTCGGACGGGGCACAGCAGGTGCTCTGTGTCGACCTGGACTTTGCCTTGCTGGCCGGCGAGGACATCGCTTTTGGCGTGAGCAGCCTGCACGCGTAGTCGCGGGGAACCGGCCGCTGCGGAACGGCAGCGGCAGGAGTGGGCAAGAAATCCGTTCAACAAGAAAGGAGGAGCAATGAAACCGGAACTGAATCTGCTCGTATGGGCGGCGGCGTTGACGGTGGTGCAGGTGCTGGTGGCGGTGTTGGGGGCGTTCGGCCAGGTCGGACTGATGAAGCTCGTCGGCAATCGGGAGGACATGCCCAAGTTGACCGGTTGGGCCGGGCGTGCCGAGCGCGCCCACCTCAACATGCTGCAGAACCTGGTGCTGTTCGCCGCGCTGGTGCTGGTAGCCGTTGCAACGGGGAAGACGAACGAGATGACACTGCTCGGCGCGCAGCTGTTCCTGTGGGGGCGCGTTGCCTATGCGATTATCTATCTCGCTGGGCTACCGTGGCTGCGGACGCTCTCGTGGTTCGTGTCCGTCATCGGGCTCGTACTGATTTTCCTGCAGCTCGTGAAGTAGATTGCCGCGGGGTGGCGGGGCGCGCGGTAGAATGCGCGCCTCGCAGTTCAATTCCCGGAGCCCTTCTCGTGACCATTTCCATGTACCAGGCGAGCGTGCCGCGCTTCGCCAACATCCTCAAGAACCTTTCCGGCATTCTCGACAAGGCACAGGCCCACGCCGAGGCGAGGAAGATCGATCCTGCCGTGCTCACCAATTTCCGCCTCTACCCGGACATGCTGCCGATGAAGCGCCAGGTGCAGATCGCCTGCGACTCGGCCAAGGGCGCGGTGGCGCGCCTCGCCGGCGTGGAGCCGCCCAAGCACGAGGACAGCGAGGAAACCTTCTCCGAGCTCAAGGCAAGGATCGTGAAGACGATCGACTTCATCCAGACCTTCAAGCCGGCACAGATCGACGGCAGCGAGGAGAAGAACGTCCACCTCAAGCTCGGATCCCGCGAGGTCGACTTCAAGGGGATGCAGTACCTGCTGGGCCACGCCCTGCCGAATTTCTACTTCCACGTCACCACCGCTTACGACATTCTGCGGCACAACGGCGTGGAGATCGGCAAGCGCGACTATATCGGCAACCCCTAGACCCCGCTCCTCACTTTCCGCGCGAGGCGATGAACCTCGCGCGCTCGCCTACCGCGTTGAGCAGCGATACCGCGAAGTCCGGGCTCGCTTTCACCAGGTCGAGAAAGGTGTTCCTGCCGATTGCGAGCAGCCCGCAGTCCGTCTCGCAGACGACGGTAGCGAGGCGCGTCGTGCGGTCGACCAAGGCCATCTCGCCGAACACGCCGCCGGGGCCGATTCTTTCTACGAGCTTTCCTTGGATGGAGACGGCAAGGCGGCCTTCCACCACGACGTACATCAGCACCCCCGCCTGTCCCTCCTTGACGACCGTGTGGCCGCGCTCATAGCGCACGGAGGTTTGCGCCAGCGCCCGGGCGAGCACCGCGAGCGAGGACTTGTCGAACACTGCGGTTTCCTTCGGTTTGCCGGCATCGGCGGCGGGTTGCTGCCGGCCCAGCGCGTCGCGGATGCGGCGGATCATGATGCTCATCAGCACCAGGGCGAACTCGGGCTTCCTGCGCAGGGCGCTCTGGAACTGGCTCTCGTCGAGCCCGATCACGCGGCAGGGCACCTTCGCCACGGCGGAAGCGCTGCGCGGCATATGGCTGATCGAGGCCATCTCGCCGAAGACCTCGCCTTTCCTGACGGTGGCGATGACCTTGCCGTCGGCGAGGAGGCTGATCTCGCCGTCGAGGAGCAGGTACATCTTGTCGCTCTTCAGCAGGAGCCGGCTTCCCTTCTCGTTCTCGGCGAACAGGGTCGTTCCCTGCGCGACGCTCTCGGGCTTGCCGCTCGCGCTGAAGAATTCGATTGCCATCGCCGGGTCGTAGGTAGCGGCCTTCGGCGGCTCGGGCGGCGGCTTGGCCGGGCCCGAGGGCTTCGTGAAATCCAGATCACTCATTCAATCCACCCTGTCGGCGCGGCTGTATCGGTCGTGCTCGGGTTGTTAAGTGGAGGCTCCCCTGCTGCTGACGCAGACTATGACAAGATTTCGCGCGGCTGTCACAGGCGGCCTGCAGCATGACCCAGGGGCGACCCGCCGCGTCAGTTTCTGACGCAATCCGGCCGCCGGTTACGATTTTCGGACGCGGGCTTGCCCTGGCATCCTGGGTGTTTCATAATGAATATCAGACGCTTATTGGGGCGTGGAATGTCTGGCACAGCGCTTGCAGTCGGTCTGACGTGTCGTTTCACGCGTCCTGAATAGGGTTCGAACGGGGGCAGGTCGGTCCTATGCGGAGAAGAAGAGGACAAGCAGGCTTCACCATCGTCGAGATCATGATCGTGGTCATGATCATCGGCGTCCTCGCTGCGATCGTCTTGCCGGGCATCAGGTCCAACGCCATCCGCGCGAAGGTGTCGGAGGCGATTCTCGCTCTGGGCACCTGCAAGAACCAGGTGACCGAGCTATATCAATCGGGCGGCGATCCGCCCGGCGCGGGAAATTGGGGCTGCGAGGGGAGCAACGTATCGAAGTATGTGGATACCATCACCACCGACGACATCGGAGTGATCACGGCGTCGGTACGGGGAGTCGGCGACCTCAGGGTCGACTTCCACGACATCACGCTCGCGCCGCTCGACAACACCGGCAGCCTGCCCGCCGGAGGCGGCTCGCTCGTCAGGCAGTGGCGCTGCGGCAGGGCGGGCGACGGCACAAGCGTTCCCGCGCAGTACCTCCCGAACAGCTGCAGAGGTTGACGGCGGCGGGCGCGCAGGGCGATCATCTGCCCTGCGTCGATTCAAGCAGGTCGCTTTTTCCCCAATACTGGAGAGAAAAATGTCTTTGGCGCGCGCCGCGAGGCTGTTGTCAACGCTTGCATTGTCCGCGACCGCGGCCTGCGCCTTCGCGCAGTCGCCCAAGGCGGAATTCCAGCCCGAGGTCGGACAGTCGGGCAAGGACGTGGTCTGGGTGCCCTCCCCGCAGGAGCTGGTCGAGAAGATGCTCGATCTGGCGAAGGTAACGCCCAAGGACTTCGTGATGGATCTCGGCTCGGGCGACGGCCGCACGGTGATCGCCGCGGCGAAGCGCGGCGCGCGAACGCTGGGCGTCGAGTACAACCCCGACATGGTCGCGCTCTCCAAGCGCAACGCCGAGAAGGCCGGGGTAGGCGGCAAGGCCAACTTCGTCGAGGCGGACATCTTCAAGACCGACCTCACCAAGGCCACAGTGATCACCATGTTCCTGCTGACCGATCTCAACCTCAGGCTTCGTCCGACGATACTCACGCTCAAGCCCGGGACCCGTATCGTGTCCAACACCTTCAGGATGGGCGAGTGGGAGCCCGACCAGACCGTCGAGCTCGGCTGCGATACCTATTGCACTGCATACCTGTGGATCGTTCCGGCCCGCGTCGAGGGAAAGTGGCAAAACGGGCAGGGCGAGCTGGTTTTCAAGCAGGATTTCCAGAAGGTCTCGGGATCGCTCAACTCCGGAAAAGTATCCGCGCCGATTTCCCGGGGCAGCCTTCGCGGCGACCAGATCAGCTTCACCGCAGGGGGGGCCGAGTACCGCGGCCGCGTGAACGGCAATGCGATCGAGGGGACGGTCAAGTCGTCCGGCAAGTCGAACCCGTGGAAGGCGACGCGCGGGGGATAGTCGTCGCTAGTCGATCCTGACTGCGGTCGCTTTTACGATCTGTCCGTATTTCGCATATTCCGCGCGGATCAGCGCGGTGAACTCCTCGCGCGTCGAGATGAAAGGTTCCAGGCCGCCGACGCCGAGCACCTTGTCGCGAAGCTCCGCGCTCCCGAGCAGCCGGTTGATCTCGTCGTGCAGCCTGGCAAGCACCGGAGCGGGCACTCCCGCGGGGGCGAAGATGCCCAGCCACGCCGTGACCTCGAGGCCCGGGTAGAACTCGCTCAGCGTCGGAAGGTCGGGAAACGCGGCCGAGCGCTTCTTCCCCGCCACCGCGAGGCCGCGTAGCCGGCCCGCCTTGATATGGGCGGTCACTGAGTTTCCGCCGAACATCACCGGAACGTCTCCCGCGAGAAGCGCCGCCGTTGCGGGCCCGCCTCCCTTGTACGGCACATGCACCAGCTCGATCCCCGCACGCGCCTTGAGCATCTCCATGGTGAGATGGTGCTGGCTGCCGTTGCCGATCGAAGCGTAGGCCAGAGGCGGTCGCGCGCGCTTCGCGAATTCGACGAACTCCCGCAAGTCCTTCACCGGCAGGGAAGGATTGGCGGCAAGCACCATCTGGGTGGTGATGAGCGTGGAAACCGGGACGAGGTCTTTCAGCGGGTCGACGGACAAGCCCGTGTAGAGGTGCGGGCTGATGACGATCTGGCTGTCCTGCCCCAGGAGCAGGGTATAGCCGTCGGGAGCCGCGCGGGCGGCAAGCTCGCTGGACAGGTTGCCGTTGGAGCCCGGCCGATTCTCGACGACCAGGGGTTGGCCGAGCGCCGCTCCCAGTACCGGCGCGACGATCCGGGCGATCGTGTCGCTCGCCCCTCCGGGCGGATTGGGCACGAGAAGCCGGATGGGCCGGACAGGGTATTGCCCCCAGGCCGCGGCGGAGAGCATTGCGGCAAGGAAGGCGGCTGCGATACGAAAGAGTTTCACGCTGCGATTCTAGCGGTCGCAGCCCCGCTTTGTGCAGGGCACTTGGTGCTCGGATATGACACAATCACCGCCCTGACAATCGCCGCGGCGGAGACGGGAGAGCGCGTGTCGGAGCCTGCCCTTCAGCTCGACCTGAGCCTTCAGGTCGGCAAGTACGAGATCCAGCGCGCAATCGGCAAGGGCGCGACCGGGATGGTCTATCTCGCGAAGGACACCTTCACCGGTCGCGAGGTCGCCCTCAAGACGATCGAGCCCGAGGTGTTCCGCGATCCCGAGTTCGGCGCGGTGTACCGCACGCAGTTCAAGAACGAGGCGTCTCTCGCCGGCAAGCTGCGGCACCCGTATATCGTGGCGATCCTCGACGCGGTGGTGGCGGAGGAGTCGGGGCACATCGCCATGGAGTACGTGCAGGGCGGCGACCTCTCCGCACACGTCAAGCCCGACGATCTCCTCCCAGTCGCCGACGTACTGCAGATCGCCTTCAAGTGCTGCGGCGCGCTCGAGTACGCGGCCAAGGAAGGTGTTGTCCACCGCGACATCAAGCCGGCGAACCTGATGATCGCCGGGGGCACCGACGTGAAGATCGCGGATTTCGGCGCGGCCTCCCTCCGCAAGAGCCAGGCGGTTCAGAGCGCGGCGATGGGCTCGCCCTACTACATGTCGCCCGAGCAGATAACCGGCAGGGAAGTCGGCTTTCACAGCGACATGTACTCCCTCGGCGTGGTGCTGTACGAGCTGCTCACGGGGAAAAAGCCGTATACCGCCGATACCCTGGAAGCGCTGGGGCTGAAGATCCGGGGCGAGGATCCGGTTCCGCCGAGCAGGGCGAGGGCGGGTCTGCCCAAGTCGCTCGACGCCATCGTCGCGCGCGCGATGGCGAAGAAGCCCGAGCACCGCTTTCCGGCCTGGAGCGACTTCGCGCTGGCGCTCTCGAGCGCCGTGCAGGAAGTGCTCCCGCCCGCCGCGATCCCCGATACCGAGAAGTACCTGGTGCTGAAGAAAGTCGAGATGCTCGCGGGCCTCTCGGATATCGAGTTCTGGGAGCTCGCGCGGGCCGGCGATTGGGCGCGCGTGCCGGCAAAGCAGACGATCGTGAGCGAGAACTCCAAGGGCAAGAGCTTCTACTTCATCGGCAAGGGACAGGCCAAGGTCACCCGGCAGGGCCGCTTGCTCAACATGATCAACGAGGGCGAGTGCTTCGGCGAGATGGCCTATATCCGAGGCGGCGAGGTGCCGCGCAACGCGACCGTGGAATCCGCGACTGAGCTCCTGCTCGCAAAATTCCGGCCCGACGCCGTGAGCAAAATGAGCCTGGGCGCGCAGCTCTACCTGACGCGCGCCCTGCTGCGCAACCTCGCGGACCGGCTGGAGCTCGCCAATACGCGGATCACGCGGTAAGCTGCGCGGCTGCATGAAGATCGACTGGGACGTGCCGATTGCGATGGACGACGGCGTCGTGCTGCGCGCCGACGTGTTCCGGCCGCAGGCCGAGGGCCGCCATCCCGCGATCCTCAGCTACGGGCCGTACGGCAAGGGGCTCGCCTTCCAGGAGGGCTACAAGACCGCGTGGGAGCTGATGACGCGCGACCATCCCGATGCGGTCGCGGGCAGCAGCAACCGTTACGCCAACTGGGAGGTCGTCGATCCGGAAAAATGGGTTCCCGACGGCTACGTGTGCGTGCGCGTCGATTCGCGCGGCGCAGGGCGCTCGCCGGGCTACCTGTGCCACAACAACGCGCGCGAGACGCGCGACATCCACCAATGCATCGAGTGGGCGGCGACGCAGTCCTGGTGCAGCGGCAAGGTGGGGATGAACGGCATCTCCTACTATGCGAGCAACCAGTGGCGCGCCGCGGCCTCCCAGCCGCCGCACTTGGCGGCGATCTGCGTCTGGGAAGGCTGGAACGATGCCTATCGGGAGAGCGCGCGCCACGGCGGCATCATCTGCAGCTTCCGCAAGAACTGGCAGGACATGCAGGTGAAGACGGTGCAGCACGGCCAGGGCGAGCGCGGGGCAAAGAGCAGCGTCACCGGCGAGCTCGTCTGCGGTCCCGAGACGCTTTCGCCGGAGGACCTGGAGAAGAACCGCGAGGACATGTGGCAGGCGTTCCTGTCGCGCGAGCTCTGGGATCCGTACTACGCCGACCGCAGCCCCGATCTTGCCAAGGTTGCCGTGCCGCTCCTCTCCGCGGCGAACTGGGGCGGGCAGGGTCTGCACACGCGCGGCAATTTCGAGGGCTTCGCACGCGCCGGCTCCAAGCAGAAATGGCTCGAAGTCCACGGCGGTTCGCACTGGGCGCCGTTCTATACCGACTACGGCGTGAAGCTGCAGAAGCGCTTCTTCGATCACTTCCTGAAAGGACTGGACAACGGCTGGGACAGACAGCCGCGCGTGCTGCTCAACGTGCGCCACCCGGGAGAAAAATTCGTCCTCCGCGCCGAGAACGAATGGCCGCTCGCGCGCACGCGCTGGACGAATTTCTATCTCGATACGGAGGGCATGAAGCTCTCGCTGTCGCCGGTGACAGCCGAGCGCAGCGTCGCCTACGAAGCGATGGGCGACGGTCTCACCTTCTCTACGCCACCGCTTGAGCGGGAGACCGAGATCACCGGCCCGTCGGCGCTGAAGCTCTTCATTTCGTCATCCACTGCGGACGCGGACATCTTCGCGGTGCTGCGCGTATTCGATCCGGCGGGCAAGGAGGTGCTCTTCCAGGGCGCGCTCGACCCCAAGACCCCGGTGGGTCAGGGCTGGCTGCGCGCATCGCACAGAAAGCTCGATCCGAAGCGTTCCTTGCCGTACCGGCCCTGGCACAGCCACGACGAGAAGCAGCCCCTGAAACCCGGCGAGGTGGTCGAGCTCGACGTCGAGATCTGGCCGACGTGCATCGTCGTTCCCAAAGGCTGGCGCGTGGCGCTCAGCATCCGGGGGCGCGACTACGAGCACGACGGCGCTGCGGCGACGCTTTCCAACATGAAGAACCCTATGCGCGGCTGCGGGCCGTTCACCCACGACGATCCCAGCGACCGGCCACCCGCGGTCTTCGGCGGCAGGGTGACGCTGCATTTCGGGCCGGAGCAACCGGCGAGCGTGCTGCTGCCGGTGATAACCGAGAAGTGACGCTCAACAGGAGTCTCTACCTGCGCTGGACGTCCGCCCGACTTGCGGCGCGCCGCCGCGCCGGCGCCTGCAGAATCGGAAAGACCTCGCGCATGTACGCCTCCAGCATTTCACAGAAGCTCCTGGCATAGCGCGGCAGGGCGCGCCGGCCGTTCCATATCACGGTCAGCGGTTCCTCCAGTGGTTTGCCCTGATGCACGACGCGCGCGACGCGCAGCCGGTAGCGATGGATCGGCAGGGTGGATGGCCCGATCGCCACTCCGTGTCCGGCCTCGGCGAGTGCAAGCAGCGTATGCGGGATGCGGCTCTCCACGAGAATCCGCGGCGTGAATCCGGCGACGCGGCAAGCGTCATCGAACGTTCTGCGGACCTGGAAGCTGGAAACCAGAAGCAGGAGCGGGAATCGGCCAAGATCGGCTACTTCGATGTGGCCGGCGGACCCCAGCGGAAGCGATGCGTGGCCGGCGGCGAGAAACTCGATCGAAGGGAGCGGGGAGTTCTCGAACGTGTGATTCTCGGCCTTGACGGATCGCAGCAAACCGATACCCAGGTGCAGTTCCCCGCTCTCCAGCCGGGCAAAAAGATCGGCCGGGCCGGCATTGTCGCTCAACTTCACCTGCACGTTGGGAAAGCGCGCGGCATAGCGATGCAGGAACGTCGCAAAAACCTCGTCGAGCATGACCGCCGCCACCTTGAGCACGCCGGCGTCGCCGCGACCGAGCAGCCGGGCTCGATCGCCCAGGGCGTCCGTCGCGGCCAGAATGCCGCGGCAGTCGGCGAGCAAGCGCTCGCCTTCGCCGGTCAGCACCAGCCGGCGGCGAACGCGATCGAACAAGCGCAATCCAAGCTCGTCCTCGAAGTCGCTGATTTGGCGGGACAGCGCGGGCTGCGCGATTCGCAGGCGCTGCGCCGCCTTCGAGACCGTCCCTTCGTCGGCGACGGTGACAAACGTCTTGATGTGCCGCAGCTTCATGCCGCAAGTAGTTTATGCTTTTGCGGCATGGGTGATCAACGAAACATGGTATTGGACGCGACAATCTTCCGGACCTATTCTGCCCGGTGTCGAAGCGATACCGTGCTACATGGACAAGGAGGAGATCATGACGCATATCCGCCTGGCGCTGGCACCGATTCTCGCCCTCGTATTCTCCGCAATGAATGCCGCGGCCGAGACCTGGCCGTCGAAACCGCTGCGGGCAATCGTGCCCGTCGGGGCCGGCAGCACCACCGACATCGTCCATCGCGTGGTGCTCGAGCAGGTCTCGCCGCTGCTCGGTCAGCCCATCGTCGTGGAGAACCGCACCGGCGCGGGCGGGACGATCGGGTCGAGCCTTGTCGCCAAGGCGGATCCCGACGGCTACACCATACTCGCGCATGGGTCCGCACACACGATCGCCCCGGCGCTTTACAAAGAACTGAACTATCACCCGGCGCGGGATTTTGCCGCGGTCGTCCCGCTCGGCATCTCGCCGAGCGTGCTTGTGATTTCGCCGGCGAAGGGCTACAAGACGGTCGGGGATCTGGTTGCTGCCGCAAGAGCCAGGCCCGGCGCGCTGAACTTCTCCTCGGTCGGCATCGGCACCGCAACGCATCTCAGCGCCGAGCGATTCGAGCACAGCGCGGGGGTGCAGGCGATGCACATTCCCTTCAAGGGCGGAGCGGAAGCGATGTTCGAAGTCATGGCCGGTCGGGTCGATTTCTTCTTCGGACCGGTCGGACTTGTGCTGCCGAATATCAGGGACGGCAAGCTCGCCGCGCTCGTGGTGAACGGCAGCCGGCGATCCGCTGCGCTTCCCGAGGTGCCGACGACGCGGGAAGCCGGACTTACCGATGCCGAGTATCCGATCTGGTTCGGACTCTTTCTGCCGGCGAAGACGCCGCGCGACATCGTCGACAAGCTCAACCGCGAAACGCTCAAGGCCCTGCAGGCGCCCAAGCTGCGGGAGAAACTGGCCGGGCTGGGGCTCGATCCCATGGTCATGACGCCGGAAGAGTTCGACGCGTACGTGCGGAGGGAAGTGGCCCTCAACGCCGCGCTGGTCAGGGCGATCGGGATCAAGCCGGAATGACACGGGGTTGAGCTCGTCCGATCGCCGACCTGGGAGCTGCCGCCCGTTAGCGTGGACAATCAATACCGCTTTGACGACAGCGCTGCCTACGAGCACGCCATGGGGCGCTGGAGCCGCGCCGCCGCTCCGGTCTTCCTTGAGTGGGTGGCGCCCCCTGCGGGTGCGCGCTGGCTGGAAGTCGGCTGCGGCACCGGCATTTTCACCGAAGTGGTGCTCGATACGTGCTCGCCCGCGGCGGTGTCCGCTGTCGATCCGTCGGAAGCGCAGATCGCGCAGGCGCGCATGCGGCCCGCGGCGCTGCGTGTGGATTTCCGGGTTGCCGATGCGCAGTCGCTGCCCTTCGCCGAGGCCGCGTTCGACGTCGTCGCGGCGGCTCTCGTCTTCAACTTCGTCCCCGATCGCCCGAGGGCGCTGTCCGAAATGCGCCGGGTCGCGCGCTCGGGCGGCATCGTCGCCGGCTACGTCTGGGACCTTGCCGCAGAACTTTCCCCGAGCGGGCCGCTGCGTCTCGGGATGCGCCGCTTCGGCGCCGACGTGCCGGACCTGCCCGGTGCCGCCGATTCGGGCCTCGCCGCGCTTCAAGCATTGTTCGAGCGGGCAGGGCTCGAAAGGATCGCCACCCGGACCATCGAAGTCACGCAGTCGTATGCCGACTTCGACGATTTCTGGCAGGCGCAGACGCCGGGTTACGCCCCCACCACCAGGATGATCGCCGCGATGCCGGTGAGCGAGCGTGCGAGTTTGATGGAAGCTGTGCGGGCCGGCTTGCCGGTCGGCCCGGACGGCCGGATCGAGTATTCCGCGCGCGCCAATGCGATCAGGGGTCGCGTGCCGGGCTAAGATTGAGTCGTGCGCGCAGATCTCGTCTCCATCCCCACCGATACGATCCCGCTCGACGGCCTGTACTACGAGCCCGAGGGCCGGGCGACGGGAGCGGCGCTGCTGTTCCACGGCAACACCATGAATTTCTATGTCGGTGCGATGCGCTTCCTGCCGCCTGCGCTGGTGAAGCTCGGCCTCGCCTGCCTGGCGTTCAACCGTCGCGGGCACGACATTCTGAGCACGCGCGCAAGCCGCATCGCGGAAGGCGGTGCCTATCAGCTCGCGAGCGAGGGCATCGAGGACAACCGCTTTGCGGCGCGCTGGCTCGCATCCCGGGGTTTCCCGTCCCCGATCGTGGTCGGACACAGCAACGGAGGCATGCTCGCCGTGTGCCACGTGGTCGAGCATCCGCAAACCCCGGCGATGGTGCTGTTGTCGGCACACGGCGGCGGCAAGGACATCGTCCAAAGAGGAGGAAAGGCTGGACTGATGGTGGGCGAGCGCGTCGAGGAGTTCGCCGCGAGGGCGCGCGAGATGGTGCAGGCCGGGCGCGGCCGCGAGCTGATGCTCATGCCGGGATGGTGGTATGCGATCAGCGCCGAGAGTTTTCTCGACCGCCTTACCGGGACGCCCGACGTGCTCGAGCTCGCGCCCCGGGTGAAGTGTCCGTCCCTTTTCGTGCGCGGCGACCAGGAACCGCGCGAGGCGTACCCGGCCGAGGAGTTCAAGGCGCGCTCGGGCGGCCCCTGTACGGTCGAAGTCGTTCCGGATTGTGACCATTTCTACAATGGTCGCGAGGACACCGTACGCCGGATCGTGTCGTCGTGGCTCGCGAAAGCACTGCATCTGGGCGCGGCACTGTAGAGGC
This sequence comes from Burkholderiales bacterium, assembly GCA_035519135.1. Classification (GTDB taxonomy): domain Bacteria; phylum Pseudomonadota; class Gammaproteobacteria; order Burkholderiales; family SG8-39; genus VBDM01. The sequence continues at coordinate 17,415 of DATIWX010000138.1, read as the reverse complement.
CGTCCTGTCAGCACACGCCCGGAGAGGCTGCCAGCGTCTATCCTGGGTTCGTGATGGATTCACGGAACCGCCTCGTCGAAATCTGATCCACTACAATGACGGAGGTTTGCTGAACGCCTGAGAGGAGATCATGCGGACCGACAGTACTGGCAGCGTAGTGGCAGTGACAAACCTGGCGGAGTTCTTCCGCGATGCCTTGCGCAGTGTGCTCGCGGACCAGCGCGTCGCTGTCGACGAGCATACCGAACACTATGTGGTCAACATGCTCACGCTGTTCGCGCGCGCCGAGCACCTGCACGAATCCTCTCACGGGGGCAGAGGTCCAAAATCGCTCGTGCAGCTGTGTACCGAGGCGCTGGAGGCGGATTCGGTCGCCGGGCGCGACCTGGCTTTGCGGCAGCTCGGCGATATCTCGCTGTTCATGGCGGGATTGTTCACGCGCGGCTTTGCCCGGAGTCTCGTAGACGTTGACTACCATATTGCAATGGGCGGTCGAGCGTATGATGCTCTGGCTCGCTCGCACGAGCACCAGCGCCGGCACGCTCTCGCCCAGGTGTTCGCCGAGCTGGCGGCCAAATTCCTTCCGCTGGTGGACGCGCTGGGCGAGATCGGTGATGCAGCATACGTCTACACGCAGCGCGACATACTCAGACTGTACGAGATCTGGGTGAAGACGGGCAGCACCCGCGCGCGCGGCTTGCTGCGGCGCCTGGGAATCGAGGCGGTACCCGTCGCGCTGCGGGCGCATTGAGGCTCCGAGCGCGGTGGTTCAGGCACTGCAGAAACTGCTCGGCGCCATCTACGATGTACCTCTCACGTACGACGTCGCCGATTTCCTGCTGACGGATCGTGGCCGGCTGCCGCAGTCGGTGCAAGCAAGCGACGCGGATGAGCAGGTGCTGGTTGCCGAGGACGGCGATACGATTTGGGTGACTCTGTATCTGGAAGCCGGGGTGCTTCGGCGTCTGGAGGCGGCAAGTCCGTTCGAAGCGCTTCACGCCGGCAACATCGCCGACTACTGGACTGCGCTCGAGGGGGTGAGCCACTTCGTCTACCTCGCCAGGAACGCCGCATTCGATCGGGCCGTCACGCTGCTGGAGCTCGAGCTGCAGGGCGAGATAGACAAGTATGTTGGCAGCCTGTGGCTGCTGCAGGAGCAGAATCCCGGGCGCTTTCCGGTCGAGCTGCACCACCTGCTGTTCGAGCGCGCCCGCGTGGACGCCGGTCTCGCCGGCGATCGCATCGGACTGTACCGGCGGGCAAACGGCTATGCGGAGCGATTCTGCCGGCGGCTGGCGCGCACGCTGCGACTCCCCGGTGCCTCCGCGCGCGCTGCGGCGATCGCCGAGTTGCGAAGGTTTTACCGTCTGAATCGCGAGCGGAAGCTCCAGCACATCGAACGCATGGCCTGAATGACAGGCAACGACCACCCCTCGTAGAATGACGAATTCTCGGAATCGGATGGGAGGGCGAGATGAGACGGCTCCGCGCAATGGTGGTTGCAGCGTTTGCCCTGGGGTTTGCCAGCGCTGCAATCGCACAGTCCTATCCCTCCAGGCCCATCAAGGTCATCGTTCCCTTTCCGCCGGGGGACGCGGCCGACATTCTGTCGCGCTTGATCGGGCCGAAGGTGTCCGAGCACCTCGGACAGCAGATGGTCGTGGAGAACCGTCCCGGCGCCAGCGGCCAGATCGGCTTGGAGGTCCTCAAGAATTCGACCGCGGACGGCTACACCATCGGCGTCGGCCAGGGTGGAAACCTGGTGGTCGCTCCGCACACCTACAAGAAGCTGCCCTACGACCCCCTCAAGGATTTCGCGCCGATCGCAGAGCTCGCGACGAACTATCTCGCCGTGGTCGCCAATCCCGGCGTGCCTTTCAGGAACGCCCCCGAGATGGTCGCCTGGGCCAAGGCGAACCCGGGGAAACTGACGCTCGCCACCAACGGCGAGGGCGGATTTCCTCACCTTGCGTTCGAGAACCTGGCGGCGATGGGCGGCTTCACCTTCCAGCACATCCCGTACAAGGGCGCGACACAGATCATCACCGACGTGATCGGCGGGCAGGTACAGCTCGGGATCGGCGCATACACGAGCCTCTCCCCGCATGTGCTGTCGGGGCGGGTGCGGCTCATCGCGGTCACCAATCCGGTGCGCGTGCCGAACAAGCTCGAGCTGCCGATCTTCGCCGACGCCGTCCCGGGATACGACTCGCGCGGCTGGTTCGGCTACATCGCACCGGCGGCGACGCCTCGCGAAATCATCCGGGTCCTGAACGAGGAAATCAACCGCGCGATGAAGCTGTCTGATGTGGCGGACAAGATGATCGCCTCGGGCCTCATCATCGTCACCGAGTCCCCGGAATTCTTCGGCGACGTCATCCGCAGCGACTACGCCAAGTACGGCAAACTCGCTCGCGACATCGGGTTCAAGCCGCAGTGAACGCCGGAGCGCCACGCCGCTGATGTTGCGCCTTCTGCCGGTGCTGTTCGCGCTGTCGGCGCCGGCTTTCGCCTGGGGGCCCGAAGGACACCGCGTGGTGGGCGACATCGCGTCGCGGTACCTCAGCGCGAGGGCGCAGGCACAGATCTCCGAGCTGCTCAGGAACGACCGCCTCGCCGGTGGCGAGCCTTCGGGCCGTCGCACCCTCGGAGAAATCGCGAACTGGGCTGACGAGATCAAGGACTTCGAGTGGGGCAAACGCCGCAGCTCCTGGCACTACGACGATATCCCGCTGTGCGGGGCGGCCGGCTACGCGGTCTATTGCCGCGGCGGCCGTTGCGCGTCGGCACAGCTCGCACGCCAGATCGAGGTTCTCGGCGACCCGCGCGCCAGGCCGCGGGCGAGGAACGAAGCGCTGAAATGGGTCGTGCACCTGATCGGCGACATCCATCAGCCCCTGCACGCCGCCAATCGCGGCGACCGCGGCGGCAATCTGGTGCGGGTCTCGTTCTTCGGCGAGCGCGACAATCCGCCCTACGGCAGCCTCAACCTGCACGCCATCTGGGACATGCACCTGCTGAGCAGGCTGACCGCGGAGCGCGGCGGCGAACCTGCCCTGGTGGCGGAGCCGATCGGCGATATCGAGCGCAGCGCCTGGGAACAGGGATCGATTTCCGAATGGATCGCCGAAAGCCACGCGCTCGCGCGCGACCGGGCCTACGCGCCGCTGGTGGCGTCGTGCGGGGAAAGGATCGCGGGGGTGGTCGAGCTGGGCGAGGCCTATTACGCGGGCGCCGCTCCGGTAGTCGACTTGCAGATCAGGAAGGCCGGCGTGCGCCTTGCTCGCGTGCTCAACGACGTCCTGGGGAGCGGACGAGCGGCCCGCTAGTCCTGAAGGGGAATGGCCGCGTCGCGGATCACCTTCGCGTACATGGCCATGTCCGCCGCGAGCTTGGCGGCAAACTGCTCGGGCGCGTTCCCGACCGGCTCGTAGCCCCAGGCGGGCCAGCGCTCGAGCAGGTCCTGGGCGACGATCGCCTTGGCGATTTCGCGCTGGATCTGGGTCACTAGCGCGGGCAGCGTGCCGGCGGGGGCGAATATCCCGAGCCAGCCGGTAAATTCGAAGGGTACGCCCGCTTCCGTGAAAGTCGGGACATCGGGCATGGTCGCCGAGCGCGCCTTGCCGCTCACGCCGAGCGCGCGCAGCCGGCCCGACCTGATGTGCGGCAGCACGCCGGCCAGCGGCATGAATGCGACCTGCACCTCGTTCGCCAGGAGCGCCTGGGTGAGAGGTGCGTCGCCCTTGTAGGGGACGTGCAGCATGTCGATGCCGGTGGCGCTCTTCAGCAGCTCCCCCAGGAGGTGAGGCGGAGCGCCGATGCCGGTCGAACCGTAGTTGATCGTTCCGGGCCTGGACTTGGCGAGCGCGATCAACTCCCGTATCGACTGGGACGGCAGCTGGGGGCCGCAGACGAGAACGAGAAAGGAGGAAGTCAGCTGGGTGACCGCCGCGAAGTCCCGCGTCGCGTCGAACGGCAGCTTCTTGTACAGGCCGGGGCTTATAGCGAAGCCCTGGGTGGTGATGAGCAGGGTGTAGCCGTCGGCGGGCGCCTTGGCGACGGCGTCGGCGGCGATGTTTCCGCCCGCGCCGGGCCGGTTGTCGACCAGCACCGGTTGCTTCCAGGCCTCGCCGAGCTTCAGCCCCAGCGCGCGGGCGACCGTGTCCACCGCGCCGCCTGCGGCGAACGGGACCACCATGTGCACCGGCCTTGCCGGGTAGGTCTGGCCCAAGGCTCCGGCGGAAAGCGCCGCGGCAGCGAGCATGATGAGGAGCCGTCGCATGAACTTGTTCCCGTGTGGAATATTGCGCTGAATTATCGACTGGTTCTCGCCCCGCCGGAAGCCCCGGAAGGCCCCCTAGGCCGGCGTGGTCGTTGTTTCGCAACATATTTCATTGCCCGGGGCCGCCGCGGGTGCGAGACTTGCTTTGTTTCACGAAACTGCGTCTCGGCGGTGAGGGCGCGCTTTTCCTCGAAGGGGACTCGGGTTCCATGAATGGGCCGGATCGTCACATGAAGGATCACCAGGAAGGTCTAGTCCCGGACGGCGAGACCCTGTTTCGTTCGCTGTTCGGGCACACGGCAGTCGGCATCGCGGTCGGATCCCCGGGGGGCCAGCTCCTGCGGGTGAACGATACGCTGTGCCGCATGCTCGGGTACGAGGAGCCCGAATTGCTGAAGAAGAACCTCCGGGACATCACGCTCGCCGTCGAGCCACAGTCCGCCATGGAGTTCCAGTATGAGCTTCTGACGGCCCTGTCCGAGGCGCGCGTCTACGAGAAGCGCTACGCGCGCAAAGACGGGTCGAGCCTGTGGGTGCGCGTGGCCGGGACCGTCATCCGGGACCGCCTGGGAGAACCGCAATGCTTTGTCGCCCTGGTGCACAACATCGCCGAGCTCAAGCTCGTGGGCGGGGCGCTGAAGGCGAGCGAATCCCGATTCCGCCGCATGGTCGAGCTGAGCTCGGACTGGTACTGGGTGCAGGACGAGCATTTCCGCTTCGTCGAGCTGCCCGGCGTCGAAAAGCGCGGCCTCGGCCAGGAGTTCTTCATCGGCAAGGCACGCTGGGAGCTCCCCGGGGTGGGGCCGCTTCCGGAGAAGGTGTGGCAGCAGCATCGGGAGAAGCTCGAGCGCCACGAACCGTTCAGCGACTTCGTCTACGTCAGCACCGACGGCCGCGGCCAGCCGCGCTACTTGAGCGTGACCGGTGAGCCGATCTTCGATGCGCAGGGACGATTCACCGGCTATCACGGTATCGGCAAGGACATCACCGACAAGGCGCGAGCCCAAAAGGCCCTGGAGGAGAGCGAGCGGCGCTATCGAATGCTGTTCGACATCCATCCGCACCCGATGTGGGTGGTCGAAAACAGGTCTCTGCGCTTCCTGGCCGTCAACCAGGCTGCAGTGAAGCACTACGGCTACTCGAGGGATGAATTCCTATCGATGACTGCCGACCAGCTGCGCTATCCCGAGGATATCGCGAAGCTGCTCAGCGATTTTCAGGACCAAAGTCATTCCTATATGCAGCGTACGGCGCGGCACCGGAAGAAGGACGGCGAGCCGATCGACGTCGAGATCGTGTCCTTCAATCTGGAATTCGACGGCCGGCCCGCCCGCCTCGGCGTGATCAACGACCTCACGCAGCGCCTGAAGACCGAGCAGCAGGCCCGCGAGCTCGAGCAGAGGTACCAGGCGCTGCTCGCGTCGCGAGAAGGCAAGGAGCAGTCCTAGCGCCAGTCGGCGGTCGCGCCCGTCGGGTGCACCAGCTTTCCGTCTAGGTCGCCAGCAGCGGTCGAAACCGCTCTCCTGTTGTATTCTTCGCCAAAGACACGGGAGCCCGGTTGAAATTTTCCTTCTTCCACCTGATGCCCTACACGCATCTGGACCCGGAATCGCACGAGTGGCCGTTCCCGAACCGCTATTTCGACGCGGCGAAGGCGAGCGCGCTCTACCGCACCTACGTCGAGAGCATGATCCACGCCGAGTCCTGCGGCTTCGACTGGGTCGGCTGCAACGAGCACCACTTCAGCCCCTACGGGATGATGGCCAACCCGAATCTCATCGGCGGCGCGCTCGCCTACCCGACGAAGCGCGTGAAGATCGCCATCGTCGGCAACCTTGTTCCGCTCAACAACCCGATCCGGGTCGCCGAGGAGTACGCGATGCTCGACTGCATGACGGGCGGGCGCCTGGTCGCCGGCCTGATGCGCGGTATCCCTCACGAATACCTCGCTTACAACATTCCGCCCGGCGAATCCTGGGAGCGCCAGCGCGAAGCGGTGCAGCTGATTCTCAAAGCGTGGACCGAGCCCGAGCCCTTCGGCTGGGAGGGCAAGCACTTCCAGTACCGCCAGGTGTCGATCTGGCCCAAGCCGATGCAGAAGCCGCACCCGCCGCTGGTGATCTCGGCGAGCAATGCCGATTCCGCGAAGTTCGCCGCCGAGATGCGCGCCACCATGGGCATGGTGCTGCTCGCCGATCTGCCGAGCGGCAAGGAATGCATCCGGGCATACAGGGAAGCGGCGAGGTCGCACGGCTGGGAGCCGACCGCCGACAACATCCTCGTCGGCATGCACACCTGCATCGCCGAGACCGACGCGGAGGCGCGCCGCCAGCTGGCGAACGGCCTGAAGTATTTCGACGAGGTCCTGATGGGCGGCCTGCAGGCCTCGCAGCGCATCGTCCTGCAGAAGACACGCTACTTCGAGAACGAGGAGAGCCGCGACCGCTGGAAGAGCCGCCTGGACAAGCGCAAGACGCTCACGCTAGACGAGCAGATCGAGCGCGGCACGGTGCTGTGCGGCAGCCCCGAAACGGTGGTCGCGCAGATCAGGCGCATCCATGCCGAGCTCGGCCATGGCGTGTTCAACTTCACCGTCAAGGTGGGCACGCTGCCCGACGACGTCATCCGCCGCGGCATGGAGCTGTTCCGCGACCGCGTGCTCCCGCAGGTTCGCGATCTCTGAGGACCATCGCCATGCAGCCCCAGGCGCGCAAGGTTCCGCTCTCCAGCGGCGAGCTCGGCTACTACGTGGCGGGCGAGGGGCGTCCCCTCGTGTATCTGCACCCGGCGGGTGGCGTGCGCTGGACCCGGGTGCTCGACGAGCTCGCGAAGTCCTTCAAGCTCTTCGTGCCGATCATGCCCGGATTCGACGGCACGCCGGCGCACGCCTCGGTGAAGTCGATGAAGGGGCTGGCGGGACTCGCCGGCGAATTCATCGAAAAGATCGCAGGCGGCACCTGCGACGTCATCGGCTGCTCCTTCGGCGGTTATCTGGCGACCTGGCTCGCGGCCGAGCGCCCGCAGCTCGTCGACCATCTTGTGCTGGAGTGCCCCGCCGGTTTCCGGCCGAAGGGAAAGGGTGAGCGGCCTGCCGACCCCGAAGCGCTGAAGAAGCTCCTGTTCCTGCACCCGGAGAAGCTGCCGCCCGAAACCAAGCCGGCGGAGCAGGAGGCCGGCAACCGCGGGATGCTGGCGCACTACGGCTACCCGGCGGACACCGACGAGGAGCTGCTCGCGCGCATTCCCGCCATCGACAAGCTCACGCTGATCCTGCACGGCACCGCAGACCGCATGATCCCGAAGGAAAGCGTGCAGCTCCTGAAGAGCCGCCTGCCGCACGCCTATCTCGTGTACATCTGGGACGCGGCACACTCGATCGAGGTCGACCAGCCCGAGCGCATGCTCGCGGTTCTCACGAGTTTCCTGGAGCGCTCCGAGGGATTCATGGTCAACTGGGGCACCCTCGCGGTCAATCCGGGATAGGTGCGGCGATGGCCGCAAGCGCGAAACCGCCGTTCAGGGCGGACCAGGTCGGCAGCCTGCTGCGGCCCCCCGAGATCAAGGAAGCGCGCGCCAGGGTCGAGCGCGGCGAGGTAAGCGCGGACGCCCTGCGCGAGATCGAGGACCGCTGCATCCGCGCCGCAGTCGCGCGCCAGGAGTCCCTCGGCCTGCAGAGCATCACCGACGGTGAATACCGGCGCGGCTGGTGGAACCACGACTTCCTCGGCAAGATCGACGGCGTCGAGATCGAGCTCGACACAGGGTCCTACAAGTTCGCCGGCTCCGACGATCCCCGCTACACGCCGCAGGTGCGCCGCAAGGTCCGCCGCGCGCGGCCGATGATGCTGGACCACTTCAGGTACCTGAAATCGGTGGCGCACGGGACGCCGAAGTTCACGATGCCCTCGCCGTCCATCCTCTACCACCGCGGCGGGCGCGCGGCGATCAGCCGCGAAGCCTATCCCGACCTCGAAGAGCTCTGGGGCGACGTCGGGCGGGTCTACCGGGAGGAGATCCGCGACCTGGCCGCCGCCGGCTGCACTTACCTGCAGATCGACGACACCAGCTTCTCGTTCTTGTGCGACGGCAAGTTCCGCGAAAGCTGCCGTGCCCGCGGCGACGATCCCGAGGCGCTGCCCCACATGTACGCGCGGGCGGTCAACGCGGCCATCGACGACCGTCCCGCGGGGATGACGATCGTGATGCACACCTGCCGCGGCAACTGGAAGAGCACCTGGCTCGCCGAAGGCGGCTACGATCCGGTCGCGCAGGCCGTATTCCGGGAGACCAGGGTGGACGGCTACTTTCTGGAATACGACAGCGAGCGCGCAGGCAGCTTCGAGCCCTTGCGCGCCGTGCCGAAGGGCAAGAAGGTCGTGCTGGGACTGGTGTCGACCAAGACGCCGGCGCTCGAGAGGAAGGACGAGCTGAAAAGGAAGATCGATCAGGCGGCTCGCTACGTGCCGCTGGAAAATCTGTGCCTCAGCCCCCAGTGCGGCTTCGCCAGCAGCCATCACGGGAATCTTCTCACCGAAGAAGATCAGTGGAGGAAGCTCGCCCTAGTGGTCGAGGTGGCTGGCGAGGTCTGGAGCGGCTGAAGCTACTCCACGCTGACCCGCGAGAGCTTGATCAGCCGGTCCCAGCGCGCGTATTCGGACCTGAGGTATTCGGCGAACTGCTCAGGCGTGTTCCCGACGACCTCGAACCACTGTCTGGTAACGTAGGCCTCGCGAAACGCCGGGTCGTCCAGCACCTTCATCGTGTCGCCGTAAATCCTGGCCGTGGTCTCGCGCGGGATACCCGCAGGCCCGACCAGCGCGAACCAGGTACCCGCCTCGTAGCCGGGTACGGCCGATTCGGCGATCGTGGGAAGCTCGGGAAGGCCCGGTATGCGCCGCGCGGTGGCGGCGGCGACGAGCTTGAGCTTCCCCGCGCGCGCGTGGGGCTCGACCAGGAGCGGGGTCACCATCATCATCTGGATCTGGCCGGAGAGGAGATCGGCGACCGCAGGCCCCGCGCCCTTGTAGGGGACGTGCACGATGTCGATGCCGAGCAGGTGCTTAAGGTAGTCGACGCTGATGTGCGCCGAGGAGCCCAGGCCGAAGGAACCGTAGGAGAGCTTTCCCGGATTCGCCTTCGCGTACGCGACGAACTCCTGGAACGAATTCGCCGGCACCGAAGGGTGGACGGCGACCACCCAGGGAAAGCGCACCAGTACGGTGATCGGCGTGAAGCCGTTGACACCGTCGTAGGGGAGCTTGCTGTACAGGTGCGGATTCATCACGAAGGAGGAGGCATCGGAAACAAGCAGCGTGTGGCCGTCTGGGGCGGACTTCGAGACGTAGTCGGCTCCCAGAATCTGGTTTGCGCCGGGGCGATTCTCGACGAGCACGGGCTGTCCCCAGATATCCGAGAGGCGCGGCGCGAGCGCGCGGGAGAAAGCATCGGTCGCGCCGCCCGCCGAAGTCGGCACGACGATCTTCACCGGGCGCGAGGGGAAAGCCTGCGCTGCGGCCGGCGCCGGGGCGCTCGCTGCGCCCCCGAGGAGCAGGGAAGCGAGCAGGGAAGGGAGGAGCGGGCGTAAAATCATCGGGTGCCTCTATTGTATGCCGAGACGCAAACTGTCTCCGGCCGGGCCTGTCTAAGGAATGTCCCATCTGATATCGATGCAGAGGCCATGATGCATGAAATCCTAGGTGTCACCGACGAGCCCGGCGCTCACCGGCGATGGTTCCACGATGACTACTTCGACCTGTTCATCTGGCAGGTCGAGGGCGGAGAGCTGGTGCAGTTTCAGCTCTGCTACGGCATCGATTCGAGCGAGCAAGCCCTAGTGTGGCATAAGAACAGCGGGTTCTACCTCGACGGGATCGAGCCCGGGAAGCCGGGCAAGGGCAGGGGTCCGCTCCCGAAAACGTCGCGCTCCGCGAAGGTCGATCCGGTGGTCGAGCGCTTCGACGCCGCCGCGCGGTCTCTTCCCGAGGATATCCGGCTCGCCATGGTCGAGCGCGTTCACGAATTCGTCGAGAAACAGGACGCCACCCCGGCGCGCCGCAAGCGCTTCCGCCGCGCGTCCTGGCAGCACTCCTAGTTGACGGCGTCCGGCAAGCTCGGCTACTTTGGCGAGCAGTGCGGGCAGGGAATCGGAGGACACATGGGCGCGTACGCCGGTATGCTGTGGCACGTGGTGGTGCAGGCCATGATCGTGCTGTTCCTGGTCGTGGCGGTTTCGGGCCTGGGCGTCGGGATCGGCTTGATCCTTTCCAGCCAGAAGACCTCGCAGCTCTTTCACAGCTTGAACCGGTGGTTTTCGACCCGCCACGCGCTCAAGGCGATCGAGGTGCCTCACGAGACCGACCGCGTTGCTCACCGGTACCAGCGCTGGCTCGCCGGTGGCTTTGTCCTCGGCGGCCTGATTGCGATCTTCGGCCTGGTGGCGGCGGTGGACGTGGTCGCGCTCAGCAAGATCGTCGCCGAAAAGCGCGCCGCGGCTTTCGTGGCGGTCATTCTCGACTGCGCCAGGTGGTTTCTGATCGTCGGCAGCGTCGCCGGCGTGGTAGTCGGCGCGATGCTGCTGTTCTATCCCGATGCCGAGAGCAAGCTCGAGGCATTCACCAATCGATGGGTGTCGTCGCGGCGTGTGGTCCGGAGCTGGGACGACATGCACATGACCCTCGACCTGCTGGTCGAGGCCCATCCCACACCCGCCGGCTGGCTCCTCGCCTGCACCTCGGCCGGAGCCGTGTTCTGCGCGGTCTTCATGCTGGTGCGCTACTACTGAAAGGCAAGACGGTCGCGATTCTCGAGAGCCGCCTGAGCGCCCAGCTCGCCGGCCTCGTCGAGAGGCACGGCGGGCGACCGATGCCGGCGCCGGCGCTCGCGGAAGTTCCCGACGTCGACCCCGAGCAGATCGCACGGCTGGTGGAGCAGCTGGAGTCGCGCCCGCCCCGGGCGGCGATCTTCCAGACCGGCGTGGGAACGCGCGCCCTGTTCGAGGCGGCCGATTCCCTGGGCATCACCCCCAGGCTTCTCGGCCTGCTCTCGAATTGCGTGGTGGTCGCGCGCGGCCCCAAGCCCACCGGAGTGCTGCGCTCGCGCGAGGTGCGCATCGACCGTAGCGCTGCCGAGCCCTTTACCACCGCCCAGGTGCTGGAGTCGCTCGGGGACCTGCCCTTGCGGGGCGAGCGGGTGCTGGTGCAGCGCTACGGCGAGACCAACGTCGAGCTCGAGCGTGCGTTGCGGGCGAAAGGCGCCGAAGTCGCCGAGATCCCCACCTATCGCTGGGCGCTGCCGCAAGATACCGGACCCCTGGAGGCCCTGATAGGCGCGCTCGACCGCCGTGAAGTGAACGCCGCCGTATTCACCAGCGCGTCGCAGGCGCACAACCTGTTCGCGCTCGCCCGGCGGCTCGGCCGCGACGGTCCGCTCGCCGCGAACCTGAACCGCACGCTGGTCGCGTCCATCGGGCCGGTGTGCAGCGCGGCGCTGAGGGGTCACGGAGTGGAGGTCGCGCTCGAAGCGAGCCCGCCGAAGCTCGGTCCGTTGGTCGCCGCGCTCGAAAAAGCCCTTTCGACATAGAGGGCTGGTACAATGCGCGACTTTTCGCGCATTGGCCTTCTGGAATGCCTCGCTCCATCCGTAATCTCGCGATCATCGCCCACGTCGACCACGGCAAGACGACACTGGTCGACAAGCTCCTGCGGCAGTCGGGCACCTTCGCCGCGCACCAGCACCTCGTCGAGCGGGTCATGGATTCCAACGACCTCGAGCGCGAGCGCGGCATCACCATCCTCGCCAAGAACTGCGCGGTCGACTACGCCGGGACCCATATCAACATCGTCGATACGCCCGGCCACGCGGACTTCGGCGGCGAGGTCGAGCGGTCCCTGTCGATGGTCGACGGCGTACTGCTGCTCGTCGACGCGGTCGAGGGCCCGATGCCGCAGACGCGCTTCGTCACGCGCAAGGCGCTCGCACTGGGCCTGAACCCGGTGCTGGTGGTGAACAAGATCGACCGTCCGGGGGCGCGCCCCGACTGGGTGGTGAACGCCACCTTCGATATGATGGACAAGCTAGGCGCGTCCGAGCACCAACTCGATTTTCCCGTGGTCTACGCCTCGGCACTTCTCGGCACCGCCACCCTCGACCTGTCGAAGCCGGGAACCGACATGCGGGCGCTGTTCGAGACGATCATCGGGCGCGTTCCGGCGCCCAAGGGCGACCCCGACGGTCCCCTGCAGTTGCAGATCAGCAATATCGACTACTCGAGCTATGTGGGGCGCATCGGCATCGGGCGGATCGCGCGGGGCAGAATCAAGCCCGCGCAGGAGATCGTGGTACTCCACGAGGGACGCGGGCCCGCGAAGGCCAAGGTCGGACAGGTCATGGGCTTTCGCGGCCTGGAGCGCATCCCGATGGAGGAGGCGGCCGCGGGCGATATCGTGCTCGTGACCGGCGTGGAGGAGACCGCCATCGGGGTCACCTTCGCCGACCCGATCAACCCCGAGGCATTGCCGATGCTCAGGGTGGACGAGCCTACTCTCACCATGAATTTCCAGGTCAATACCTCGCCGCTGGCCGGGCAGGAAGGGCGCTTCGTCACCAGCCGGCAGATCCGGGAGCGGCTGTTCCGAGAGCTGCAGGGCAACGTCGCCCTGCGCGTCGAGGAGACGGCCGACGCCGACGTGTTCCGCGTCTCGGGACGCGGCGAGCTGCACCTGACGATCCTGCTCGAGAACATGCGCCGCGAAGGCTACGAGCTGGCGGTGTCGCGTCCGCGCGTGGTGACCAAGCTGGTCGGCGGCGTCAAGCACGAGCCCTTCGAAGTGCTCACCGTCGACGTCGAAGAGCAGTACCAGGGCGCGGTGATGGAAGCGCTGGGCGCCCGGCGCGCCGACCTGCTCGACATGATGCCCGACGGCCGCGGCAGGGTGCGACTCGACTACCGCATCCCCGCACGCGGCCTGATCGGCTTCCAGTCGGAATTCCTCAACCTCACGCGCGGCAACGGGCTCATGAGCCACGTGTTCGATGAGTACGGGCCGATGAAGGCCGAGATTCCCTCGCGGCGCAACGGCGTGCTGGTCTCGGCCGAGCAGGGCGAGGCGGTCGCGTACGCGCTGTGGAAGCTGCAGGAGCGCGGACGCATGCTGGTGAGCCCGGGCGAACGCCTGTACGAAGGCATGGTGGTCGGCGTGCACAGCCGCGACAACGATCTGGTCGTCAACCCGATCCGCGAGAAGCACCTCACCAACATCCGCGCGGCGGGGAAGGACGAGGCGATCCTGCTCACCCCACCGATCAAGCTGACGCTCGAGCTGGCCGTCGAGTTCATCGAGGACGATGAGCTGGTCGAGATCACGCCGCGCTCGATCCGCGTGCGCAAGCGCCATCTCCAGGAGCACGAGCGCCGCCGCGCCGCGCGCATAGAGCCGGGCACGGAAGTCACCGCCGTCTAGGAACGCAGCCTAGGCCATCCGGTAGCGCTCAACCGCCTCTTCGTTCCAGCTCACTCCGGTTCCGGGACGCTCCGGGACCACCGCCTGGCCGCCCACGATTTCCAGCGGCTCGGCGAGAATCGCGCTGGCCCAGTCCACGTACTCGAGATAGTGGCGGGTCGGCGTCACCGCGAGCAGGTGCGCGCTCGTCTCCGGAAAGAGATGCGAGGACATCGGCCGCTTCTGTTCCGCGGCGAGCTTCGCAGCGCGCTGCCAGCCCGTGACCCCCCCGATCCTCTCCAGGTCCGGCATCACGAAATCGCAGGCCTTCGCCGCGAGCGCTTCGGTCATCTGCTCGGGCAGCGAAAAGTTCTCTCCGATCTGCACCGGCGTCGCGAGCTCGCGCGCGAGCTCGGCGCATCCGCGGAAGTCGTCGTGACGGATCGGCTCCTCGATCCAGGCGATGCCCTCCGAATCGATCGCGCGGCCGCGCTCGAACGCCTCGGGGAGCGACAGCGCCTGGTTGAAGTCGACCATGAGCTCGACCGCGTCGGGAAGGCGCTTGCGCACGGCGCGCACGGCGGCGAGATCGGCCCGCAGCGTCGGATGGCCGAGGCGCAGCTTCACCGCGCGAAAGCCGCCCTCGAGCAGTTGTTCCGCTTCGTCGGCGGCGGCCTCGGGCGCCATCAGGCCGAGGCCGTTGCTGTTGTAGGCGCGGATGCGGCGCGGCGCGCCGCCGAGGAGCGCAGCCAGGGGCATGCCCGCCGCGAGCGCCAGCGCGTCCCAGCAGGCGACATCGAACGCGCTCATCGCCATACGCACGATGCCCTGCACCCCGATCAGCCTGAAGCGGCGCGCGAGCTTGCCCCAGAGCTCGGGGGGCGAGACGCGCTCGCCCTTCAGCATGCGCTCGATCTCCCCGAGCAAGGCCGAGATCGCCGGCGCCGCCGCGGGCAGATAGCAAAACAGATAGGAATGGCCGGTGACGCCTTCCTCGGTCTCGAGATCGACGAGGAGGAGGGGTGCGCTGCGAATCGTCGCCGCGCTGGTGCCGAGCGGCCGTTTCATCGGCACCTCGACGCCTCGCGCACGGATGCCGCGCACCGCGAGCCGGGGCGTGTTCACGCCGGCTTTCCGCCCTCGGCGTACAGCGCGAGAATGTCCCACACCGCGCGGTTGGCCGGCGTCGGGACGCCGGCGGCGGCGCCGAGCTGCACCACGCCCCCGGACAACCACTCGACTTCCAGCCGGTTGCCGCGCGCGAGGTCGTGCGCCATGGAGGCGGCCATGTCTTCGGGAAGCCCGTCGGCGCGGGAGAGGCAGGCGTCGGCGTAGTCAGGGGGAAGGGCGATGCCCTGCGCACGCCCGACCGCAACGACTTCCCGCATGACCTCGAGCAGGAAGGCGCGGGTGCGCGGATTCTTCCGGATCGGTCCGATGGTGCTGCGCATCGTGGCGGTGGTCGCGGACAGGCCCACGAGGAACACGTACTTCTCCCAGATCGCGCGGCGCACGTCCCCGCTCAGCTCCGAGCTCACGCCCGACTTGCGCAGCGCTTCGTCGAGGAGGCGCGCGCGCTCGGAGGGCTTGCTGTCGTATTCGCCGATCACTACCCGTTGCATCGGTCCCGTCTGGAGGATCACGCCGGGGCGGGTGATGGTGGTCGCGACGTAGCACACCCCGCCCATGACGGATGCATCGCCCAGCTCGCGCCGCAGGATGTCGTCCTTGATGACGCCGTTCTGCAGCGACAGCACGCCGGTGCCGGGCTTGAGCATGGGCTTCATCTGACGTATCGCGGCCTCCGTGTCCCAGAGCTTCACCGACAGGATGATCAGGTCGACCGGCCCGAGCGTGGCCGGATCGTCGGTGGCACGGACCGCGGGGATGCGGATGTCGCCATGTGCCTGGCTCTCGATGAGGAGCCCTCGCTGGCGCATCGCCGCGAGGTGTGCCCCGCGCGCGATGAAGGCGACGTCGTAGCCGGCGTGAGCGAGCCTGCCGCCGAAGAAACCGCCTACCCCGCCCGAGCCCATCATTGCGATCTTCATGGCCGGAATGGTAACCTGCCTCGTCCGGAAAAAAGGGGGGAACATGATGCGTTCCGTTTTCTGCGCCGTCCTCGCGGCGCTGTGCGCGCTCTCGCCGGCGGCCGTCTTCGCGCAGGCCTGGCCGGCCAAACCGGTGAAATTCGTCGTTCCGTATCCGCCGGGAGGCTCGACCGATCCGATGGCGCGCCTGATCGCCGCGAAGCTCTCCGACTCACTGGGCCAGCCGTTCGTCGTCGAGAACCGGTCCGGAGCGTCCGGAACCATCGGCACCGCTTTCGCCGCCAAGTCGCCCGCGGACGGCTACACCTTTCTCTTTGTTTTCGACTATCACGCGGTCAACCCTTTCCTGATTCCCAACCTGCCGTTCGACACCGTCAAGGACCTCGCGCCCGTGATGCTGGTCGGTACCGCGCCGATGGCGATCGCGACGGCCGTCGCCAAGCCCTACAAGAGCTTCACCGACGTGGTTGCCGAGGCCAAGGCGAAACCCGGCGCCGTCAGCATCGGCTCGGTCGGCAGCGGCAGCCTCGGGCACCTGACCATGGTTCTGGTGCAGCAAGCCTCCGGCATCAAGCTCATCCACATACCCTACAAAGGCGGCGGACCGATGACGGCGGACGCGGTCGGCGGGCAGATCGATCTCGCCATCGGCTCGGTCGCGGTGATCGCGCCGCACGTGAACGGCGGCAAGCTGCGCGCCATCGCGGTCACCGGGGACACGCGCTCGCGCGCGCTGCCCGATGTGCCGGCCCTCGCCGAGCAGGGACTGCCGGGGTTCTCCGCGCTGGCGTGGTGGGGGATCTTCGCGCCCGCCGGCGTTCCCAAGCCGGTCATGGACAAGTTCCACGCCGAGCTGGTCAAGGCGTTCAACCTGCCCGACGTGCGCAAGCTGCTCACCGAGACGCTCGGCATAGACCTCGTCGTCAGCACGCCCGGGGAACTGGCGAAGTGGCTCGACACCCAGATGCAGCGCTGGGGCAAGGTGGTGCGAGAGAACAACATCAAGGCGGATTGAGGAGAACAGATGAGGCGCGCCTGCCGCTTCGCGCTCGCCGCGCTGCTGCTGCTGCCGTCGCTGCTCCCGGCGCAGGAGTTTCCCTCCAAGCCGATCAGGCTGATGATCGGTTTTCCCACCGGCGGAAACGTCGACGTCGTCGGCCGCATCGTCGCGCAGAAGATGAGCGAAGGTCTCGGCCAGCAGGTCGTTCCCGAGAACAAGACCGGCGCGGGCAGCATCATCGCCAACGACTACGTCGCCAAGTCCGCCGCAGACGGCTACACGCTGCTGGTGGTGAGCGGCGCCTTCGTCACGCAGGCGGCGACCAGCAGGAAGCTGCCCTATGATCCTCTGCGCGATTTTTCCTGGGTTTCGACCATCGTCAGCTATCCGCTGGTGTTCTCGGTGCGCGCCGATTCGCGTTTTCGCAGCCTCGACGAGTTCATCGCTTTCGTGAAGAGCAATCCGGGAAAGGTCAACTATCCTTCCCCGGGAATGGGCACGCTCTATCACCTAGCCGGCGAGATGTTCGTGTCCATGGCGGGGATCGACATGCAGCACGTGCCGTTCCGCGGAGGCTCCGAGCCGCTGACCGAGGTCCTGTCCGGGCGCATGGAGCTGCTCATCGACGCGCTCACCAACTCCTAT
>DATIWX010000137.1:0-12167 GCA_035519135.1 Burkholderiales bacterium | reverse complement strand
GTGCCCATGGCGCGCAGGATGCCGATCTCCTTGGACTTCTGCACGACCGATACGACCAGCACGCTCGCAATCCCGAGCGCGGCGGTCAGGCCGACGAAGAAGCGTATGAGCCGGTTGGTGAGCGTCTGGGCAAGCATGGCGGTGAAGAACTGCGCGTTGGTCTTGATCCAGCTGTCCGCCTCCTGGCCGGTCTCGTCCTGGATGATCTGCGCGATGGTTTCCGCGTCGAAGGGGTCGCGCACCTTGACCTCGAGGCTCGATACGCCGCCGACGAGGTTGAGCAGGCTTTGCGCGACGTGCAGGCTGATGTAGACGTTGGCCTCGTTGACCCGCTTGTTGCCGAAATCGAAAATGCCGGTCACGTTGAGCGTCGCGGAGGCGCCGGTTGCGGTCGTGAGCCGCAACTTGTCGCCCACCCCGGCACCGAGGTCCTCACCTAGCTCGGTGCCGATGATGATGTCCGAGCTCGCCACGCTCAGCTTCCCGTCGACGATCTTGTCGGCGAGGGAGATGACGCCGAGGTAAGTCTCCGGCTCGATCCCGGTGATGTTGACGGCCTTGTTGGCATCCCCGCGCAGCGCGAAGCCCGGACCTGAGACCACGGGGGCAACGGCGGTCACTTCCGGAAGGCGCTCGATCTGCGCGCGCGCCTTCTGCCACTGGTCGATCGAGCGCAGCTGCTGCGACCTGGGCTGCACCAGGACGGCAGAGCCTTTTTCACCGCCCCGCAGCGGCCGTGCGACCTGCTGCGGCGGGATGACGACGATGGGCGCCATGTAGTTGAGCGTGCGGCGGATGATGTTGGTCTGCAGGCCGGCAAGCGCGGCGGACATGAATACGATGACCGCCACGCCCAGCGCGACTCCGGCGACGATGAGCAGCGTCTGCACCAGGCCCTCGCGCATGAAGCGCATCGCGGCGATCCATTCGAACGGCGTGAAACGGTTCATCGGGGAGAGCTCTGCGGCGCGACCGCGCGCACGCGCTGCCCGGCCTTCACGATCGCATTGGTCGCGGGTACCAATTTGTCGCCCGCATCGATGCCCTCGAGGATCTCGATCCGGCTGTCGCCTCGCAGGCCCAGTTTCACCGGCTGGCGCACCGCGCGGAACCCGCGGATCGCGAGCACCCAGGGTTGGGCGCCGTTCCCGTCGTGCACGGTGTCCGTAGGAACGTAGACCGTGTCGGTGCGACGCGCCACTTCGATGTCCACCGACGCGGTCATGTCCTGCACCAGATAGGCCGGCGGCTCGGGCACCCTCAGCTTCACCTCGACCGAGCCGCGCAGCGGGTCGACCGCGGGATTGATATAGACGAGCTCCGCCGCGAAGCGCTGGCTGGGGAAGGCGTCCGCGGACCCGAGCGCCTTCTGCCCGAGCGCGAGCCGCGAAAGCTGCCGCTCGTCGATCATCACGTCGATCTGGGTTTCCCCGGCCGGAGCCAGCGCCATCAGTTCCTTTCCCGGCTGCACTACGTTGCCAGGCTCGACGCTGCGCCCGATGAGGATACCGTCGGCGGGCGCGTGGATGACGGTCTGCTCGAGCTTCGCCTGCGCGGCGAGCAGGTTCGCCCGCGCCTGCTCGAGCGCGGTCCGGGCCAGCGCGTAGTCGCTGCCCGACGAGCTGTTGCTCTCTACCTGGATCCGCGCCGCGCGCAGCTGGCTTTCCGCGACGTCGAAAGCGCGCTGCGCGTCGTCGACCTGGGACTGAGCGACGTAGTTGCGCTCCCGGAGGCTCTTCATGCGCTCGAGCTGCTGGCGCGCCTGCACGGCGTTGGCCTGCGCCTGCACCAGGCTCTGCTGCGCCGCGGGCAGGCCCACCTCCTGCATTTGCCGCATCTTCGCTTCGGCCTGGGCGACGGCCGCCCGCGCCTGCTCGAGCGCGGCGCGCTCGTCCTTGTCGTCGAGCTCGATGAGGATGTCGCCCTTGCGCACTTTCTGGCCCTCCTGCACCGGGATGCGCGCTACGCGCTCGGTGATCACCGCTCCGATCGACACGCGCCGCGGAGTGATGATCCGACCGCTGGCGACCACGGTCTGGACGAGATCGCCGCGGATCGCTTCGTGGGCCTCGACCGGCTTCCCCAGGATCACGTCGCGGGAAAAGAAGGCAGCGGCTCCTGCTGCCGCCAGAATAAATACGACCCAGGCGGGCCGCTTCCTTACGATTGCGATCAGCGACATGCGAGAATAGTAAAAGAGCTTCCGCTGCCGCAATTGACCTGGATCAACCGGCCCGGTCCGAGGGGTTCACGCAATGCTTTGCGGTACCGAGAGGTCGAGGACCGCGCGCCTGACCGTCGAGTCTTCCGGATGATTGGATATGCGGAAGCCCAGCTTCGCGCACAGGCGCAGCATCGATTCGTTGGTTCCGAGGATGTGCCCGATCATCACTTCGAGCCCGCGCGCACGCGCCACGGCGATGATGGTCTCGAGCATGCGCCGGCCCAGACCCTTCCCCTGCCAGGCGTCG
The DNA here is from genome assembly GCA_035519135.1 of Burkholderiales bacterium. Classification (GTDB taxonomy): domain Bacteria; phylum Pseudomonadota; class Gammaproteobacteria; order Burkholderiales; family SG8-39; genus VBDM01. Next base: position 9,696 of record DATIWX010000137.1, on the reverse strand, counting down.
GCGATGACGACGGCGAACTCGCAGGTCCTTCCGTCCGGGTTGGTGACGTAGCGCGCCACCGCGATTTCCTCGTCCTGTCCGGGCTCGCTGCGCACCGCCACGAATGCCATCTCGCGGTCGTAATCGATCTGGGTGAAGCGCATCAGCATCGCCGGCGTCAGCTCGCGCACCGAGTTCATGAAGCGGAAGTAGCGGCTGCGGTCCGACAGGCTCCTGACGAAGCGCTGCTCCATCTCGGCGTCCTCCGGTCGTATCGGCCGGGCCTCGACGACCGTGCCGTCTGAGAGCTCCCAGCTCGCGACCAGATCGGTGGGGTAGGGATGGATCGCCATGTGCGCATAGCGGCTGCGCAGCGGTTGCGCGGCCCGCACCACGGCGCGCGCATCGACCGCGACGGCGCCGCTTTCGTCCACGATGAGGGGATTGATCTCGAACTCCTCGATCTGGGGCAGCTCGCACACCATCTCCGAGACGCGCAGCAGCACCGACTCGAGCGCCAGCATGTCGACCGCCGGCATCCTCCGGAATGATCCGAGCAGCTTGGAAAGGCGCGTGCGGCCGACCATGGCCCCGACCAGAAACGCGTTGAGAGGCGGCAGCGCCACGCCGCGGTCGCGAAGCACCTCCACCGCCCGGCCGCCCATGCCGACCGTGATCGCGGGCCCGAAGACCGAATCCCGGATCACGCCGACGATGAGCTCGCGCCCGTTGGGCCGCGCGATCATCGGCTCGACTATCACGCCCTTCAGGCGCGCCTCGGGACGCTTGCCGGCGACCTCGTCGAGCATCTGCCGGTAGCCCGAGCGCACGCCCTCGGCGTCCATGATGTTCAGCTTCACGCCGCCGACGTCGCTCTTGTGCGGGATATCGGGCGAGTCGACCTTCATGGCGACCGGAAAACCCATCTCCTGAGCCATCAGCATGGCGTCGCGCGCCGAATGCGCGAGGACGGTGCGCGCGATCGGAATGTGAAACGCCGCGAGCAGCGCCTTGGATTCCGTCTCCGAGAGCAGGCTGCGCCGCTCGGCGAGCGCACCCTCGATCACCAGCCGCGCTCCCTTGATGTCGGGCGCGGCCTGGTGCGCCAGCGGCCCCGGGGCCTGCAGCAGGGTGCGCTGGTTGCGGTAATACGAAGCGATGTGCGCGAACATCTCCACCGCGGGTTCGGGCGTGCGAAACACCGGGATCGAGGCGTCGTGGAGCAGCTTGCGCGCCGCAGACGTGCTCGCCTCGCCCATCCAGCAGGCGATCAGCGGCTTCGACGCGCCGGCGGCCGCCTCGACCACGGCGCGTGCCGTCGCCTCCGCTTCGGTCATCGCCTGCGGCGTGAGGATCACCAGGATCCCGTCGATGCCGTCGTCGGCGAGACAGGCCGAGACCGCGGCCTTGTAGCGCGCGCTGTCGGCGTCGCCGATCAGGTCTATCGGGTTGCCGTGCGACCAGTTCGCTGGCAGCGCGCGGTGCAGCGCCTCCACCGTCGGCGGAGCGAGGTCGGCGAGCGGCAGCCCCAGGTCCGCGAGCCGGTCCGCCGCCATCACGCCGGGTCCGCCCCCGTTGGTGATCACGGCGAGCCGGCCGCCTTTCGGGCGCACGTGCGAAGCGAGCGCCTGCGCGGCGGCGACCAGCTGGCCGACGCTCGCGACGCGCACCACTCCGGCGCGCTCCATGGCCGCATCGAAGACGTCGTCGGTGCCGACGATCGCGCCGGTGTGCGAAACCGCGGCGCGCGACCCGGCCGGGTGGCGTCCGACCTTCATGACGATAACCGGCTTGGCGCGCGCGGCCGCGCGCAGGCTGGAGAGGAAACGGCGCGCGTCGCGGATGCCCTCGATGTACAGCAGGATGTGCTCGGTCTTGGGGTCGTTCGCCAGATAGTCGATGATCTCGCCGAAATCGAGGTCGCTCGAGCCGCCGAGCGAGACGATGCTGGAAAAGCCGACCCGGTTCGGCGTGGCCCAGTCGAGCATGGCTGCGCACACGGCGCCCGACTGCGACACCAGCCCGAGCGACCCGGGCAGCGCGGCGCCGCGCGCGAAAGTCGCGTTGAGCCCCAGCTCGGGGCGCGCGATGCCGAGGCAATTCGGCCCGATGAGGCGCACGCCGCCGCGGCGCGCATTGTCCAGAAGCGCGCGCTGGAGCAGCGCGCCCTCGGGCCCGGCTTCTGAGAAGCCGGCGGTGATGATCACCGCGGAGCGCACCCTCGCCCTGCCGCACTCCTCGATCACGCCCGGCACGGTGTTCGCCGGCGTCGCCACGACCGCGAGATCGAGCTGCGCGGGGACCTTGGTAACGGACGGGTAGCAGGGCACGCCGCGCACCGTCGAATACTTGGGATTGACGGCGAACAGCGCCCCCCGGTAGCCGGCGCCGAGCATGTTGGAGAGCAGCACGGTGCCGACCTTGCCGGGGATCTCGCTCGCGCCGACGATGGCGACCGAGGCCGGCTCGAACAGCGGCGTCAGATAGTGCTTGCCCGACACTTCCTTCATCGATGTCACCCGGTTCGAGCTCCGCGACTCCCCGCCGTGTACCACTTCCAGCCCTCGCTGCACAGCGCGCCTGCGAGCCCGGCGGCGAAAGCGATACCGATTTCCGCCGCACCGAGCGGCGCAAAGCGGAACACCGCGGCCATAGGCGGAACGTAGATCGCCAGGCCCAGCGCGGCCAGCGCCGCGAGCATCATCCACCACAGCACCGGATTGGGCCGCGCGAGCGTCGCAAAAATGGGTCGCGACCGCGAGCGGTGGGCGAGGATCAGCGCCAGGTTCCCGATCACGACCGCGGCGAAGCTCAGCGCGCGCAGTTCACCCTCGCTCCGGCCGGCAAGCAGAGCCCAGCCGTAGACTAGCACCACCGCGAGCAGGGCTGCCGCCCCGAGGCCGAGGCTCGCCGCCAGCATCGACCGGCTGAACAAAGGCTCGTGCGGGTCGCGCGGCGGGCGCTGCATCGCCTCGCTCTCCCCGCTCTCCGCCTCGAACACGACCGAGCAGGCGGGATCGATCACGAACTCGAGAAACACCACGTGCACGGGATAGAGCACGATCGGCCCGCCGAACACCAGCGGCAGGAAGGAAATTCCTGCGATCGGCACGTGCACGGCGAGCAGGTAGCCCATGGCGTTGCGCAGGTTGTCGTAGATGCGCCTCCCCAGGCGCACGGTGTCGACGATCGCGCCGAACTCGTCGCGCAGCAGGACCAGCGACGCGGCCTCGCGCGCGACGTCGGTGCCGCGGCCGCCCATCGCCACTCCGATGTGGGCCGCCCTCAAAGCCGGAGCGTCGTTCACGCCGTCACCCGTCATCGCGACCACCTCCCCCGCCGCCTTCAGCGCCACGACCAGCCGAAGCTTCTGCTGGGGCAGGACGCGGGCGAACACGTCCACGCCGCGCACCGCCTGCGCCAGCTCGGCTTCGGGGAGCGAGTCCAGCTCCGCGCCGGTCAGCAGGCCGCCTTCGGTGCGAATGCCCGCCTCACGGGCGATCGCGAGCGCGGTCCCTCCGTGATCCCCAGTGATCATCACCACCCGGATGCCCGCGCGCCGGCATTCGGCGACCGCGGCTGGCACCGTGGGTCGCAGCGGGTCGGCGAGCGCCACGAAGCCCAGCCAGCGGAAAGGGAAGTCCCGCGGATCGGCGGGCCAGTCCGCGCGCGACCATTGTGCCCGAGCGACACCCAGAATACGCACGCCGCGCTCCGCGCCGCGGCGCGCTTCCGACAGGAGCGCTTCCGCTTCGGCAGGGCCGAGCCGGCACGCGGCAATCACGGCCTCGGGCGCGCCCTTGACGGCGACCACGGCGCGGCCCTCGGCATCGCGCCACGCGTGGCACACGGCCAGGAAGGCCGGGCTCAGGGAGTAGTCGCGATCGAGCCGCCACGCCTGCCTCCATTCCACGGCTTCGGGCGCCGCCAGCGACGCCGCGGCGAGGATCGCGTTTTCCATGGGATCGAAAGGCGCGAGCTCGCTGGCCAGCGCCGCATAGGCCAAGACCTCGCGCTTGTCGCCTGCGAAGACCTCCTTTACCGCCATCCGGTTCTCGGTCAACGTCCCGGTCTTGTCCACGCACAGGACCGTCGCCGCGCCCAGCATCTCGATCGCCGGCATGCGCCGGGTGAGCACGTCGCGGCGCGCGATGCGCCAGGCGCCGAGCGCGAGAAACACGGTCAGCACCACGGGAAACTCCTCGGGCAGGATCGCCATGGCGAGCGTGAGTCCCGCGAGAACGCCCTCCACCCAGCCGCCGCGCGTCACGGCGTAACACACGGCGACGAGAGCGCTCAGGCCCACGGCAAATGCGGCGACGAGCCGCACGACCCTGCCGGTCTCGACCTCGAGGGAGGTCTTCTCGGGCGCGATCTCCCCGAGCATCCGGCCGATCCGGCCGAGCTCGCTGCGCGCGCCGGTGGCGAGGACCTCGGCATAGCCGTGCCCGCGGACGACCAGCGTCCCCGAGAACACCCTGCCCGCCCGTTCCGCCGCTCCCGGCGCGTCCTTCTCGACCGGCAGGGACTCGCCGGTCAGCAGCGACTCGTCCACCATCAGGTCGCTCGCGGCGAGCACGCGTCCGTCCGCGGCGACGCGGTCTCCATCGGCGAGAATCAGCACGTCGCCGCGCACTACCGCGGCGCCGGCGATGCGCTGCTGCACGCCGTCGCGTACCACCAGCGCGCGCGGGCTCGAGAGGTCGCGCAGGGCCTCGAGCGCCCGCTCGGTCTTGGCTCTCTGGCCGATGCTGATCGCGATCACCACCAGGATCGAGGCGGCGAGGACCAGCGCTTCGGTGAGGTCGCCGATCAGCAGATAAAGGGTGGACGCGGCGCACAGCAACAGCAGCATCGGCTCGCGCAACACCTCGAGCGCGATGGTCAGGGTGCCGGGACGCTTCGCGAAAGGGATGCTGTTCGGCCCTTCCTCCCGCAGGCGCCTCGCGGCTTCGGCGGCCGGCAGCCCGGTCAGGGGGCCCATGGGATTTCCTTGTTTTCGGAAGCATCCTAGGGGTCCGCCCGCAGCTGACGCTTGACGTAGATCAACAGGCTATCCTGGGCGACGCCTTACCTTGAATACAATAGCAATCAACAAGCGAGCAGGAGAAAACAAATGGTCTACAAGCGAATCATGGTACCGGTGGATGGAAGCCCGACTTCGACGGCTGGGCTGAACGAGGCGCTGCGCCTCGCCAAGAGCCAAAAAGCAAGGCTGAAGCTGATCCACATCGTCGACGAGCTGATGATCTTCAACTCGGCCGAGGCCGGCCTCAACATCGAGCCGGTCATCGAGTCGATGAAGCGCGGCGGAAAGCGGATTCTCGACCGCGCCGCCAAGCTGGCGGCAGCGCGGGGAATCCGGCCCGAGACCGAGCTGCAGGAGAACGCGACCGGGCGCGTGGCCGAAGTCCTGATCGCGCGGGCGAAGCGCTGGCGGGCCGACCTGATCGTGATGGGCACTCACGGGCGCCGCGGGGTCAACCGCCTGGTGCTCGGGAGCGCCGCCGAGCTGGTGGTGCGCAACTCGCCGGTGCCCGTGCTCCTGGTCCGCTCGGCGCGGCGCGGGTGAGGGAGCGGCCATGCCAGTACCCCTTCAGATCACCGTCCTCAACCTGGACCGCTCCGCGGCGCTCGAAGCGCGCGTGCGGAAAATGGCGGACGGGCTCGAGAAGTTCCATTCCCGCATCGTGAGCTGCCGCGTCAACATCGAGGAATTGCGCCGGCACCGCAGCAGGGGCCGCCTGTTTCACGTCCGTGTGGACCTGCGGATTCCGGGCAAGGAGATCGTGTCGAACCACCGCCATGCCAAGGATCCCTACCTCGCCCTGCGCGATTCCTTCCTTTCGCTCCGGCGCCAGCTCGAGGACAGCACGCGGGTCGCGCGCGGCGAGGTCAAGAAGCACCCGGCCAGAACGCGCCGTGCGGCGCAAGGAGAGCCATCATGAAGTCCGGAAGAGGCGGATCCCGCTCGCAACGTCGCGAGCAACTGCAAGACGACCCGAGACACGACAGCTACAAGGCCAAGGGCAAGCTGCCCGACCCCACGCGCTGCCCCGAGTGCAGCGCCGTGTACCAAAAAGGGCGCTGGACCTGGAACGGCGCGGCGCGCGAAGGCGCGCACGAGCAGTTGTGCCCGGCCTGCCAGCGCATACGCGACGACTACCCGGCGGGCTACGTGAGCCTGGGCGGCGAGTACCTCGCGGCGCACCGCGACGAGATCCTCAATATCGTGCGGAACTGCGAAGCGGAGGAGAAAGCCAGGCATCCGCTGCAGAGGCTCATCGCCATCAGGGACGTCGAAGGCGGGGTGATGGTCACGACCACCGACACGCACCTCGCGCGGCGCATCGCCGAGCGCATCCATGACTCCTGCAAGGGCAGTCTCGCCTTGCAGTACAACAAGGAGGAGAACCTGGTGCGCGCGACCTGGACGCGTTGAAGACTCAAAAGGGACCCGATAACGCCCGGCCCGGCGTCGAGGAAGCGGCCCGGCTCGGGCTCGAGACGCTGTTCTCCCGTCTCGCCGCGTCGCCCGCCGGCCTGACGCGGCACGAAGCCGCAGCGCGTATCGCGCGCTTCGGATTGAACACGGTCGCGCGCGAGCGGCCGCTCGCACCGTTTGCGCGCCTCGCGCGGCTCTTCCTGAGTCCCTTGCCGCTGCTTCTCCTCGTTCTTGCCGCGCTGGTGTGGCTCAGCGGCGAGGCGGGTGGAGCCGTGGTCATCGCCGTCATCGTCGCGCTCTCCGTTCTGCTTTCCTGGTTTCAGGAGGTGCGCTCGGGCAGGGCGGCCGAGCGCCTGCGCGCGATGGTGCATACGACCGCGACGGTGCTGAGGCGCGAGCGCGCCGCCGGTGCGGGCCGCCTGCTGGAGATCCCCCTCGCGAGGCTCGTGCCGGGCGACATCGCGCACCTCGCGGCCGGGGACCTGGTTCCGGCGGACGTGCGCCTGCTCGAGTCCAAGGACCTGTTCGTCGACCAGTCCGCGCTCACCGGCGAGTCGATGCCCGCGGAGAAGCACGCCGCCGCGCCTCCGGGTGCCGTACGGGACCTGGAAATGCCCAACGTCGCCTTCCTGGGCACGCACGTCGTGAGCGGCACCGCGACCGCGCTGGTGATCGCAACGGGCGCGCATACCCGCTTCGGCTCGATCGCGGCATCGATCGGCGCCGAGGGCCAGCCGACGAGCTTCGATCTGGGCGTGAAGCGCTTCATCGGGCTGATGCTGCGCTTCATGCTGGTGATGGCGGCGGTGGTCTTTCTCCTGAACGGGTTGCTTAAGGGCGACTGGCTCGAGGCTTTTCTCTTCGCAGTCGCGGTCGCGGTCGGCCTCACGCCCGAGCTGCTCCCCATGGTGGTAACCATCAATCTCGCCAAGGGCGCGCTCGCGATGTCGCGCAAGAAGGTGATCGTCAAGCGCCTGAGCGGGATCCAGAACCTGGGCGCGATGAACGTGCTGTGCACCGACAAGACCGGGACGCTGACCCAGAACAAGGTGATTCTCGAGAAGCACGTGGATATTGTCGGCGCCGAGAGCGCGCACGTGCTCGAGCTCGCCTACCTCAACAGTCATTTCCAGTCGAGCCTGAAGAACCTGCTCGACGTCGCCATCCTCGAGCACGCCGAGATGCGCGAGCACGTCCACGTTCCGCGCAGCTATCGCAAGATCGACGAAGTGCCCTTCGATTTCCGGCGACGGCGCATGTCGGTGATGGTCGCCCGCGACCCGACGCACCACGTCCTGATCTGCAAGGGCGCAGTCGAGGAAACCATCGCGGTGTGCGCGCACGTCGAGGAAAGAGGCAAGGTCGTTCCTCTCACCCCGGCGCACCTCCTGGACCTCCTTCCGGTCATCCGCGGACTGAACGAGGAAGGCTTTCGCGTGATCGCGGTGGCGTACAAGCACATCCCCGCCGCGAAAACCGTCTGCAGCCGCGCCGACGAATCGGGGCTGGTGCTCGCCGGCTACATCGCGTTTCTCGATCCGCCCAAGGAAAGTGCGGCCGGCGCCGTGCGGGCGCTGCACGAACAGGGCGTACAGGTGAAAGTCCTGACCGGCGACAACGAGGTCGTGGCCAGGAAAGTCTGCGCGATGGTGGGAATCGAGGCCGGCACGGTGGTGCTCGGCAGCGAGCTCGATCACATGGACGATGCGGCGCTGGCGCAGGTCGCGGCGCGAATGGCGGTGTTCGCGAAGCTCGCGCCCGAGCACAAGTCGCGCATCATCGCCGCGCTGCGCGGCGGCGGCTACGTCGTCGGCTATCTCGGCGACGGCATCAACGACGGGCCGGCGCTGCGGGCCGCCGACGTCGGCGTATCGGTCGACGGCGCGGCAGACGTCGCCAAGGATTCCGCCGACATCATTCTCCTGGAGAAGAGCCTGCTCGTGCTCAAGGACGGGGTGACCGAGGGCAGGCGCGTGTTCGCCAACGTCGTGAAGTACATCCGCATGGGCGCGAGCTCCGCCTTCGGCAATATGCTCTCCGTGGTCGGCGCGAGCGCCTTCCTGCCTTTCCTGCCCATGGCGCCGGTGCAGGTGCTGCTGAACAACCTGCTGTACGATTTCTCCCAGACCGCGCTCGCGACCGACAGCGTCGACGCCGCCTACCTCGCGCGGCCGCGCAGGTGGGACATCGGCAACATCGGCCGCTACATGCTCGCGTTCGGGCCGATCAGCTCGCTGTTCGACTACGCCACCTTCTTCACGCTGCTGTACGCCTTCCGGGCGCGGGAGAACCCGGCCTTGTTCCAGTCCGGGTGGTTCGTCGAGTCGGTGCTGTCGCAGACGCTGATCGTGTACGTCATCCGCACCGCCGGAGTGCCCTTTTTCGACAGCCGGCCCGCCGCGCCCCTGCTTGCTACGACGATCGCCGTATGCGCGATCGCCCTGTGGCTGCCGTTCTCGGGACTGGCGAGCCTGCTCGGACTGACGCCGCTGCCTGCGCTCTACTTCCTCGCACTCGCCGCCATACTGGTTTTCTACCTGGTGCTCACGCAATGGGTGAAAACCGCGCTGATCCGGCGATTCGGATTCGATTGAGAAGGTTTGAGCCAGATCAAGAACGTGCCGGCTCTGGGACTGAAAATATGAACACGGTCACCCATTGAAATGAGAATCGATCATGTTCTTCTATAGCGTGTTTGATCTGCCGTGGTGGGGATACGCGATCGCCGCCGCGGTTCTCACTCATATCACCATCGTTTCCGTGACGATCTTCCTGCACCGGTACCAAGCCCACCGTGCCCTCGACCTGCATCCGGTGCTCAGCCATTTCTTCCGGCTCTGGCTGTGGATGACGACAGGCATGGTGACCAGGGAATGGGCCGCCGTGCACCGCAAGCACCACGCCAAGTGCGACACGCCCGAGGACCCGCACAGCCCGCAGATCTTCGGCATCGGCCGCGTGCTCTGGGGCGGAGTGTTCCTCTACGTCAAGGCCGCGCGCGATCCCGAGACCCTGGAACGCTACGGCGCCGGCACCCCAGACGACTGGCTCGAGCGCAACGTCTATTCGCGGTTTCAGATACTGGGGATCACCTTGATGGGCGTGATCGACGTCGTCCTGTTCGGCGTCGTGCCCGGCGTCCTGATCCTGCTGGTGCAGCTCGTCTGGATCCCGTTCTGGGCGGCCGGCGTCATCAACGGAGTCGGCCACTACTGGGGCTATCGCAACTGGCCCACGCCCGACTGGAGCACGAACATCGTGCCCTGGGGCAT
>DATIWX010000136.1:0-2705 GCA_035519135.1 Burkholderiales bacterium | reverse complement strand
CCGGCGATGTCCCAGAGCCAGCCGGCGAGCGCACTGGCAAGCAGCAACGCCACACCGCAGAGAAGGTTGAAGAAGCCGAAGGCGGTGCCGCGGAGATCCGCCGGCGCGGTCTCGGCCACCAGGGCTGCGAGCAGCCCCTGGGTCAGCCCCATGTGCAGGCCCCAGACCGCACTGCCCGCCAGCACCTGCGGCACCGAAGCGGCGACAGCGAGCACGCCGTCCGCCGCGATCAGCGCCAGGAGTCCGCCGACGAGCAAGGCGCGCTGATGGCCGTGATCGGCCGCCACGCCGGCAGGCAGCGCCGCCAGCGCATAGACGACGTTCATTACAACCATCACGAGCGGGATCCACGCCGTTGCCATGTGCACGCTCTGGCCGCGCAGCACGAGAAACGCTTCGGAAAAACGCGCGAGCGTCATCACGGCGGCGAAACCGACCACCCACCAGTAGCGGGCCGGAAGCCGACCTAGGTCCGCGAAACCAAGCGGCGGATGCGAGGCCTTCCCGCCCGCCGGGTCGCCCGGCTCGCGTACCCCGAGGATCAGCAGAGCCACAGCCGCGAACGCGGGCACCGTGGCGAGCCAGAATGTCAGCCGGAAGTTGTCGGCAAGCCAAAGCATGGCGCCGATGGCGAGGAGCGGCCCGGCAACGGCGCCGACCGTGTCGAGAGCCTGGCGCAGGCCGAAAGACGCACCGCGAAGGTCGGCGGGCGTGATGTCGGCGATCAACGCATCCCGCGGCGCGCCGCGGATGCCCTTGCCCACGCGGTCCAGGAAGCGGGCGAAGACGATCCAGCCTAGAGACGACGCCAGCGGAAAGATTGGCTTCGTTAATGCGGCGAGCCCGTAACCAAGAACGGCGAGCGGTTTGCGCCGGCCAACGTAGTCCGAGAGGTAGCCGGAGAAGAGCTTGGTGATCATCGCGGTCGCTTCCGCGATTCCCTCGATGACTCCCACGGTCAGCGTCGAGGCACCGAGGACCGAGACGAGAAAGAGCGGCAGCAGGCTGTGGATCAGCTCCGAGGAGACGTCCATGAGCATCGACACGACGCCCAGGGTCCAGACGCTCACGGGCAGACGCGACAGGGCCGACTTGCTCATCGCGGGTTCCTTGGATGCCATCAACGCGATCGCTCGTTGCGCGCTTTAGCGCGAACTCTGCGTCGCGCGTTGAGCCGCGCGCTGCCCTGCCCTACCCGACTCTTGCGTGATTCGCCTACCGCTCCGGGCCCGCGCTGGAAGGCTCCCAGAGCTCCACCTTGTTCCCGTCCGGATCGATGAACCAGCCGAAGCGGCCATACTCGTGCTCCTCGACCTCGCCTACGACCTGGGCGCCGCCGAGGTGCACTTGTCCCAGCGCCCCGTCGAGATCGTCGACCATCAGGTTGAACATGAAGTCCTTTCGCGACGGAGCGAAGTAGTCGGTGTTCCCGGGGAAGGGGCTCCAGACGGTGAACCCGTGCGCCGGCATGCTGTCCGCCTTGAATTCGAGCGACGACTTGCCGTCGCCAACGCCGAGCCATTTCGCATACCACGTGAGCAGGCGCTCCGGATCGGCGGATTTGAAGAACACGCCTCCAACACCGATGATTTTTGCCATGGCACTTCTTCCCCTGGTTTACTGCAGGATGACGCTGGCGCGCACTGTTCCCGCCCTCTCGTGTCGAATCGTCAGGCTAACCTCCCCTCCCGCTTTGCCGCGTACGACCCATTCGAATTTGGCGCGATCGTCGGTGACATGATAATCCGGCCAGAATGAAACGCCGGTGTGCTTGTAGGCCTTGCCTTCGAGCTGGCCGAGATCTTCCCGCCGCCGGCCTGAAACAAGCTCGGCTCCGTCGGGCAGCGCGATTTCTGCAATCGTTCCGCGCACGACCTTGCGCTCGAGAGCGCGCTTGCTCACGTAGCTCGGCAGCCAACCCGCGTTTTGCACGACGACGCGCACGCGCCACGTCTGGGCGCCGAGCGACTGCGCGTCGGCTATTACCAGCTCGAGACGCGGCGAGAGCAGCGACTGCCACACCAGCCAGCGCGGAAAGCGGGCGACCTCACGCTCGAGCAGCGCGAGCGGAGGATTACCGAACGCATGAAAGCGATTCCAGCCCCCGATCTCCACCGGGCCGAGCTGGGGATGGTCGAAGCGCTTCCAGTCGACATGCGCCGCACCGCCGAGCTTCTCCTCGTTCCAGCGGAAGAGCTTCAAGTCGTCTTCGATCGGGTGGTCGCGAAACCAGTCGATGTAGCCGTATTTCTCCAGACCTGCCTCGCGCATCGGGCTCCAGATCTCGACCACCCAGCTGAACATGCCGAGGTGCTCGTAGATCCAGTCGAACGCGCCCCCGATCACCTGCTTGGGGTGGTAGCGGAACTCGTGGTAGACGGAAATGTTGGGATAGCCCGTGAGCTCGGTGCCCTTGGCGCCGACCTTCTGGTAGTGCCACAGATCCTCGGCGTGCATCTCCGTGTCCGGCAGATGATCGAAGGGTCGCAGCAGCACGCCCGCCCAGGTATGGAATGCGACCCCGCCGGTGACGTTCGGGTGCTTGACGATGAAGTCGGCAATCGCCCGAACCTCGGGCTCCGAAGTCGGGTAGTCGCCGGCGCCCAGCTGCTCGTACTCTTGTCGCCAATTTCCAGGGAAATTTCTATTCAGGTCAATACCTTGTTTGTTTTTCTTAACTTTAAGCATGAAGCCATCGTAACCCT
>DATIWX010000135.1:0-67814 GCA_035519135.1 Burkholderiales bacterium | reverse complement strand
TAGGCGTCGTTGTCGAAGTAGACGTGCACGTCGCGGCCCTCGGCTGTCCAGCGCCGCAGCTTGCGCGCCCAGGCGCGGAGCGCGGCTTCCGAGTAGTTGGAAGCGTACGTGAGCTCGTGGCCGTGCAGGCGCACGTAGACGAGGTCGGTGGTCACCGCGTCCCACAGCGGCCAGTCGGCAGCGTCCGACTGGCACACCGCGACGCGGTGAGCGGCGAGGCACGCGGCCACGTCGGCATCGAACCATAAGGGATGGCGAAACTCGATCGCGTGACGCACCCGGCGCCATGCGCCCAGCGCGCGCGCAAAGCCCGCGAGGCGCTCGAGGTTGCGGTGGAAATTCTGCGGCAGCTGCCAGAGCACCACCGCGAGCTTTCCCCCGAGCCCGGCCGCGCGGCTGCGTTCGAGGCGGATCGGCGGGAGCGGATCCTTCAGCTTCTTGTTGTGCGTGAGATAGTGGTGCGCCTTGAGCGCGAAGCGGAAGGCGGGCGGGGTTTCGTCGCGCCAGCGGCGGAAGGTCTGCACGCTTTGCAGACGATAGTGCGTGGCGTTGATCTCGATCGCTGTGAACCTCTCTGCGCAGAGACCCAGCCATTCGCTCGCCGGCCTGCCCTCGTAGAAATCGTCGCGCCACGAGCGATAGATCCAGCCGCTCGTGCCAATGAAGGCGCGCCCGGCCATGCGCTCATCGCTGGATGAGCGGAAGGCGGAGGATGCCGCGGCTCGCTGCTCCATGGCCGGCCACTTTGCCTGACTCTGCTCGACGACATTTGATCTTGCGCAAAGCAGGCTCAGAAGAGGCGGTCATCATGCCCGATATGAGGTGACACGATGAACCTCGGCATCACAGTCCTCGTCTCTCCCCCGCCCGGCGCGGCGCCGCACGAGATCGTCGAGCGCAAGGGGCGCGGACATCCCGACAGCCTCTGCGACGCGCTCGCGGAGAACCTGAGCATCGGGCTTTCGCGTTTCTATCTCGAGCGCTTCGGCGAGATCCTTCACCACAACGTCGATAAGGCCCTGCTCCTGGGCGGCGCCGCCCGCCCCGCCTTCGGTGGCGGAGAGCTCGTCGAGCCGATCGAGATCATCCTGGCCGGCCGGGCGACACGGCGCTTTCGGGGCGTCGCGGTGCCCGTGGACGAGCTCGCGATGGAGTTGAGCCGCGAGTGGCTCGCACGGCATCTTCGCAACATCGACCCGGCGCGCGACGTGCGCATCGTCCCGCGCATCCGCGAGACTTCGCCGGACTTGGCGGAGCTGTTCCTTCGCGGCGGCGAAGGCCGCGTGCCGCTCGCCAACGATACCTCCTTCGGCGTCGGCTTCGCACCGCTCGACCGCCTTGAGCGCGCGGTGCTCGAGGTCGAGCGTGTCCTCGGCGCCCCGGAAACCCGGACCGCGTGCCCGGAGATCGGCGACGACGTGAAGGTTATGGGTCTGCGCAGCGGCGAGCGGCTTGAGCTGACCGTGGCCTGCGCCTTCGTCGGCCGCCACGTCCGCGACCTCGCCGACTATTTCGCGAAGAAGGAACGCTTGCGCTCGCTTGCCGCCAGTGCGGTGCGCACGGCCCTAGGCGGGGATATCGAGGTCGAAGTCAACGCGGCGGACGGCGAGACGGCGGACAGCATCTACCTCACGGTGACCGGCTTGTCGGCCGAAGCTGGCGACGACGGTCAGATAGGGCGCGGCAACCGGGTCAACGGCCTGATCACACCCTACCGGCCGATGAGCCTGGAAGCCGCCGCGGGAAAGAACCCGGTCAGCCATACCGGGAAGATCTATAACCTGCTCGCCGGGCGCATTGCGCGAACGCTGGCGGACGAGCTGCCGGGAGTGGACGAAGCCTATTGCTATCTGCTGAGTCGCATCGGCTCGCCGGTGAACGATCCGGCGCTCACCGACATCGTCCTGCGCCTTGCGGATACCAGCGCTATCGAAGCCGTGCGGCGAAGCGCCGGAAAGATCGTGCGCACACATCTGCGGGGCGCGCCCGAACTGTGGCGGGAAGTTCTCGAAGAACGCTGCCCTGTGTGCTAGCGGGACTTCCATGTCGCGCAGTGATCAGCCGGTATTTTCTTTCGGAGGCATGCCCGGGCAGGCCCCCGCGCAACGGAGACGCATCGTTATTGACGAGCTTTTCATCGTGCCATTTGAAGGGATGCCTGTGCGGATCGCGCAGGCACTTGCCGAGGATCTCGCAGGACGAGGAGTGGCGGCGGTGCACGTCGACACCCCGGTGCCGTTGCCGGGGGAGGCTTACGCGTCGACACGCGGCCAGCACCGGGCGGAGCCGCTGCTCGCCCTCCTAAGCGGTCATGGAGCGCGGCACGTCCTCGGTATTACACACCGCGACCTCTTTTCCGCGGATCTCAATTTTGTTTTTGGAATCGCCTCAAGAAGCGGCGCTTGCGTGGTGTCGACGGCACGGCTGCTGTTCGGTGCCAACGATGAGCTCTTCCGAGCGCGTCTGCTCAAGGAAGCGGTGCATGAGCTCGGCCACACCCTTGGCCTGGACCATTGCTCCGACCCCCGCTGCGTCATGCACTTCTCGAACAGCCTCGCCGATACCGACGTCAAGGGCGATGCCTATTGCGACCGCTGCGTCGCGCGGCTCGAAGCGAGGCGGCGACGCCGGGCTCGGCAGCGGCGTCCGCGCGCCACCGCACGTTCGCCTTGATCCCGCCTTGGACTGGGCAATCTTCAAGCAGCTCGACCGGCTGCGGCGCGCGCAAGGCATGTTTCTCGACGCAGTCGGCGTCGGGCCGGCCCAGGCGCCGTACCGGGAAACCTTCAATGCCGCAGGCGTGAGCCTGCGCTGCTACGGCAGCGGCGTGGAAGGCGGGCCGCTCGTGCTCATCGTGCCGGCGCCGATCAAGCGGCCCTACATCTGGGACCTGGCGCCCGAAGTGAGCGCAGTGCGCCGCTGCCTCGCGGCGGGCGCGAGGGTGCTCCTCGCCGACTGGCAGCCTGCCCCGCCTCGATTCGGTCTCGCCGACTACGCCGAGCGTCTGATCCTCGCTTGCCTCGACGCGGCGGCTGCCGAGCGCGCTGTGCTGCTCGCGCATTCGCTCGGCGGGCTGTTCGCCGCCATCTTCGCGACGCTTCATCCCGAGCGCGTGCAAGGCCTCGCGTTGCTCGCCGCCCCGCTGCATTTCGGCGCCGACACGCCGGTGTTCAACGCAATGGTCGCGGATCTCGACCCCGACGATCTTCCCGATTCGCTGCCCGGCTCCTTTCTCAGCGCGGCAAGCGTCAATGCGGCGCCCAGCGTGTTCGGCTCCGAGCGCCTGCTGGATGCGGTGCTCAGCGCCGGCGATCCTGCGCGCCTGCGCACGCATTGGCTGGTGGAGCGCTGGGCGCTGGACGAGTTCGCGCTGCCGCGGCGGCTGGTCGCCGATCTCGCGACGCAGATCGTGCGCGAGGACCGCTTCCTGCGCGGCACGCTCGAGATCAACGGACGCAGCGCAACGCCAGAGCGCGTCACGGCGCCGCTGCTGTGCGTGGTCGATCCGCGCTGCCCACTGGTACCGCCCGGGGCGGTGCTGCCATTCGTCGAGGCCGCCGCGAGCCGCGAGAAGACCGTGCTCGATTACGAGGGCGACGTCGGCGTGTCGCTGCAGCACGTCGGACCTCTCGTGGGCCGCAACGCGCACGCGCTGCTGTGGCCGAAGATCGTGGAATGGATTACGAGGACAGGAGCGCATTGACGTGAAGGACGCCGATTGCGTCGACTGCCTGAGCGCCGGAGCGTGGGACCTGCTGGTGTCTTATCCCCGGGGCTACTACGGCGCCGCCAGGCAAGAGCTCGTGCGCATTCTCGGGCGGTTCGGCAATCCGCGGCCACACGTCGAGAAGAGCGGCGTTCCGGGGATTTGCGTGGTGCACAGCGGCCTGGACAACCGCCACGTCATCGCCCAATGCGCGGAGCTGTACCACAGTGAGCCGGGGTCGTTCCGCTTCGCCATCAAGTGGGTGCCGGTGGACTACTGGTGCGAGAAAGATCTGGATGCGATCAGGCGGTTGATCGAGCAGCAGGTGGCGCCGCGCATCGGTGTGCAGGAGACGTGGGCAATGAAAGTGGAGAAGCGTGGCTGGGCCCAATACCACACGGCAGAAATCATCCAACACCTGGCCGATGCGATCGATCGAAAGGTGAGGTTGAAGGCGCCGGACAAGCTCGTCCGGATCGACGTCCTGGGCAGGGCGGTCGCGGCGTCCGTGCTCCGACCGGGCGAGATCTTCTCGATCTACGCACCTTCGCTGTGAGCTTGGCGTCGTGGAAATCACCCGCTACCGCTTCGGCGAAATCGAGATCGACGGACGGACCTATACCGCCGACGTGATCATCACTCCCGAGCGCGTCGTGGACACGTGGTGGAGATAACAGAGCCACAATTTGGCGGTTGCCGATCTCGCAGAGATCATGGCAGCCAAGCCCGAGATCCTGGTCGTGGGCACGGGCTATTACGGCCGCATGGCCATCCCCGACGAGACGCGGCGCTACCTACAGGCGCAACGCGTCCGGTTGCATGACGCTGACAGCGGGAAAGCAGTGCAAGAGTTCAATCGACTGCAGCGCGAGTCGGCTCGAATCGTCGCCGCGCTGCATCTGACGTGCTGAACGCGATGCGGCCACCGCCCGCCAGGCAGCCGGCACGGCCGTCCCAAAGTCTTCACACCCTTTGCTCAGCGCGTTTCCCTGTAGTCCGCATCCACGACCCGCGCGCCCGAGGGCACCTTGGTCTCGCGGAACACGCCGGCGCCGGGCTGCTGCGCATAGATCACGGCGCCCGCCTCCTTGAGGAGCGCTCCGAGCCTCTCGGTCTTCTCCTTGGCGAGCGCGGCGTCCTTCTTCGCGATCGCCTCGCGCGTCTCGCGGCGCGCCGCCTCGATGCGGCCCTTCAGCTCGTCGGTGAGCTTGTCGCCGAAATCGGCAAGCGTCTTCTCCGCCTGGTAGCACATCGAATCCGCCGCATTCAGCGCATCGGCGTCCTCGCGGCGCTTCTTGTCCGCCTCCGCGTAGCGTTCGGCCTCGTCGACCATGCGCTTCTTCACATCCTCGGGAAGGCGCGTCGAGCCGCTGATGCGGATCGATTGCGCGCGCCCGGTCGCGCTGTCGCGCGCCGAGACGTTGAGGATTCCGTTTGAGTCGATGTCGAAGGTAACCTCGATCTTGGGCATTCCGCGCGGGGCGGGCGCGAGGCCGTCGAGGTTGAATTCCCCGAGGCTCGTGTTGTCCAGTGACATCGGCCGCTCACCCTGGAACACGTGGATGGTGACGGCGGTCTGCATGTCGGCGGCGGTGGTGAAGATCTCGCTCTTCTTCACCGGCACCGGCGTATTGCGCGCGATGAGCGGCGTCGCCACGCCGCCGAGCGTCTCCACACCCAGCGTGAGCGGCGTCACGTCGACGAGCACGATGTCCTTTACTTCGCCGGAGAGCACCCCCGCCTGGATCGCTGCCCCCGCGGCAACGCACTCCATCGGGTCGACGCCCATCTCGGCCTTGCGGTGCAGAAGGTCCTCGAAGAACTGGCGCACCATCGGCATGCGCGTAGGCCCCCCGACGAAAACGATGCGGTCGATTCTCTCCGGCGTAACGCCGGCGTCGGCGAGCGCCTGCTCGACCGGGCGCCGGCAGCGCTCGATCACCGGGCGCACCGCGCGCTCCATCTCAGCGCGGGTCATGTCCAGTTCCAGATGCTTCGTCTCGCCCGCGACGGCGCCGATGTAAGGCAGGCTGATGTGAGAGGTCGTCCCGGTCGACAGCTCGATCTTCGCCATCTCGGCTGCCTCGAGCAGCCGCGCCGCGGCCTTGCGGTCGGCGTGCACGTCGATGCCGCTCGCCTCGCGGAAGCGCTGCGCGAGGTGTTCGTAAATAGCCTGGTTCATGTCGGTGCCGCCCAAGCGCGTGTCGCCGCTCGTCGCCTTGACCTCGAATACACCCTTCCCGAACTCCATGACGGTGACATCGAGCGTGCCGCCGCCCAGGTCGATCACCGCGATGCGCAGCTCCTGGGCAAGGCGATCCAGGCCGTACGCGAGCGAGGCCGCGGTCGGCTCGTTCACCAGCCGCACCACGTTGAGGCCCGCGATAGTGGCAGCGTCCTTCGTCGCCGAGCGCTGGTTGTCGTCGAAGTAGGCGGGCACAGTGACGACCGCGTCCTTGACCGGCTCGCCGAGGAAGCCTTCCGCGTCGCGCTTGATCTTGCCGAGAAGGAACGCGGAAAGCTCTTCTGGCGTGAAGTCGCGGTTGCGCAGGCGGATCCTCTGGCGCGTGCCCATCTGCCGCTTGAACGCGGCAGCCGTGCCCTCGGGATTGGCCGTCATCTGGCGCCGTGCGGGCTCGCCGATGAGCATGCTGCCATCGGCAGTGATCGCGACGTAGCTCGGGAAGGCCTTGCCGCCCAGGCTCACGCCTTCGGCGCTGGGGATCATGACGGGGCGGCCACCGCGCAGCACCGCCGCCGCCGAGTTGGAGGTTCCAAGATCGATTCCGATGATCACCATGTTTTGACTGTATGACCCCGCGAGGCAAGGGAGCTTGACCTGGATCAAACTCCGGGAGAGCCGAGGGTCCTAGTCTTGATCCCATGGAAAAGAAGCATCAATTTTCCCTCTGGTACTTCGTGGTCGCGATGCTGGTCATCGTCGCGATGCAGGAGTACCTGGGCAGTCCCGCGCGCGACCTCGCCTACAGCGACTTCAAGGCCCTGGTCAGGGCGGGCAAGGTGAAGGACGTGGCGCTCGGCGAGCAGCTCATCACCGGAACGATGAACGCCGAGGGGCTGGACTCCGTCCTCCCGCGCGAGAGCGTCGATCGGCTCAAGCAACTCGGGCCGGGGGAACACGCCTTCACCACCCTGAAGATCGACGATCCGGCGCTCGTCCAGGACCTCGAGGCGGCGAAGGTGCGCTTCTCCGGCCGCGCCGAGAGCAAATGGCTCCAGATGCTGCTCTCCTGGGTCGTTCCGGCCGTCGTGTTCTTCGCCATCTGGAGCTTCGCGATGAAGCGCATGACCGGACAGCAGGGGCTGGGCGGCGGGCTGTTCGCGGTCGGCAAGAGCAAGGCCAAGGTGTACATGGAGACCGACACCAAGGTCACCTTCGAGGACGTCGCCGGCGTCGACGAGGCCAAGGACGAGCTGAAGGAGGTGATCAGCTTCCTGCGCGATCCGAAATCCTACGGCCGCCTGGGGGCGCACATGCCCAAGGGCATCCTGCTGGTCGGCCCTCCCGGAACGGGGAAGACCCTGCTCGCGCGCGCGGTCGCAGGAGAAGCGAGCGTGCCGTTCTTCTCCATCAGCGGCTCGGAATTCGTCGAGATGTTCGTCGGCGTGGGCGCGGCGCGCGTGCGCGACCTCTTCGACCAGGCGCGCCAGGCCGCCCCGGCGATCATATTCATCGACGAGCTCGACGCCCTCGGCCGCGCGCGCAGCTCGTTCGTCCTCGGCGGCCACGACGAGAAAGAGCAGACGCTCAACCAGCTGCTCGCCGAGATGGACGGCTTCGACACGAGCGGCGGCGTGGTGTTGCTCGCCGCGACCAACCGTCCGGAGATCCTCGATCCGGCGCTGCTGCGCGCCGGGCGATTCGACCGGCAGGTGCTGGTCGACCGCCCCGACAAGAGCGGCCGCGTGCAGATCCTGCGCGTGCACCTGCGCAAGGTCCGGCTCGCGTCCAATGTCGACTCCGAGGAGATCGCCGCGCTCACGCCGGGATTCTCGGGAGCAGATCTCGCCACGCTGGTCAACGAGGCGGCGCTGCTCGCGACGCGGCGGGGAGCGGCAGCGATCGAGCGGGCGGATTTCACCGGCGCGATCGAGCGCATCGTCGCCGGCCTGGAAAAGCGCAACCGCCTGCTCAATCCCGAGGAGCGGAAAGCCGTCGCCCATCACGAGATGGGGCATGCCATCGTCGCGATGACCCTGCCGCGCGTGGACCCGGTGCACAAGATCTCGATCATCCCGCGCGGCGTGAGCGCGCTCGGCTACACCATCCAGCGGCCGACGGAAGACCGCTACCTCATGGCGCGCGAGGAGCTCCAGAACAGGATGGCGGTGCTGCTCGGCGGCCGGGCCGCCGAGTTGCTCGTCTTCGGGAACCTCTCCACCGGCGCGGCCGACGATCTGATCAAGGCGACCGATATCGCGCGCAGCATGGTGATGCGCTTCGGAATGGACGACCGGCTCGGCAGCGTCGCCTACGACGACACCCGGCCCGGGTTTCTCGGCCCTGTCGCCGGCGCGATACCGACGCGCCAATTCAGCGAGGAAACCGCCCGCGAGATCGACCTGGCGGTCCGGGGCATCGTGAAGCAGGCGCTCGATTCGGCGCTCGAGATACTCGGGCGCAGGCGCGAGGTGCTGGAGCGCGGCGCCGAGTCCCTGCTGCGCCAGGAAACACTGTCCGCGGAGGAGCTGCGGAGCCTGATGGACGCGCCCAAGGCCGCGGCGAGCCCGGCGCGCCCGCTCTCGGCCGTTCCCTGACATGAAGAAGATCTGGCTGGATTCCTATCCTAAAGGAGTGCCGGCCGAGATCGACCCGCCGGCCTGCGGTTCCCTGGGCGAGCTGCTCGGGCGGAGCTGCGCGCGCTTCCGCGACCGGACCGCCCTCTCCAGCATGGGCGTGTCGATCACGTACGGGGAGCTGGAGGGGCTTTCCCGGGATTTCGGCGCCTACCTGCAGCAAGTCCTGCGGCTGCAAAGGGGAGAACGCGTCGCGATCATGCTCCCCAATCTCCTGCAATATCCCGTGGCGCTGTTCGGGGCGCTGCGCGCCGGCCTGACGGTGGTCAACGTCAATCCGCTGTATACCGCGAGCGAGCTCGCGCACCAGCTCGCCGATTCGGGTGCGACCGCCATCGTCGTCCTGGAGAACTTCGCCCGCACCCTGCAGGAGGCACTCCCGGGAACCGCGGTGCGCTTCGTCATTGCCACCCGGGTCGGCGACCTGTTTCCGTCGCCGAAGCGATGGCTCGTGAATTTCGCGGTCAAATATCTGAAGCGCATGGTTCCCCGCTGGCGCCTGCCCGGGGCCCTCCGGTTCCGCGAAGCGCTGGAGCAGGGCGCCGCGCAAGCGCTCGGCGAAGCCGGCGTGGGCCCCGGCGACATCGCCTTTCTCCAGTACACCGGCGGCACCACCGGCCTCGCCAAGGGCGCGATTCTCACGCACGGCAGCGTGGTTGCCAATGTCGAGCAGGTCGCGGCCTGGGCCCGGGGGACGCTCGCGGAAGGCGCGGAAACGGTGATCACCGCGCTGCCGCTCTACCATGTCTTCGCTCTCACTGCGAACCTGCTCGTCTTTTTGAAGCTGGGCGGGCGCAACGTGCTGATCGTCAATCCGCGCGACATCGCCGGCTTCGTCGCGGAATTGCGGAAGACCCGGTTCACCGCCATCACCGGCGTGAACACCTTGTTCAACGCGCTGCTGAACGCTCCGGGATTCGAAGCGGTGGCCGCGTCGAGCCGCGGCACGCTCAAGCTGGCGGTCGCAGGCGGCATGGCCGTGCAGCGCCCGGTCGCCGAGCGCTGGCAGAAAGCGACCGGCGTACCGCTGGTCGAAGGCTACGGCCTCACCGAGGCCTCGCCGAACGTGTGCGCGAACCGCTTCGATTCCCGGGAATTCAGCGGCAAGCTCGGGCTGCCCCTCCCCTCGACCGAGGTGACGATTCTCGACGAGGACGGCAGGGAAGTCGCTCCAGGTGAAATCGGCGAGATCGGCGTGCGCGGACCGCAGGTGATGCGCGGCTACTGGAATGCGCCGTCGGAAACCGCCAGGGCGTTCACGGCGGACGGCTGGCTGAAGACGGGCGACATGGGCCGCATGGACGAGCGCGGCTACGTCGAGTTCCGCGACCGGAAGAAGGACATCGTGGTGGTGTCGGGCTTCAAGGCCTACCCTGCCGAGATCGAGGAAGTCGCGATGCTGCATCCCGGGGTCAGGGACGCCGGCGCGGTCGGCATGCCCGACGAGCGCAGCGGCGAGGTGGTCGCGCTCTTCGTCGTGCGCAGGGACCCCGCGCTCACCGCCGAAGCCCTGCTCGCCCACTGCGCGAGGCATCTCACCGGGTACAAGCTGCCCAAGCGCATCGAGTTCCGCGAGCAGCTCCCCAAGACGCCGATCGGCAAGATCCTGCACCGGCAACTGAAGGAAGAGGCCGCACGCCTTCATGGCTGAGTATCCCGCGCACCTCGTACGCGAGCACCACCTGTTCGACGGAAGGACGGTGACGATACGGCCGATACGCCCGGACGATGCGCCCCTTGTGCGCGAGTTCCTTGACGAGCTGTCCGGGGAGAGCAAGTACATGCGTTTCCAGAAATGGGTGCACGCGCCTTCGGACAAGCTCATTCACTTCCTGACCGACATCGACTACGACCTGCACATGGCGCTGGTGTGCACGGCGCGCCACGGCGAGCGCGAGGAAATCGTCGGCGAGGCGCGCTATGTGTCCAATCTTTCCGGCGGGATCTGCGAGCTCGGGATCGTCATCGCCGACGCCTGGCACAAGACCGGGCTTGCAGGGGTCCTCATGGAGGATCTGATTCACGCCGCGAAGGAGCGCGGCCTCGCGCGCATGGAGGGCTTCGTCCTCTCTGCCAACGCCGAGATGCTGCGCTTCGTCCGCGCGCTCGGCTTCAAGGCGGAGCGGGCGCCGCAGGACCCCACCATCATGCGCATCTCCAGGGACCTGCAGGGCGCTTGATCCACATCAAAGGGACATCCTGCCTTTGACCTAGTCTAGTGATCAGGAAGCTGAAAAACCATGATGCGTCCGGCCATCGTTGTTCTCCCGGTGCTGCTGATGATCTCGGCCTGCGCGAGCGTCCAGATAGGCCGGGACTTCGATCTTGCAGCCTTCGAATCCCGCGTTCAGCGCGGCGTTACCACCCAGACTGAGGTTCGCGCCTGGCTCGGCGCCCCGACCGCCGTTGGAGTGGCCGTAGAGAGCAGCGGCACGCGTTATGAAGAATGGGCCTATTACCATGGCGCGGGCAATCTTCCCGACATGGGGAACGCGCGCGTCAAGCTTCTCCAGATCAAGTTCGACCAGCGAGGGCTGGTCCACGCATACAACTGGTCGGGCGAGCCCAAGTAAAGTGGTCGCCTTCCTGGGCCGCGGCGCGTTCATGGTCGCCGGGCGGACGATCCGCCTGCCGTCGAGAATGAAATAGCGGGATCTTTGAAAACGGTTGCGAGAGAGCAGGAGGCCTTATGCGCGTCGGAGACTTTTGTATCCGGGAAGTGATCGAGTGCCACAGGAAGGCGAGCGCGCTCGAATTGTCCCAACTCATGCGGGATTCGCACGTGGGCGACGTCGTAGTCGTCGACCAGCCCAACGGCAAGAAGGTCGCCGTTGGCATCGTCACCGATCGGGATCTGGTGGTCGAGGTCATGGCGAAGGAAGTCGATCCGGCGCTAGTCACAGCGGGAGACCTCATGGGTCGGGAGCTCGTCACCGTCGGCGAGGGAAGCGATATCTTCGAAACGGTGGAGCTCATGCGCCACAAGGGCGTGCGGCGCATACCGGTGGTGGATGATCAGGGCGGGCTGGCTGGGATCGTCACCCTGGACGACCTGCTCAAGGTCGTCGGAGAACAGATCATCTTGCTCGCCCAGGTGATCGGGCGCGAGCGCTTCCAGGAGCAGCAGTCGCGCCACTGAGCGGGCGATGGAAATCCGGGTCGAGTGCTATGCCGGGTACCGCGGCGAGCAGGAGCCGCGGGCCTTCTGGCTTGGAGAGCGCCGCATTGCGGCGCTCGAGATCCTGGACCGCTGGATGGCTCCTGACCATCGCTATTTCAGGATCAGGGGCGACGACGGGCACGTCTATATTCTTCGCCGGGATGAGGTGAAAGGCGAATGGACGCTCGGCGCGTTCACTCGCGCGGGTCCGGCTGTCGCGAAAACCGAGAACGGCCCGGCTCCCGAATCCGGGAGTCGAAGTGACCGCCCACCCGGCCCGCGTGTGAAAGACCTCTAGGAGGGCGGCAAGTCCATCTCGTCCACGTCGTCGACACGGGGCTCGTCGCGCGTGGGGTGACGCTTGATGATGCGCTTCAGCTTGTCATCGCGCGCTTTGCCGCGGCTGTGCCCTTCCTGGATTTCGGGCTGCGGTATTTCGCGTTTGGAAGGCTTCTTCTCCTCGGTCATGGCGACCTCCTGATTGCGAGCTAAACGGCGTGCTTGCCGGCGCTCACCCGCTTTGCCTGAGGACCTTCACCGGCAACCTCCTCGATGAACTGCACCGGCATGTCGGGTTCCAAGCGTTCGAACGCCGGGTACACGACGTTTTCACGGCTGAAATAGAGTTCCCGTCCGTCTGAGGTCTCGATGAAACCGAAGCCCTCGTCGAAACTGAGCCGCGCGACGCGCCCGTGCTGCGGGACCACGTGGACCTTGACGTCGCCGCGCTTCTCGCGGACCACGTCCTCCAGCTGTCGCTTGGCGGCGTCAAACGCGTCCCGCAGCGCGACGAAGACGTCCTCGTGGTGTTCGTGGGTTACCGCGATCTCGCGCCCGGGAACGCGCACGTCGATGCGCACGGTAAACCGATGCCCCTGATGCTGGTGCTTGCCGGACTCTTCCACCATGACGTGGCAGCGGATGATGCGCGAATCGAACTCCTCCAATCTTGCCGCCTTCTCGCGGATGCGCGCCTCGAGGGCGGGCGAGTGCGGCATACCCCTTACCGTAATCTCCAATGGGACTTGCATGGTTCACCTGACCCTGTCGATGGCTCACCTGCATGCTTGCGTATCCGCGCGGTCCGGCATTTGATCTAGCGCAAGGAATTAGTCGGTCGAGAGGCTAGAGTCAAATGGAGATTGCCGGAATCAGTCGAGAAATCATGATCGAGCCCCATGTTCACGTCGCCTACGCACTGCGCGGTGCGGGGCTTGTGTGTGCCCTCTTCTGGTTCGTCAGAGAGGACCATGTGTACGGCTGGTTCACGGGGGCGAGGGCACACGAGCATCCGGCCCGTTTCTTCATGCTGGAGCATTACTACTCCACCCGCGAGACCGTCTGCTACCGGTCGGTCGAGGACGACGTCTACGGAAACTGGCTCATGGCCTCCACCAAGGGCGAAGCGCCGATCGACCGGCCGGTCCCGGTCTCCATCGACCTGTGCCACGAGCTGGAGCGGATGCAGGATGCCTTCGTGCGAGAATGGCTTTTCTTCGAAGGCGAGTCCGGATACGAGGAGCAGGCGGCGGAACTGCGGCAGCGCAAGCTGCCGGTCCTCGCCCTGAACATCCGCCCTTGCAAGCTGGGCAAGCTCGTCATGGACGGGCCCGTATGGACCTATGGCTCGCCCGGCGCGGACGCGCACATCGTCCGCTTCCTCTCGAAGCGCTGGCCGCTCGACTACGCACCGGACTGAACGAAGCACCGACACGGAGAACCACCATGCCACTGAAGCCCGAACAACTGCAGGAACTCAAGGGGGCGCTGACGAAGCGCCGCGAATTTCTCGAGGTGGAAGCGCACGCCGATGCGGCGAAGGCACGCGAGGATGTCTACTCGCAGTCGACGGGGCCCGTCGCGGATACGGGTGACGAAGCCACCGCCGATCTCATCTCGGACGTCGAGAACGCCGAGCTTTCCCGCGATCTGCAGGAGCTGCGCGAGATCGACTCGGCCCTGGCCCGCATAAGCGAGGGCCGCTACGGGACGTGCATCGATTGCGGCGGCGAGATCGGGCTGGCGCGGTTGCGCAGCGAGCCGACAGCGAAACGCTGTATCGCCTGCCAGAGCGCTTACGAAAAGAAGTTTCTCCAGCCCGGCAAACCCACGCTTTGAGGATTGGCGGGCCGGCCGTAGAGGCGTGCTCGAACTCGACGGATCCTATGGAGAGGGCGGCGGCCAGGTCGTGCGCACCGCCGCGGCGCTCTCGGCGATCACCGGTCGCCCGGTCGCCGTCCGCAACGTCCGCGCCAATCGGGACAAGCCCGGGCTTGCCCCGCAGCACGTCGCGGCGGTGCGGGCGGTCGCCGCGCTCGCGGGCGCTAGCGTCGAAGGCGTGCAGCTTCGGTCGCAGTTCTTCACCCTCAGGCCGCGCGCGCTGGAGGGTGGCAGTTTTCGTTTCGACGTAGGCACGGCCGGGAGTGTGACACTGCTCCTGCAAGCCTTGCTTCCGGTGATGATCGCGAGCGGCAAGCCGTGCGACGCGGACATCATCGGCGGAACCGACGTGCGCATGGCGCCGCCGCTCGACTACTTTCGCGAGGTCCTGCTGGAGCTCCTCTCGCGGATGGGTGCGCGAGTCCGGCTCGAGGTCCGGAGACGCGGCTACTATCCGCACGGCGGCGGGGAAGTGCGGGTCTCCGTATCGCCTTCCGCGCTCCGGCCCGCCGCGTTCGACGCGCCCGGCGCATTGCGGAGCCTGTCGGGGCTTGCGCACGTCGCGAACCTGCCCGAGCACATCGCCATGCGCATGCGCGCCTCCGCCCTCGACCGGCTTGCATCGCTGCGAGGCGTGACGCCGGACATCGCATGCCGCGTGCTCGGCCCGGATGAGGCGATCGGCCCGGGCGGCGCGATCGTCGCCTGGGCGCATGCCGAGAGCACGGTCCTCGGTGCCGGACGGACCGCTGAGCGCGGCGTAGGGGCCGAGGCGCTCGGCGAGGCGGCCGGGACGGAGCTCGCCGCGGATCTCGCCGCGGGGGCCGCGGTCGACCTGCACGCCGCCGACCAGCTGCTGGTCTACTTCGCCCTCGCCCGGGGTGGTGCGCTGACAACGCGCGCCGTGAGCTTGCACGCCCGCACCTGCATCTGGCTCATCGAGAAGTTCCTGCCGGTGCGCTTCGAAGTCTCCCAGGCCGGTGCGCTGTCCCGGATCGTCCTCGCCGCGCCGTGATCCCCATCCAGGACCTGCTCAACCGCATCCGCTGGGACCCGGAGTTCTCGAAATCCGAGTTTGCAGTCGGTTACGACGACCATGTCGCGAAGAGGATCGTCAAGGTGCCGTTCCGCCGCATCCACTTTGCTTCTGGCGAGCACTTCTCCTTCGACGCGGTGGAAGACGACGGCACGTTGCACACAGTGCCCTTGCATCGCGTGCGCGAGGTGTGGCGGGACGGCGAGCTGATCTGGCGCCGCGGGCCGCCGCCTTCGACCGGCTAGCTCGAGCCGCGAAACGCGAGCTCCAGCTCGGCACGCAGCTCGCCTTCGCGCCCCGCGTAGCGCGGGGAGAAGTGGAAAGGCTCGACGGCGCGCGCGCCGGCGGCGCGCGCGATCTCTCCCGCCTGGCGCGCCGTCAGGTGGCACTTCCGTTGCGCCTGATCGACATCCTCCTGGAGGAAGACCGACTCGATGAAAAGCAGATCGGCGTCTTTCGCCAGGGAGACGATGCGCTGCGCGTTCTGCACGCTGAACGCGGCGTCGGTCACATAGCACAGCTTCTCCCCCGGAACGACTTGCAGCGCCCGCGCCTTCAGTTCACCGAGGGCAAGAACGCGTTCCGTCCGCTCGCCCTTCTCTTTCCACGAGGCCCGGACCGGCGCGTCGTCGGGCGCACCTTCGAGCACCGCTTCCTTGAGGTCCCGGATCCAGGGTCCGACCGGAAGGCCCATCTCGTCGAGGCGATTCTTCCAGATGTTGACGTGCGCCTTCTCTTCGACGGCGAAGGCGAGGCAGGGGGTTCGATGCTCGAGAAACGCGGTGCGAACCCGGAACCCGGGTTCGTCGACCAGGATGCCGTCCTCGACATGCGCCTCCTCGAGCGTTTCGCGCTCGAAGCGGCGCCGGCAGCGGAACAGCGCCGAAATGAGCCTGCCGTCCGCGTGCAGTTCCGACCCGAGCACCGAAAAATCGCCCGGGTAGGATTCGGCGAGGTTCCAGGTGTAGGCGGCGAGCTTGTGCGCGACCTGGTCGACGAATCCCGGCGGGCCGAACAGGCGCACCGCGACATCGCGCCCCAGGCTCACGCGCAGCAGCGCGTCGAAGCCCATGAAATGATCCATGTGCGTGTGCGAGACGAACACATGCGAGAGACGCAGCAGCTTGCGCGGCGCGAGCATGCCGATGTCGCCGATGTCGAAGAGCAGCGCGCGCTTCTCGTTGCGGAAATCCACGTACAGGCCCGGGTCGCCGAACGCCGGGTTTACGAGCTGCGGCATGAGCATCGGACGCATTCGGGCAGCGCCGGCAGGTGAACGCGGGAGCCTCAGGGACCGGCCGGGAGCAGGGTGGGGATCCAGTCGCCGATGAGCTCGGCGACGGCCACCACGACCAGGGCCACGAACAGATGCTTGGCCACTTCGGGAACCGGCTGCACGCCGCGCTGCCGGGCGATCATCCAGCTGAGCAGACCCAGGAGGAACAGTCCCCAGGCGAGCGCCGCCACGACCGCGACGCGGATCGACAGCGCCAGCACGAGTAGAACGAAGCTCAACGACACCAGCAGCCTCGACACGAAGTTCGAGGTGGTCGCGAGAAACGCCTCTTTCCCCGGGAGGCGCTCGGACTCCTGATAGATATGGATGCTCAGGGAGTCGGTGAGATTGTCGGCCAGCGCGACGATCAGGAGGCTGCTGACGATCACCGACTTCGGCGCGCCCGCCGCACCGAGACCGACGACGAGAGCCACGCAGGCGACGATGCCGGCGGTACCCCCGAAGCTGAACCGGTTGATCCGAATTTTCGACCCGGAATCCATCGCCCACACTTTGACAGCCGGCTGCGCCATCCGTGTTGACATGCATCAACGCGCGGACGGCGCCCCGATTCTTGATTTGGATCAAGGGTCGCCGCGCATGGTCGCGCAACATGGTGGAGTTCTTTCGAAGGTCGACGGCGAAGTTAGAGCGGCTTTCCCCGAAGACGGATTCTCATGCCCGAAGTAAGCGACCGCCCGCGCACCGAGCCGGCGAACGAGGCGCTCTCCGCGACACTGCTTGCCGTCATCGCCGAGCTCCTCCGGGAATCGGAACAGGGCGGGCGCGCGAGGGCGGTGCGCCTGGACAGCTCGCTCGAGCGCGACCTCGGCATCGACAGCCTCGCCCGCGTGGAACTGATCATGCGCATCGAGCGCGCCTTCGACCTGCGGCTGCCGGAGCATCTGCTCGGCACGGCGGAAACGCCGCGCGACCTGCTCCGGGCGGTGCGGGCAGGAGGCGCGCGCGCATCGGAGCCGGGCGCGCAGGCCGCGACGCCGATCGTGCAGGCCGCGCTCGGAAGCGAAGAGCTCCCCGATGAGGCCGCGACGCTCCTCGACGTCCTCGACTGGCACGTCGCTGCGCATCCCGCGCGCGTGCACGTCGTGCTGCTCGCCGAGGGCGAGCGCGGCGAGCCGATGAGCTACGCCGAGCTTCGCGGCGAGGCTGGACGCCTTGCGGCGGGATTCGCCGATCTCGGCGTCGGGGCGGGTGACACCGTCGCCATCATGCTTCCGACCTGCCGCGAGTTTTTCGGCGTGTTCTTCGCCGTTGTGATCGCCGGGGCCGTGCCCGTGCCCATCTATCCTCCGGCGCGCGCGTCGGACATCGCGGAGCATCTGCGCCGCCAATCCGGCATATTGAACAACTGCCTGGCGAAGCTGCTGGTCACGTTTCCGGAGGCGGAGCGCTTTGCCGCCTTGTTGCGCGACCAGGTTCCCACATTGCGAAGCTGCGTGACCGTATCGCAGCTCGCCAGGCCCGAGGCCCCGGGGCCGCGACCGCGGCGCAGCGAGGATCTCGCCCTGCTGCAATATACCTCCGGGAGCACCGGCAATCCGAAGGGCGTGATGCTGAGCCACGCGAATCTGCTCGCCAATATCCGCGCGATGGGGCAAGCCGTCGCCGCCGATTCGCACGACGTGTTCGTGAGCTGGCTGCCGCTCTACCACGACATGGGCCTCATCGGCGCATGGCTCGGAAGCCTGTATTTCGCGTTTCCGCTGGTCGTCATGCCGCCGGCGTCGTTCCTGACGAGGCCTTCGCGCTGGCTGTGGGCGATTCACCGCTATCGCGGCACGCTCACGTCGGCGCCCAACTTCGCGTACGAGCTGTGCGCCGCGCGCGTGGACGAACGCGATCTCGCAGGCCTCGACCTGAGCTCCCTCCGCATCGCATTCAACGGCGCGGAACCGGTGAGTCCCGATACCCTGGCGCGCTTCGCCGGGCGCTTCGCGGCGCACGGCTTCGCGCCTTCCGCGCTCGCACCGGTGTACGGGCTCGCAGAGTGCGCGGTCGGCCTCGCCTTTCCGCCGCTCGGGCGCGGGCCGCTCGTCGATCGCGTCGAGCGGCGCCCGCTCATGCTCGAGGGCGTCGCCTCATCCGCGCGTGCCGACGACGCCGACGCCCTGCCCTTCGCCGCTTGCGGAGTGCCTCTGCCGCGGCACCCGATCCGCGTCGTCGACGGGAACGGGCGCGAGCTGCCCGAGCGCCGCGAGGGGCGCATCGAGTTTCGCGGCCCGTCCGCGACCGCCGGCTATTTCCGCAATGCCGAAGCGACGCGGTCCCTGTTCGACGGCGACTGGCTCGATACGGGAGACCTGGGCTACATCGCCGGCGGCGAGATCTTTCCGACCAGCCGCGCCAAGGACCTCATCATCCGCGGCGGTCAGCACGTGCATCCCTACGAGCTCGAGGCGGCCGCGGGAAATCTCGAGGGCATCCGCAAGGGCTGCGTCGCCGTGTTCGGCGTCGCCGACCCGGTCTTGGGGACCGAAAAGGTCGTGGTGCTCGCCGAGACCCGGTTCACCGACCGCGAGCGGCTGGAGAGACTGCGCGAGGCGCTCGCCGAGCTCGCGCTGAAGCTTCTCGGCGCGCCTGCGGACGACATCGTGCTCGCCCCGCCGCACACGGTGTTGAAGACCTCGAGCGGCAAGATACGGCGCGCCGCGAGCCGGGACGCCTACGAGCGCGGCCTGGTCAGCGCCGGGCGGCTCGAAGCATGGCGGCAGCGGGCCGGTTTCCTCTGGAGCATGGTGCGCGCGCGTCTGCGGCGCGCCGGGCGCACCGCCGCCGAAAGGCTCTACGCCGCCTGGCTCTGGGCGCTGTTCTCCGCTTTTGCGCTCGGCACCTTCCCCGCCCTGCTGCTGCCGGGCAGCGCCCGGCGCCGGCGCGCCGTTCGCCTTCTCCTCCGCGCGCTTCTGCGTGTCTCGGGACTGCCCGTCCTGGTGCGCGGGCTCGAGAACTTTCCCGGAGAGCCGCTCATGGTCGTCGCCAACCATTCGAGTTATTTCGATGCTTTTCTGCTGTTCGCGACTTTGCCCGACGGTCTCTGTTTCGTGGCCAAGCGCGAGCTGGCCGAATACCCCGTCGTCGGCTGGCTGCTCCGCGCCTACGGTGTCCGCTTCGTCGAGCGCGGCGACACCGAGCGCAGCGTGCGCGATTCCCGCGAGCTGTCGCACCTCGCGGAGCGCGGCGAATCGCTGGTGTTCTTCCCCGAAGGCACGTTCACGCGCGCGCCGGGCCTGCTGCCGTTCCACCTGGGCGCATTCGTCGCCGCTGCCGCCGCCGGCATACCGGTGTTGCCGGTCGCGGTCCGCGGAACGCGCTCGGTCCTGAGGGACGGAGACTGGCTCCCGCGGCGGGGCGTGATCCAGATCCTCGCGGGCCCGCTGCTGCGGCCGCAAGGACAGGCGTGGAGCGCGGCGGTCGCCCTCAGGAACCTCGCGCGCGCGGAAATCCTGGCGCACTGCGGAGAACCGGATCTGGCGGCGGGATCGTGAGCATCATGGGGAACCCACACGTCACGCTGTTCCTGTGCGGCGACGTGATGACCGGCCGCGGCATCGATCAGATCCTTCCGCATCCGGTCGAGCCGCAGCTCTTCGAGCCGTACATGCGATCGGCGATCGGCTATGTGAAGCTCGCCGAAGAAGCGGCGGGGCCGCTGCCGAAGCCGGTCGACTTCTCCTATGTCTGGGGCGATGCGCTTGCCGAGCTGGATCGCGTGCGGCCGGATGCGCGCATCATCAACCTCGAAACCGCGGTGACCACGTCGGACGATGCGTGGCCGCGCAAAGGGATCCACTACCGCATGCATCCGGCGAACGTCCCCTGCCTCGCGGCCGCGAAGATCGATTGCTGCGTGCTCGCCAACAATCACGCGCTCGACTGGGGTATTCGCGGACTCGAAGAGACGCTCGACACGCTGCGTGCGGCCGGCGTGCGCACGGCCGGCGCCGGCCGCGATGCAGCCGAGGCGGCTGCGCCGGCGGTCATCGATCTCGCGGAAGATCGCCGCGTGCTGGTGTTCGCTTTCGGCATGGAGAGCGCGGGGATGCCTTCGGACTGGGCGGCGACCCGGCAGCGGCCGGGACTGCGCATGCTCCCCGATCTTTCGCCGAAAACCGCGGACGGTATCGCCGCCGAGATCGCGGCGGTCAGACGGGCGGGCGACATCGCGGTCGTCTCGATCCATTGGGGCGGCAACTGGGGCTACGATGTCTCCAACCCCGAGCGCGAGTTCGCGCACCGGCTGATCGGCGCCGGCGCCGCCGACGTCGTGCACGGCCACTCCTCGCACCATCCCAAGGCGATCGAGATCCACCGCGACAGACCGATCCTCTACGGTTGCGGAGACTTTCTCAACGACTACGAAGGCATCTCGGGGCACGAGCCGTTTCGCCCGGAACTGGCTCTGATGTACTTCCCGACGTTCGACGCGGCGAGCGGCAGGCTCGTGCGCCTGTCGCTGACCCCCACGCGTATCGCCCGGTTCCGAGCCGTGCGGGCGACGGAGGAGGAAGGGTCCTGGCTCGCTGCGATGCTCGAGCGCGAAGGCCGCCGCTTCGGCACGCGGGTCGAGCGCGAAGCGCAAAGTCGCCTCATCGTCGCCGGATACTGAGAGGAGCTTGATCTGGATCAACCGGGCGCCATTCCGCCTTGCTAAGGTAGTACCTAGTGAATCGATTTTTACGCAGGAGGCAATCATGTATACCGGAAATGTCATTGAAGCGAAGAACAAGCTTACCGCGGATCTCAACACCGTCATCGAGGACACCGAGCTGCTCCTCCAGGCGACCGCGAACCAGGCCAACGAGAAGGTCGTGGCCGCCCGTGCGCGCGTCCAGGAGACCATCAAGGCCGTGAAGCAGAAAATCGACGCCACTCAGGAGGTGGCGGTGGAAAGGGCGAAGGCCACGGCGGTTGCGACCGACGAGTACGTCCACGCGCATCCCTGGCCGATGATCGGCTTCGCCGCCGCCGCCGGCGCGCTGGTCGGCCTGCTCATCACCCGCCGCTGAAGGCGGGCGCAGTTCTGCCATTCCGCAGGCTCAAGCCTTCGGATAGCCGACGGTCTGCGCGAGGATGATCTTCTCCTCGGGCGTGAGGGACATCAGTTTCCCGAGCGCCCCGCGGTCGACCATCCCGCGCACGACCACGGCGAGCCCTTCCGACGCGCAGAAGAGGTAGACGTTCTGCGCGACAAAACCGGCGTCCGGGCCGGAATACCAGGCTTTGTCCTCCGGCGTCGCCTCGGTCATCCGCGTCAGGTCGGCGACGTAGACGAGGTTCAGGGGCGCCTCCCCGACGAAAGCCTGCATCCCCGTTTTCGCGCGGACGTCCTGCGCGAGGACCAGCTTCAGAACGTGGTCCCGCGGCTCGTACAGGTAGAGCCCCTTCGCGGTCGCGGCGTACACATCGATCTCTTCCCAGTCGTGCGCCGAGGGCGCCGTGCGGCCGCCCGTTTTCGGCCGGTTGATGCCGAACGCGGCCCACAGAAGGCTGGAGAGCACCTCCGGCGGCAGCTCCCGGCCGCTGAATTCGCGCGCGCTGTGCCGGTCCTTCAGCGCCTGCAGCAGCGGCTTGCCGCCGCTCGTTTGCGGCGGCGGGAGCTTGATGGTCTGTCCCGTCGACGAACGCGCGGCTTTCGATCCTGACACTGGGCTTCCACGCTCCATGATTGCCGCCCCTGTTGAGTTCGCGGACTATGGATTCTCTTCCACACCCGTCCGGCGGTCTTGATGTACGTCAACCGCGCTGCCCGGCAGCCGCACGAGAATGAGGCGATGGACCCCGTGCACCGGCCGGCCGTCGAGCTCTCCGTTCTTACGCGTCGATTCAAGTCCCTGACCGCGGTGGACCACCTGAGCTTCGAGGTGCGGCCGAAATCCATTTTCGGCTTGCTCGGCTCGAACGGGGCGGGAAAGACCACGGTCATCAAGATGCTGACGACGCTCCTGCCGCCCACCTCGGGAACCGCTTCGGTGGCGGGCTTCGACATCGTGCGGGAGCCGGATGAAGTCCGCCGGCATATCGGATATGTTTCCCAGATGCTTTCCTCGGACGGGGAGCTCACCGGCTACGAGAACCTGCTGATCTCGGCGAAGCTGTACGGGCTTTCGGGAGCCGAGCGCAGGACGCGCATCGGGCAGGCGCTCGAATTCATGGATCTCGCCGGCGCGGCCGACCGCCTCGTCGGCCACTATTCGGGAGGCATGATCCGGCGTCTCGAGATCGCGCAATGCATGCTGCACCGGCCGGCGGTGCTGTTCCTGGACGAGCCGACCATCGGGCTCGACCCGGTGGCCCGCCACGGGGTGTGGCGGCACATCGAGCAGGTGCGCGACGAATTCGGCACCACGGTGTTCATGACCACCCACGACATGGATGAGGCCGACCACCTGTGCGAGACGGTGGCGTTCATGCATCGCGGGAAGCTCGCCGGTCTGGGAACGCCGGGAGAGCTGAAGGCGAAGGCCGGCCCGGAGGCAACGCTCGACGACGTCTTCATCGAGTTGACGGGAAACGCACCCGGGGAAGCCGGCTCGTACCGCGAGGTGGAGCAGGTCCGCCGCACGGCGGCGCGCCTCGAATAGCGCCGTGGATTTCGCGCTCTTCTTGCGCCAGACGCTCGCCGTCGCCGAGGCCGATATCCGGAAGCTGCGCCACGATCCCTGGGAGCTCGCTTCGCGGATGGTGCAGCCGATGTTGTGGCTGCTCATCTTCGGCGAAGTATTCGCGCATTCGCGGGCCATTCCGACCGGGAGCCTCGGCTATCTCGATTTCATGGCGCCGGGAATTCTCGCGCAGAGCGTGCTGTTCGTGGCGATCTTCTATGGCGTATCCATCATCTGGGAGCGCGATCTGGGCGTGCTGCAGAAGTTTCTCGTGAGCCCGGCGGCGCGTCCGGCGCTGGTGCTCGGCCGCGCGCTCGCTTCGGGCGTCCGGGGCCTTTCCCAGGCGCTGATCGTGTTCCTGCTCGCATTCCTGCTCGGCGTGAAGTTGCGCCTCGGCGTACTGCCGATCGCCGGCGTGATCGCGACGATCCTCCTCGGCTCGGCCATTTTCTGCACGTTTTCACTCATCGTCGCCTGCATGGTGAAGACGCGCGAGCGCTTCATGGGCATCGGGCAGATCATGACCATGCCGCTCTTCTTCGCGAGCAATGCGATCTATCCGATCGCGATGATGCCCGACTGGCTTCGCTCCATCGCGGCATTCAATCCCCTCACCTACCAGGTGGACGCGCTCCGCGCGTTCATGATCGAAGGGGCGCACAGCGACTACGGGCTGGGGATCGATTTTGCGGTCCAGCTCGCGGTTCTCGCATTGTTGACGGCGCTCGCAACGAACCGCTATCCGACGATCGCGCAGTGAGCCGCCAAGGTCCGGACCTAGCACCGTCGAGCAGCGCGCCGAGCCGGCGCGTCGCTCAGCGCAGGATCCAGCGTATCAGCCTTCTCGCGTCTTCCTCGCCGATCTCGACACGGTTCGTCGGCATCACTACGGCGCTCGTCTTGCCCGCCCAATGCCGGTCCTCCGGCCTGACCCCGCGGATGACGATCGCAACGAGCTTGTCTTCCGCATCGGGCCGGCCCCGATATTTTTTCGCAATCTCGCTCCAGGCGGGAGCCGGGGGCAGAACGGCGTCGTCCCTCGCCCTCGCCGGACGCGCGGAATGGCAGAGCATGCATCCGCTGTCGGTTGCGAGGCGATTCATCTCATCATCGAAAGGGTCGGCGACGGCGGCCGCGCTTGCCAGGGCGAGAACTGATGCCACGCCGATCAACAGTTCGGATTTCATGGGTCCCTTCAGGAAGGATAACCGACCGTCTGCGCGAAGGCGACGAACTGTCCGTCTCCGAGCTTCATGGCGCGTCTGAGCTTCTCGTAGTCGACCGCTCCGCGGAATACCGTGGCGAGACCCTCCGAGGCACAGTAGAGGTAGACGTTCTGGCCGGCGAACGCGGCGTCCACCGATCCGTACAAGCGGCGATCCTCGGGCGAGACGTCCTTCATGCGCTCGCCGTGCACCACATACACGAGGTTGAGCGGCGCGGTCGCGACGAAGTCCTGCATGCCGGTCTGCGGCCGGATGTCGGCGCCGAGATGCGGGCGAAGCGCATGCTGCTTCGGGTCGTAGAGCCAGACGCCGTCGGCCATCGCGGCGTAGACGTCGATCACCATGATGTGGCGCCAGTAGGGCGCCGTGCGGTCGCCGCTCGGGCGGTTCACGCCGTACGCGGCCCACAGCAGATCCGAAAGCGTCTGCGCGGAAAGCGGGCGCTGCGAGTACTCCCGGGTGGAGCGGCGCAGCTGCAATGCCTGCATGAGCGGCTTGCCCGCCTCCTTGCGGGGGGCGGGAAGTACCCTGGCCTCCTGCGCCAGGGCCCCGGCAGGCAGCGCCGCCATCGCGCCGGCCGCGAGGAGCGCGGCGTTGACTTGTCTTCTCGTGACGTGGTCTTCCATGTCTTGCTCCTCAACGCAGGGTTTCCAGGTAGTTCAGCAGGTCCTCGAGCTCCTTCGTGTTCTCCACGCGCAGCGGCATGATCGTTCCCGGGACCGCGCGTCCCGGATCGGAGAGATAGCTCCGCAGCGAGCTCCGGTTCCATACGATCCCCGACTCCGCCAGCGCGCGGGAATGCACGCCGGTGGTCCCGGTGCCCGCCTTCCTGCCGACGATGCCGGCGAGGCTCGGGCCGAGCGTCGCCGTCGACGGCGGCGCGTTTTCATGGCAGCTCACGCAGCGGCTCTCGAAGATCTTCCGGCCGGCGCCCGCCGGATCGTCGGCGGCGAAGGCCGGGGCGAGCGCCACCGCCAGAGGGAGCGCTCGCACCAGCCGCTGGAGGCGGCTCATTTCATTCTCCGGTCGCGCCGAGCACGGCACGCCGCACCAGTGCCTCGAAAATCGGCAGCTTGTAGGCGTTTTGGCTGAGCGGCGACGCACCCGCGAGCGCGGCGTGCGCCGCTTGGCGAGCGACATCGTCGGCGATCCGCTTCCCGACAAGCGCGTCCTCGGCCGCCTTCGCCCGGTGCGGAACCGGCGCCGCGGCGCCGAGCACCACGGATGCGCGTCGGCACACGCCGTCTTTTTCCATTTCGAGGACAACCGCGACGTCGGCCACGGGCCAGTCGAAGGAATCCAGTTCTCCCTGCCGCAGATGCGCCGAGCGCGCGCCGTGACCGGGCGGCGGCAGCAGCACGGCCGTCAGGATCTCGCCCGGCTTGAGATCGTTCTCGCGCCCGATGTCCCGCTCGGGCGGCACGAAGAACTTCTCCAGCGCGACGACGCGCTTCCTTCCCTTCGCACCCGCCAATTCGACTCCGGCACCGAACGCGACCAGCGCGGTCGCGGAAGTCGAGGGATGCACGATCGCGCAGCCGTTCTGCCCGAAGATGGCGTGATAGGCGTTCTCGCCGGCGAACGCGAAGCAGGTCTGGCCGCCCTTTCGCGCACAGTGATGCGCGGCCGAGCGAAAATACCAGCAGCGCGGCCGCTGCAGCAGATTCCCGCCGATCGTGGCCATGTTGCGGAGCTGCGGGCTCGCGGAGTTCCCCGCGGCCTGGGCAAGGGCGCGATAGCGTGCGCGGATCGCCGGATGCGCCGCGAGCTGCGCGAGCGTGACCGTCGCGCCGACGCGCATGCTTCCGTCCCTCTCCTCGACGAGGCGCCCGAGCTCGGGAACGGCGCGCAGGTTCACCACGCGTCTCGGCGTGAGCAGTCCTTCCTTCATCAGATCGAGCAGGTCGACGCCGCCGGCCTTGAGGACGACGGCGTCGGTTCGCGGGCTGCCGTTCTTGGACTGCATCGCGTCCGCGACCGTGGCGTTCCCCGAGCCGGCCGCGTCAGCGACGCCGCGCGCGCGCGCCCATTGGAAGCGCTTCATGCGCTTGCCCTGACGGCCGGGATCCGTCCGAGCGCGGCGAGGATCGTCGCCGGGGTCATCGGCAGCTGGCGCACGCGCACGCCGATCGCGTTGTAGACGGCGTTGGCGATCGCGGGCGCGGTGGCGATGTTCGCGGGCTCGGCGATTCCGTAGGCGTCGGTCGCGCTCATACCCTGATAGTTCTCGAGCAGGATCACATCGATCGCCGGCGTCTCGCGCGAGCGCGCGATCTTGTAGTGCTCCAGGTCGGCGTTGAGCACGTGTCCGGTGTTCCGGTCGATCACGCGGTTCTCGTAGAGCGCGTAGGAGACACCCATGAGGATGCCGCCGTGCACCTGGCTCTCGGTCTGCTTCGGGTTCATCGGTCGGCCGCAGTCCTGCGCGGCGACCACGCGCTCCACGCGCACGATGCCGGTCTCGACGTCCACCGCCACTTCCGCGAACTGCACGCCGCCCAGGGGTTCCCTGGCCTGGGCCATCTCGCCGAACTTGCGCGCGAAGCCGCCGTAGTCGTCCGAGCGGCTCGCGACCGCGCTGATGCGCTCGGCGGGAAGCCGCGAAGCCGCCTCGCGGAAGCTCAGGCTGCGCGCGCCGTCCGCGGTCGTGATGCGTCCGCCGCGTGCGACCAGGCTTTCAGGCGCCGCGCCGAGCGCCGGCGCCGCGGTCCGCATCAGCTCGCGCAGCGCGCGGTGCGCTGCATTGCGCGCGGGCGGCGTGATCGAGGCGGTCGTCAGGCTGCCGTACGAGGGCGGTCCGGCCGGAAAGTTCGTGTCGCCGATGTGAATCGCGACGTCCTCCGGCCGCAAGCCCAGCTCCTCGGCGACGACCTGCGCGAGCACGGTGCCGATGCCGCTGCCGATGTCCTGCACGCCGGAGAACAGCTCCACCGAGCCGTCGCGCAGGATGCACACCTCGCACGCGGCGTGTGTATTGATGTTCGCGCTCCAGTAGGATTGCGCCACGCCGACGCCGCGCTTGACGGGTCCCGTATCGGCGCCGGGCGCGTGCCGGGCACTCCAGCCGAAACGCGCCGCGCCGAGGCGCCGTTCCTCCCGGTGCACGGGACTGGGATCGATCCTGTCCCGCAGCGCGAGCGGATCGACACCGAGCTTCTCGGCCAGCTCGTCGATCGCCTGCTCGAGCGCGAAAGCGCCGGGAACGTTGCCCGGCGCGCGCATCGCGCATCCGGGGCCGGCGTTGATGAAAACGTCGGACTGCGAGATCGAGAAGTTCTCGCAGGCATACAGGCCCTGCGCGAAGAATCCGACACCGGCGCCCAGGCCCACGCCCGCCGTGCCATAGGTGTCGAGCGCGATCGCCGTGAGCGCGCCGTCCTTCTTCGCCCCGACGCGCAGCTTCTGGACGGTCGCCGGACGATTGCCGCTGTCCAGGTGCTCTTCGCTCCTGTCGAGGGCGATGCGCACGGGCGCGCCCGCCTGCCGCGAGAGCATCACCGCGGCGCGCATGTAGTTTCCGGCACTCGACTTCGAGCCGAATCCCCCGCCCATCGCGTCGACCACGACGCGCACGCGGCTCAACGGGAGCCCGAAGATCTGCGCGAGCTCGGCGCGCACGCCCGCCGTGTACTGCGTGGACGCGTATACCGTAAGCCCGTCCGAGCGCCAGTCGGCGACGACCGCGTGAGTCTCCATGCAGCAGTGCGTCTGCACCTGCGTGCGGTATTCGCCTGCGACGGTGACGTCGGCTTGCGCGAATCCGGCGTTCGCGTCGCCGCGAGAGCCGGCCGTGTTCGGTCCGCGCACGTTGCCGCGCTGTTCGATCGGCGCACCGCCCGCGATGGCGCCCGCGTAGCCCTCGCCGTGCACGGGACGCTCGAACACGACCGGTGCGCCGCTTCTGCGCGCGCTTTCGAGATCGACGACGAACGGAAGCGGCCGGTACTCCGCCTTGATGAGGCGCAGCGCCGCCTCGGCGGCGGCCGGCGTGGCGGCCGCGACGCCCGCAACGACATCGCCTACGTACAGCACGCGCCGCGCGGCGCTTCCGGACGCCTTCTCGTCCGCCGCTTCGACGGCGCGGCCCGCGGTTTCATTGACCGGCAGCACGGCGCGCACGCCGGGATGCCTTCCCGCGGCGCTCAAGTCGAGCGAGGCAAGACGCGCATGCGGATGCGGCGAGCGCAGCAGCCGCCCGTGGAGCATGCCCGGCAGCTTCACGTCGACGGTGAAGCGCGCGGCGCCCGTCACCTTCGCGCGTCCATTGATGCGATGCACGGATTTTCCAATCCAGGCGAGCTGCGCGTTGGGGGCGAGCGGCGGCGCTTCGTCCGCGCTCACCCGGCGCTCGATTTCGCCGAGCGTCCCGGGAACCATCCCGACCTTG
This sequence comes from Burkholderiales bacterium, assembly GCA_035519135.1. GTDB lineage: Bacteria > Pseudomonadota > Gammaproteobacteria > Burkholderiales > SG8-39 > VBDM01. The sequence continues at coordinate 39,425 of DATIWX010000135.1, read as the reverse complement.
TGCTTCTGCGTGCGGGTGCCGTCGTCCGCCATTTTCAACCCTTCGCCGCCTTTGCCGCTTCGAGCACCGCATCGAGCACGTGCGGCGTCGTGCCGCAGCGGCAAAGATGCCCTGCGATCGCCGCCTTGACGTCTTCACGGCTGGGATCGGGATTCCTCTCCAGGAGTGCAGCGCAGCTCATCACCATTCCCGGCGTGCAGAAGCCGCACTGAACCGCGTCTTGGGCGATGAACGCGGACTGTACCGGGTGAAGGCGCCCGCCGCCCGCGAGGCCCTCGATGGTCACGACCTCGCGCTCGCCGACGTCGAGCGCGAGCGTCATGCAGGAGAGAACCGGCTCGCGATCGAGCCACACCGTGCAGGCGGAGCAGGCGCCGCGGTCGCAGCCGATTTTCGTGCCGGTCAGATCGAGCGGCCCGCGCAGGACTTCCGCGAGAGTCATCTGCGGCTCGACGCTCACGCTCCGCCTTGCGCCGTTCACGTGAAGAAGAATCTCGACCTGGCCGGAGTCCGCGGCCGCCGCTCCCGGACCGCGCTCGGCAGCCGCGCTCTGGTCGAGCATGGCGACGCCGGTGATGACTGCGCCCGTGCCCTTCAGAAATTCCCGGCGAGTGACTCCGTCCGCCATGACGCTTCCCGATGTCCGATTCCGCCGCGATCCTTCAACGCTATGCCCACGCCCGCGGCGCACCTTGACCTGGATCAATAGCGGGCTTGTCGCCGGGGCCGCACCAACCGGTTCAGCGCGACATCAGGACCGGCGCGGTCATGGACTCGAGCAGCGACCGCGTCGCGCCCCCGAGCACGAGCTCGCGGATCCTGGAGTGCCCGTAGGCGCCCATCACGATGAGATCGACCGTCAGGTCGGCGGCGCGGGAGAGGATCTGCGACCCGATATCCAGCCCCGGACTGCCGTAGCGCGACACCGCGGCCTTCACGCCGTGGCGCGCGAGGTACAGGGCGGCGTCCGCGCCCGGTTCCTCGCCGTGGTCGCCGGGGCTCCCGGCGTGGAACACGACAACATTGACGCGCTCGGCGCGCGCGAGCAGCGGCAAGGCGTCCGACATGGCCCGCGACGCTTCGGCGGACGCGTTCCAGGCGACCAGCACTCTCTTGCCGGCATCGGGATAGTGGCCGGCGTAGGGAACGACCAGTACGGGACGGCCGCATGACACGACCAGCTCGTCGACGAATTCCGGGGCGATGCCGGTTTCGCGCTCGGCATCGCGGTCCCGCTGGCCGATGATCACCAGATCGGAATAGCGCGCGCTCAGCTGTACCGCGCCCAGCGCATCCCCATGAGAGACGCGCCACTCCGCCTTCACGCTGCCGTACCTCGCCGCGGCGGCGCGGAATTTCGCCTCGGCCGCGGCGGCCGCCTCGGCCCGCTGGCGTTCCTGCGCGGCAACCAGCAGGGCGACGGTATCGGCGCGGACATACGAGGGCGTCCTCATCGCGCTCAGCGCGAACAGGCCGACCAGATGCGCGTCGTAGCGGTCGGCGAGCGCCAGCGCGAGCTCAAGGCGCTCCGTGCTGCGCGCGCCGGCGTCGAGGTGAACGAGAATCGTCTTGTAGTCCATGTGTCTTCTCCTGTTTCGAAATCGGTTCCGGGGTTCCAGCCGCCTCAGCCTTTCACGCAGACCACCGGCCGCAGGAAGGCGACGCGGCGCGCGAGCCCCGCGCCTTCGGTCGCCTCGGCGACGCGGTCCACGTCCTTGTAGGCGCCCGGGGCTTCCTCGGCGACGCCGCGCATCGAGCGCGTGCGGATCAGGATACCGCGCTCGCGCAGCGAATCGACCAGCTGCCGGCCCTGCCATTGCCTGAGCGCCTGGTGCCGGCTCATGGCGCGTCCCGCGCCGTGGCTCGCAGAGCTCCAGGCGCGCGCCTCGCTCGAGCCCACGCCGGCGAGCACGTACGAGCCGGTGCCCATGCTGCCGCCGATGATCACCGGCTGGCCGGCCTCGCGGTAGCGCTTCGGGATGTCGGGATGGCCCGGCGCGAACGCCCGCGTCGCGCCCTTGCGGTGCACCCACAGCAGGCGCTCCCTGCCGTTCGCCTCGTGGCGCTCCGGCTTGCAGGTGTTGTGCGAGACGTCGAACAGCGTTTCGACGCGCACGTCCGGGAAGAAATGCGCGAGAGTCCGCCGCGCGAGATGCGCGAGGATCTGGCGGTTCGCAAGCGCGCAGTTGATCGCCGCGTTCATGGCGCCGATGTACTGCTCGCCCTCGGGCGAGCGGACCGGCGCGCAGGCGAGCTCGCGGTCCGGGAGCGCGATCCCGAGCCGGCCGGCCGCCTTGGCGAGGCTGACGAGGAAATCGGTGCCGATCTGGTGACCGAGGCCGCGCGATCCGCAGTGGATCGAAACGACGACCTGCCCGGTGCGGAGCCCGTAGGCTTCCGCCGCCGCCGCGTCGTGGATGCGCTCGACGACCTGCACCTCGAGGTAGTGGTTGCCCGAGCCGAGCGTGCCCATCTCCCCGCGCTGGCGCTTCTTCGCCAGCTGCGAAACGTTCTGCGGCTTCGCGCCCTCGACGCGGCCGCGCTCCTCCACGTATTCGAGCTCCGCTTCCTCGCCGTAGCCGTGGCGCACCGCCCAGCGTGCGCCGTCCTTGAGGACGGAATCCAGCTCTCCGATCGAGAGCTGCAGGCTGCCTTCGACTCCGACCCCGGCGGGAATGTCGCGATACAGGCTGTCGGCGAGCCTAGACGCCAGCGGCGCGACTTCCTCCGCCGCGAGGCTCGTTCGCAGGCAGCGTATGCCGCAGGAGATGTCGAAGCCCACGCCGCCCGCGGAGATGATGCCGCCTCGCTCGGGATCGAACGCCGCCACGCCGCCGATCGGAAAGCCGTAGCCCCAGTGAGCGTCGGGCATGGCGAGCGCCGGGCCGACGAGGCCGGGAAGGCGGGCGACGTTGGTGATCTGCTCGAGCACCTTGTCGTCCATGGTGCGCAGCAGCTCGGCGTCGCCGTAGAGAACCGCCTCGGCGCGCTCGGCGCCCGGGTCGCGCTTCACGCGCCAGGCCCAGGGGCCGGTCTGCTCCAGTCGCTCGAGATCCATTCGCTTCCCCTAGACGTCGATCACGCAGCGGGCTTCCCAGCCCGCTCCGTCCGCCTGCCTCACTGAGAGCATGGTGAGCGTCGCGCCCTTCACTTCCGTGCCCCGCTCCGAACTCTCGCGCCAGGGCTCGCCCCAGGCGCGGCCGCTCCAGCGCGGGCCTTCGCGCGCGAGCGCGAAGCGGCGGAACACCGCGCCCCGCTCCCTCGCCGCGCCGAGCAGGGCGTTGAGCCACTGGACCAGCGCCAGCTCGACATCGTCCTCGGTGAAGGACACCGACACCTCCTGCGATTCCCGCAGCAGCGATTGCGGATCGGCCATGACGGCGAACATCGCTTCGGCGGCGGACTCGAACGCCCTCTCCAGCGTCGCGCCCCTGCCGATGATACCGATATCGGCGTCGTGCTCGAAATAGGAAAAGCTTTTCAGGCAGGCCCTTTCTCGCGCTGCCCGCCGGACTGCGCGACCGGCAGCAGCCGGCGCAGCTCGGCAAGCGAAAGCGCGTTGAGCACGTCCTTCCTCTCCAGCCATCCCCGCCTTGCCTGACCGATGCCGTATTTCAGGTTGTCGAACTCGAGCGCGCTGTGCGCGTCGGAATTGATGCTGACCAGCACGCCCTCGTCCTTCGCCATGCGGCAGTGCGTATCGAGGAGATCCAGGCGCTCCGGATGCGCGTTCAATTCGAGGTGGCGCCCGCGTGCGGCGGCCTTGCGCACGATCCTTAGCATGTCCACGTCGTAGGGCTCGCGCGCGTCGATCAGCCGGCCCAGCGGGTGCGCGAGCAGGGCGACGAGCGGATGGTCGAGGGCGCGCAGGATGCGCTCGGTCTGGCGCTCGCGCGAGAGATTGAACTTGCTGTGCACGGCCGCGATCACGATGTCCAGCCCGCCGAGCACGGAGTCGGGCAGATCGAGCGTCCCGTCCTCCAGCACGTCGACCTCGATGCCCTTCAGCAGCGTGATGCCCGGAACCTCGGTCGCCTCGATCTCGCTCCATTGCCGCCGCAGACGTTCCGGGTCGAGCCCGTGCGCCATGGCGAGCCGCCGCGAATGATCGGTGATGGCGAGATACGCAAGCCCGTGCTCCCGCGCGGCGAGCGCCATCTCGCGGATCGTGTTCCGGCCGTCGCTCCACTTGCTGTGGGCGTGCAGGTCGCCCCGGAGGTCGCCGAGCTCGACCAGCTTGGGCAGGCGCCCTGAGCGCGCCGCCTCGATCTCGCCGTGCTCCTCGCGCAGCTCGGGCTCGATGTAGGGCAGGCCCACGGCTTCGAACACCGATTCCTCGGTGTCGCCGGCGACGCGCTTCGCGCTCCGGAAGACGCCGTACTCGTTGAGCTTCATGCCGCGCGCCTGGGCGAGCTGCCTGACGGCGATGTTGTGTGCCTTCGAGCCGGTCAGGTAGTGCAGCGCGGCGCCGTAGCTCTCCCGCGGAACGACGCGCAGGTCGGCCTGGATGCCCGAGGCGAGCAGCACGCTCGATCGCGTCTCGCCGTGGGACAGCACGTCCTTCACCTCGCCGTAGCGCACGAAGCGCTCCATGACATCGCTGAAGGCGTCGGCCGTCGCGAGAATGTCGATGTCGCCGACCGTCTCGCGCATGCGGCGCAGGCTGCCCGCCACGACGACCTTGCCGACACCGGCGGACTCGCGCAGGTACGCGGCGAGCGCCTCGGCGTACTGCGCCGCGACGGCCAGCTTGAAGCGCCGCGCCTTCGAAAGCCGCGCCTCGACCGACTCCAGCAGGTTCAGCTCGGACTTCTCGCCGAAGCCCGGGAGCTCGCGGATCCGGCCGTCGCGCGCCGCGCGCTGGAGCTGCTCCAGGGTCTGCACGCCGAGCTCGCGGTAAAGCGCCCTGACGCGCTTCGGTCCCAGCCCCGGGACGCGCAGCAGCTCGGTGATCGCGGGCGGCATTTTCCTGCGCAGGCGCTCGAGCATCTCGCAACGGCCGGTCGTCGCGAGCTCGCCGAGCTTGCCCGCCAGGTCCTCGCCGATTCCCGGAAGCTTGGGCAGCGCCTCGCCACCGCGGATCTTCGCCGCGACATCGAGCTTCAGCTCGCCCACCACCCGGGCAGCGTTGCGATAGGCCCGCACGCGAAACGGGTTCGCGTCGCCGATCTCGAGCCGGTCGGCGATCTCCTCGAAAGCGCGCGCGATATCGGCGTTGTGGACCGCCCCCGCCTTCGTTGCTGAAACCTCGCCAGCCGGTCTGCCCATCGCCAAGCCTCCAATATGGATAATGGCCGACTCGCCGACCGGTCGGTTGACATGGGTCAATCCGCGGCGGGCCGAAGCTCTTTACCCTTTGAAAATGCTGATCGGCGTACCCAGGGAAATCAAGGTCCACGAATACCGGGTTGGCCTGACCCCGGAGAGCGCGCGCGAGCTGGTCGCGCGAGGGCACCGCGTCCTGGTGGAGAAGAGCGCCGGGGAGGGGATCGGCGCGAGCGACGGAGACTACAAGGCGGCCGGCGCGGACATCGCCTCGACTCCGGACGAAGTCTTCGCCGCGGCCGAGCTGATCGTCAAGGTGAAGGAGCCTCTGGCCGCAGAACGCGCCCGGCTTCGCCCCGGGCAGGCCTTGTTCACCTATCTCCACCTCGCGCCCGACCCGGATCAGGTGCGCGATCTGCTCCGCAGCGGCGCGATCGCGATCGCCTACGAGACCGTGACCTCTCCGGCGCGCGGCCTGCCGCTGCTCGCTCCCATGTCCGAGGTGGCCGGGCGCATGGCGGTCCAGGTGGCGGCGCACTATCTCGAGCGGCCGAGCGGCGGGCGCGGGGTGCTGATGTCGGGCGCTTCCGGCATCGCCCCGGCCCGCGTCGTCGTGCTCGGCGCGGGCGTCGTCGGCTCGAACGCGGCGCGCATCGCGGCGGGAATCGGCGCCGAGGTGGTGATGCTCAGCCGGTCGGCCGGCCCGCTCCAGAAAATGCAAGCCGAGCTGGGTCCGCGCCTGCGCGCCTTCGTCCTCGGTCCGGCGGACCTCGGTCGGGAGCTCCGCGAAGCCGACGCGGTGATCGGGTCCGCCATGGTGCCGGGAGGGCTTGCGCCCAAGCTGGTGACGCGCGCGATGCTCGCGACGATGAGGAAGGGCGCGGTGCTCGTCGACGTGTCGATCGACCAGGGAGGCTGCTTCGAGACGTCGCGGCCGACGACGCACGCCGACCCCGTGTTCGCGGTCGACGGCATCCTCCACTACTGCGTCGCCAACATGCCGGGCGCCGTGCCGCGCACTTCCACCTATGCGCTCAACCGCGCGACGCTGCCGTTCGTGCTGGAGCTCGCGCAGCGTGGTGTCGTGGACGCGTTGCACGCGAACGCCGGCCTGCGCGACGGGCTCAACATCTGCCGCGGCAAGGTGACGCGCAAGGAAGTCGCCGAGGCGCTCGGCTACCCTTACACGGAAGCGCGCGAGGCCCTCGCTACTTGACGAGGTAGCCCATCCATCTCCAGTAGGTCGCGCCGAGCAGCAGCACCAGCGCGTAGCCGGCCAGCGTGAGCACCAGGCCGGTCTTCACGAAGTCCTTGACGGTGAACGCCCCGGTTCCGTAGGCGACCATGTTCTGCGGCGCATTCACCGGGAGAATGAAGCCGAAGCTCACCACGAACTGCAGGATCATGGTCATGCCGATGAGGTTCAGTCCGGGCGTCTTGATCGCCTGCAGCACGCCGATCATGATCGGGATCATCGCCGAGGCGAGCGCGGTCGCGCTGGCGAAGCCCAGGTGCACGACGATGAGGAACAGGGACATCAGCGCGATGATCGCGAACGCCGACGAGTCGGCGAGTCCCAGGTTCCTGACGATGATGTCGGCGAGCCAGCCGGCGGCCTTGGTCTGCAGCAGTGCCGTGCCGAGCGAGATGCCGATGCCGAAGAGCACGAGCGTGCCCCAGGGAATCCTCGGCTGCGCCTGCTTCCAGCCCATCACGCCGATCCACGGCAGGAACAGGATGCCGATCGCCGCGACCGTGGTCGTCGAGGTGTCGAAACGATGCAGGATGCCCTCCGTCGCCCAGAGGACCAGGAGCGAGAGCGACACGGCGAGCAGCCTCCATTCGGCGGCGCTCGTCGGCCCGAGCTGCGCCAGCGCCCTGCGGATCGCCTCCTCGCCGCCCGCGACCTCGTCCATTTCGGGCGGCATCATCCTCACCATGACGATGTAGAGCACGATCGACATGAGGATCGCCCAGGGCGCGGCGGCGATCAGCCATTCCGGATAGGTGATCGTCCCCTTGAGCGTCTTCTCGATGAAGCCGATGGCCACCATGTTCTGCGCGGCGGCCGTCTTGATGCCGACGTTCCAGATCGAGGCGGCTTGCGCCGTCGTGATGATGAGCAGCCCGGCGAAGCGCGACTGCCTGTCGACGCCGAAGGCGAGGATGATGCCCATCATGATCGGAACGAGGCAGGCGACCCGGGCGGTCGTCGAAGGCACCAGAAAAGCGAGCACGATGCCGACGATGATCGCCCCCACCACGACGCGGTGCGTCTTCGCGCCGACCTTGGAGAGCACGAACAGCGCGATGCGCTTGTCCAGTCCGGTCACGGTCATCGCCGCCGACAGGAAGGTCGCCGCGGCGACGAGCGCGAGCGCGGTGTTGGCGAAGCCGCTCATCGCGAGGCCGAGCGCGGCGCTCGTACCGAGCGCCTGTTCGGGCCTGGCGACGTTGGGCGCGAGCCCGAGCAGGAATGCCATCAGGGCAGCGATCAGGACCGCGCTGATGGCGTAGTCCACCGCCTCGGTCATCCACAGGATCACCGAGAACAGCAGCATCCCCAGCATATACTGGCCGGCGGGCGGCAGGCCCTGGGGAGTCGGCAGGGCGCAGACGACCACCAATGCGGCGAGCGCCGCGAGCAGGCCCCAGGGTTTGACCTCGGAAACGCCCGATGTCGCCGGCGACGGAGCCGTGGCGGACACGATGCCTGCCCGCGACCTAGCGCACGACCAGGACCGGCACGCTCACGCGCGACAGCACCGCCTGCGTTTCGCTTCCCAGCAACAGCCGCGACAGACCGCGGCGACCGTGCGAGGCCATGACGATCAGGTCGCACCTGCGCCTGCGCGCGATATCGACGATCGCGTCGTGCGGCGAGCCGCTGATGGCCCAGGCGCGGCTTGCCGGCACCTTGGCCGCCTTCGCCTTCTTCTCGGCGGCGGCGAGGACCCGGCCGGCCCTGCGCGCCGACATCTTCGCGAACCTCTCCTTGGGAATGGTCGGCATCGTCATCCCTTCCGCGTATACGGGCATCTGGTAGGGCGCCACCACATGGAACAGGAGCAGCTTGCCGTTGCCCGTCTTCGCGAGCATGGCTGCCTCTTTCAAGGCCTTGTCCGACAGCCGCGAGCCGTCGACGGGTACGAGGATGTTTGCATACATGGTCTTCTCCTTTTGGCCGGACCTGAAGCCAGAATAGCTGCTCTGCGCCCCGCCCGCTTGATTCAGGTCAAATCCGGCGAACGGGATCAGGGAAGGAGCACCGCGGCGCCAGTCAGCGCGCCGTCGCGCAGGTCGCGAAGCGCCGCATTCGCCTCGGCCAGCGGATAGCGGCGGACCTCGGTTCGCACGCCCGCGAGCGGGGCGAGGCGCATGAACTCCTCGCCGTCGCGGCGCGTGAGGTTGGCGACCGATTTCAGGCTGCGCTCGCCCCACAGCAGCGCGTATGGGAACGACGGGATGTCGCTCATGTGGATGCCGGCGCAGACGACGCTGCCGCCCTTTCGCGTCGCCGCGAGCGCGAGCGGCACCAGCGCCCCCACCGGCGCGAACAAGAGCGCGGCGTCGAGCGGCTCCGGCGCCGTCTCGGTCGAGTCTCCCGCCCAGCGGCAGCCGAGCTTGCGCGCGAAACCCTGGGCGGCGGCGTCCCCCGGGCGGGTGAAGGCGTAGAGCTCGCGCCCCTGGAAGACCGCGACCTGCGCCACGATGTGCGCGGCGGCGCCGAATCCGTAGATGCCGACGCGGCGCGCCTCCCCCGCCATCGCCAGCGCGCGGTAGCCGATCAGTCCGGCGCACAGCAGCGGCGCCGCCTCCGCATCTCCGAACGCGGGCGGCAAAGCGAAGCAGAAGCGCTCGTCCGCAAGCGCGTAATCGGCGTAGCCGCCGTCGCGGTGAAAGCCGGTGAAGCGCGCCGCGTCGCAGAGGTTCTCCCTTCCGGCGCGGCAATGCGCGCAGCTGCCGCAGCTCCAGCCGAGCCAGGGAACGCCGACGCGCTCGCCCTCCGCGAACCGTTCCGCGCCCTGCCCCCTGCCGACCACCGTGCCGACGATCTCGTGCCCGGGCACGATCGGCATGCGGCCGCCTTCCAGTTCGCCGTCGACGATATGCAGGTCGGTGCGGCAGACGCCGCAGGCGCTCACCTCGAGCAGGATCTCGCCGCGCCCCGGTACCGGCGGCGCGACCTCGTCCAGCTCGAGCCCGCGGTGCGGCGCGTGAAGACGCATGGCTCGCATCATTGCCCCCGAAACACCGGATAGTCCGTGTAGCCGTGCTCCCCGCCTCCGTAGAAGGTCGAGCGGTCCGGCGGGTTCAGGGGCGCGCCCGCACGGAACCGCTCCACCAGGTCGGGGTTGGCGAGGTAGAGCACGCCGAAGGACGCCAGGTCCGCATGCCCGCTTTCGAGCGCGGCAGCGGCGCGCTCGCGGTCGTAGCCGCCGTTGGCGATGTAGGTTCCGGCGTAGCGCCGGCGGAACGCCGCCCAATCGAAACCTTCGCGCGGACTTTCGTCGACGTGGAGGAACGCGAGCCTGCGCCCACCGAGCATCCGCGCGATTTCGCCGAAGCTGCGCTGCGGCTCGGAATCGCGGATGTCGTTGTAGGGATTGGCCGGCGAAAGCCTGACCCCGATGCGGCCGCGATCCCACACCGACTCGACCGCGTCGAGTATCTCGAGCAGGAATCGCGCTCGGTTCACGACCGGTCCGCCGTAGGCGTCCGCGCGCCGGTTCGAGCCGTCGCGGAGGAACGAGTCGATGAGGTAGCCGTTCGCCGCATGCACCTCGACTCCGTCGAAGCCCGCCTCCTTCGCGTTCTTCGCGGCGTTCGCGAACTGCGCGACCACGGCGGGAATCTCCTCCGCGGCGAGCGCGCGCGGCGCGGCGAAGCCTTGCGCCGCGATGGCCGAGGGCGCAACCGGCTGCGCGCCGCCCGGCTGCAGCGAAGCGAGCGAAATCCTTCCGGCGTGCCACAACTGCAGGAAGATTCTTCCGCCTTTCGCATGCACGGCGCGCGTCACCAGGCGCCAACCGGCAATGTGGTTCTCGTCGTAGATCCCGGGCGCGGCGCGGCTCGCCCTGCCCTGGGGCGAGACCGGCGAGGCCTCGGTGACGATGAGGCCGGCGCCGGACCGCTGCTCGTAGTACTTCGCCGTGAGCGCATGCGCTGCCTCGCCGGCATCGGCGCGATTGCGGCTCATCGGCGCCATGACGATGCGATTGGCGAGGCGAAGACCGCCGATCTCGACGGGCGAGAACAGGTCGGACATCAGCCGGTGGGGACGGCTGCGCCGATCGCGAGCAGCGCGCAATACGCGAGCAGCAATCGCCCGGCCATGGGCGTGACCGGCACGAGCTGCTCGTAGCGGTCCCGGGTCAGGACCGCCCGGGCGGTGGCGAACGCGTACGGCGCCGTCAGCAAGGGCAGCAGGATCCAGGTGCTGAAGCCGAAGCCGAGCCGGAACCAGAGCGGCGCGAGATAGGCGAGCGCGAGCAGCGCGAGGAACTCGGCTCGGCTCCATTCCTTGCCGAAGCGCACCGCCACCGTGCGCTTGCCCTTCACCGCGTCGAACTCGCGGTCGCGGATGTCGTCGACGATGAGGATGTTGGTGGTGAGCGCGCCCACGGGAAGGCTCAGCGCCAGCGCGACCGACGGCAGCGCCTGCGCCTGAACATAGTACGCACCCAGGACCGAGACGATGCCGAAGAAGACGAAGAACAGCGGGTCGGCGAGCCCCAGCTTGCCGATCGGGCAGGGTCCGGCCGAGTAGGCCCAGCTCGCGACGATGCTCGCCAGGCCGATCCACAGCACCAGGGGTCCGGCGACCCACAGGAGAAAACCGCCCGCGAGCAGCGCGATCGCGTAGCACGCGGCGATCGCCGCCTTCAGCTGCGCAAGGGAAAGGGTGCCGGCACGCAGCGCCTCGACCAGCTCGGGGTGCTCCCGGTCCTCGGGCTGGCGCACCAGGTTCTCGTAGTTGTCCGTCAGCACGCCGCCGAGCTGGATCAGCCAGCCGGCGAGAAGCGCGGCGAGCGCGGGCGCCGCCGAAAAGACATGACCGTGAACCGCGAGGCCGCAGGCGACCAGCACCGGCGCCGCCGCCGTCGGCAGGGTATGCCCGGGGTAGAGCAGCTTCCTCCGCCATACTTCGCCCCGGGTCCAGGTTTGGGCTTGCGCCACGACGCGATGCTCCTCGTTCACTAAGAACTTTCTTTGATCCAGATCAAAACGCCGGGTGCCCGTATATCATATTAGGGACGGGCTTTCCCTGAAAGAACCAACCCCAGCGAGGTACGGATGAGAAAGCTGATCGGTATGGCTGTGATCGCCGGGTGCTTCGCGCTCGCCGCGACGGCGCAGGCGCAGTCGGGTGCGGAGCTGGCCAAGTCCAAGGGCTGTCTCAACTGTCACGCGATCAACCAGAAGAAGATGGGGGCGTCGTTCAACGAGATCGCGACGAAGAACAAGGGCAACAGCAACGCCGAGGCGCAATTGATCGCCATGCTCAAGAACGCCAAGGGTCATCCGAAGGTCGCGCTGTCCGATGCCGAAGCGAAGGCATTGATCCAGTACGTGCTCAAACAATAGTCTCCTATCGAGGTGCCTCCATGGTCCCAACACGCAAGCTTCTCGGGCTGCTGCTTCTTTCGGGCGCGCTGCTTCCCCTGGGGGTACTCGCTCAATCGAAGGCGGCATCCAAGCCGGCCGCCTTTCCGAAGGGCTGCGCCGATTGTCACGGCTCGGAGCCGAAATTCCCCGTTCGCGGCGCCCGCAGCCAGTATCTGACCTCGGTGCACCGCACCGGCGGCCACGCCTCCTACTCGAACAGCGAAGGCTGCCAGCGATGCCACACCAATGAGGGCTTCATCGAGTTCGTGAAGAAGGGCGCGGTCGACCCGAAGGCGATCGTCGCCAACCCTTCCGAAATCGGCTGCTTCACCTGTCACGCTCCCCACGACACGGGCGATTTCTCGCTGCGCAAGACCAGCGCGGTCACCCTCGCCAACGGCGCCGTCTTCGACCGGGGCAAGGGCAATCTGTGCGCCAATTGCCACCGCGCCCTGTTCCTGCCCAAGGACGAGGTGAAGCCGCGCTCGATCCCCTTCGATTTCTGGGGCGCGCACCACGGGCCGCAGGCGGACATGCTGACCGGCGTCAACGCCTACGAGTTTCCGGGAAAGAGCTATTCCAAGTCGCCGCACGCGATGCTGCCCGAGGCGACCTGCGTCACCTGCCACATGACGCAGCCGAAGCAGCGCTACGCGCTCATGCCCACCATCGGCGGGCACAGCATGCGCATCGGTGGCGAGGTTCACGAGGCGCCCAAGCTGAACAACGCGGGCTGCCTCGCCTCGGGCTGCCACACGGAGATGAAGCAGGCCGCGGGCAAGGAAGTTTTCGACCGCGCGGCCGCGGCCGACTTCGACGGCGACGGCAAGGTCGAAACCATCCAGGAGGAGGTCCAGGGCCTGCTCGAGCGGATCATCAACAAGCAGGGCACGGGCCTGCTGCAGACGATGAAGGACCCGCTCTACGACGCCAAGGGCGTGTTCATCCGCAACAAGACCCAGTACCCGGTCGAGGTCGTCGGGGCGCTCTACAACTGGAAGTTCGTCAAGGAAGACGGCAGCCGGGGCATGCACAACACCAAGTACGCGGTGCAGCTGCTGATGGACTCGATCAAGGCCCTGGACGCCAAGTTCGACGACTCGAAGCGGCCCTAGCCCCGGCCGGGGGGCGGCTCAATCGCCGCCCTCTTCCTCGCGCAGCCACCACGGGCCGAATTGCCGGAACTGCTTGCGCTGCTCGGGCGTGAGTATCGCGGCGACCTGGTTGCGCGCATCGACGCGCGACTTCAGCATCTGCCGCCTCAGCTCGTCGACTTTCTTCTGCTGCTCGGCGACCGCGTTCGAGTCGATCTTGTCCGCGTTGAACATCTGGCGCAGCTTGAACTGCTCGGCGCGCACCTGCCCCATCGCGTCCCAGTTCTTGCGACGGTTTTCTTCCTGGATCGCGGCGATCTTGTCGCGCTGCTCGGCACTCAGGTCGAGCGCGGCGAGCCCGCCGCCCGGGCCGAACCCGCGCCCGCCGCGGCCATAGCCGGGGCCGTAGCCGCCCATCATTCCCGGGCCGCCATAGCCGCCCATTCCCGGGCCAGGGCCGTAGCCTGGGCCGTAGCCCGGACCGTAACCGGGCCCGCCGCCGCCGGGCCCCTGCGCAAACGCCGCCGCCACCGCGCCGACGAGACCGAGTGCAAGCAGTCCTGCTTTCCATATCCGGGTTTTCATACGTGTGCCTCTCTCAAGAATACTCGAATGAATTTTGGTGTAACGAGCGCCGCCCTTATTGATCCAGATCAACGGTGCTCCGGCTCGAACGCCGCTTGCCCCCTGCTCGCCCTCGCGGCACGCATCATCGCCGACATGCCGTCGCGGGCAAGCTCGCTGACCTCAACAGCGTGTGCCTGAAGCGCGGCGACCGTCTTCGCGTCGCCGGAGGTCTGCGTGACGATGGAGCCCTTGTCGGTCATCTCAACCGCGGTCTTGATAGTGTCCCTGTTCTCGAAAAGCACGGGGAGCGTGGGGCTGAAGAGATTGAAGATCTTTCCGTCGCTCAACCGTTTTTCCATGCTCGCGACGTGGGCTTTGATGGCGCGCGCCACCCCGGGGTCGTCCGACTCGGTGACGGTACGGATGCCGTCGGGCAGATTGCTGACGCTGCGCTTGATCTTGTCGTGATCGAAGAGCATGGCGTGTACGAGGCGCATGTCGTCGGCGAACGATGCGTCGCCCTGCATGTGGCCCATCGGGCCGCCCATTCCGGGCCCCATTCCCGGCCCCATCATTCCCGGTCCCATTCCGCCGGGGTGGGCGAAAACGGCGACGGCTGCGCCGAGCCCCAGCGCGGCGGCCACTCCAATTGCAATCTTGCTCGAGCGTTTCATGATCGATGCCTTTCTTTATGGGTGCACATGGGAGTGCGCGGCATGGTCGGAGCGCTGCGCTGCAAACCAGGCGTGAACGGCGGCGATCACCGCCGCATCCGCGCTCGCGTAGCTGAGGCTCGCCCCGGCGGGCAAGTTCCTGTACTTCACCTGAAGCTTGTCGCCGGCGCGCGCCAGCGCGTCGAGGCCCGGCATGTCCTGACCGTGGATCTTCGCCGGATCGGAGAAGTCTCCGCGCGCGAAGCGCCTTGCCTCCTGCGCCAGATGCGACCGGATCAGAGCGATCTGCCGCGCGTCTTTCTTGTCGTTCGCCGTGATCGTCTCGATTCCGCCGCCCGGAGTGTCGTCGAAGAAATGCGTCGTGCGCATCAGGTCGAACGGCATTACCGTGGCGCCTTTGAGGGCCACCTCATCCTGACGCGACGTCTTCGAGCTCGGTTCCGCCCCGAAAGCGGCCGACGCACAAAGCACAGCGCCGGCCGCGATTGCCATGACCCACTTCATCGTTTCGCTCCTCTCGGCCGGGTCAATGGGTCTGCGCCTGGAATCCCGGACCGAATCCCATGCCGGGACCGTGAGGGCCGGGGAGGGTGATGCCCTTCTCCTTTGCGCGCTTCTCCATTTCCGCGCGGTTCGCCTCGGCGATCTTCTGGCGCTCCTCGGGCGTCTTGGCGTTGCGCATCTTCTCCGCGAGCGCGGTGTGCTCTTCGGGGGTCATCAACTGCTGTCCGCCCATGGCTGCAGGGCCCATCGCGCCGTGGCCCATGCCGCCCATCATGCCCGGGCCCATCGCGCCGCCCATTTGACCCGGATGCGCAATAGCGACCGCCACGAAACCGAGACCCAACACCGCGGCGACCGTCACTCGATATGCTGTTTTCACGTTTGACTCCTTGTGGGTTGAAGCAGGCTCTTTCCTGCCGTACCCATTGAAGCAGGCGGTTGTAAGCCCACGATGTCGGAAACGGGGTTTCTTGTATCGCAGCCTTTCGCCGGCGCCGCCGATACACTGCGTTACAATTTTTGGGGCCGGAAGCGCCCCGTACGGCGGAAGATGCCGGCTATCGCCATGCAAGACCACATCCTGATCGTCGACGACGACGCCGAGACGCGCAGCCTCCTGAGCGAGTATTTGCACAAGCAGGGCTATCGCGTCACGACCGCAGCCGACGGCAAGGCCATGCGCGGCACGCTCGAGACCGCGCGGCCCGACCTCGTCGTCCTCGACCTGATGCTCCCGGGCGTCGACGGACTCGAGCTGTGCCGCGACCTGCGCAGCCGCTCGAACGTGCCGGTCATCATGCTCACCGCGCGCGGCGAGGAGACCGACCGCATCGTCGGACTGGAGATGGGCGCCGACGACTATCTCGCCAAGCCCTTCAACCCGCGCGAGCTGCTCGCCCGGATCAAGAGCGTACTGAGGCGTTCGCGCTCCCTGCCCGACAACCTCGAGCCCGAGACCGTGAGATCCCTCCATTTCGCCGGCTGGACGCTCGACGTCGCCACGCGCAACCTCACCGCGCCCGACGGCGTCGTGGTGCCCTTGAGCGGCACCGAATTCAAGCTGCTGCGGATCTTTCTCGCTCACCCCGACCGCGTGCTGACCCGCGACCAGCTGATCGACCTCATGATCTCGCGCGAGGCCGGGCCGTTCGACCGGGCGATCGACGTACAGGTGAGCCGCCTTCGCCAGCGGCTTCGCGAGGACGCGCGCGAGCCGCGCATCATCAAGACGGTGCGCGGCGAGGGCTACGTGCTGGCGGCGAAGGTCGAGGCGGCCTGATGCGCTTCGCGCCGCGCTCGCTCTTCGGCCGCCTGGTGCTCGTCCTCCTCGGCGGCCTCGTCGTTGCGCAGCTCCTGAGCTTCGCGATCCACATGCACGAGCGCGGCGAGGCGCTGTCGCAGGCGAGCGGCATGCAGGCCGCGCAGCGCATCGCCGACATCGTGAAGCTGCTCGAGCCGCTCGATCCGGCCGAGCGCCGCAGGATCGTGCGGGTCTTCAGCGCGCCGCCGCTCACCATCAGTCTCGATCGGGGCCCTCTCCGAACACAGGAGATCGACACCGGAGACAGCGCACGCGCGGCCTTGTTCGGCGCCATGCTGCGGCGATTCCTCGGCGACGGGCGGACGGCCGCGGTGGCGGTGAGAGCCGGGCAGGCGTTTCCTCCCGCGGCATTTCCGAAGCCGGGTTTCATGGGGCCCGCCGGGCACGCACCCTGGATGATGCCGGGTGCGGCGATGCGCTTCGGAGCCGAGCCGGGCATCTCTTTCGTCGCCCAGCTGAGCCTCTCCGACGGCACCCTCGTCACCTTCGATTCGCGACAGTCCGCCGAGGCTTCGGGCTGGCCTTACCGGCTGCTTCTCAGCCTCGCAGTGCTTTTTGCCGCGGTCATCGCCGTCTCGCTCGTGGCGGTACGATGGGCGACGCGGCCGCTCAACGCGCTGGCCGATGCCGCCGACGAGCTCGGCAGGAACCTCGACCGCGCGCCCATCCCGGAGAAGGGGCCGCTCGAGGTCGCGCGCGCCGCGCGCGCATTCAATACGATGCAGTCGCGCCTCGCCCGCACCCTCCGCGAGCGCTCGGCGACGCTCGCCGCGATGTCGCACGATCTGAAGACGCCGGTGACGCGCCTGCGGCTGCGCGCCGAGCTGCTCGAGGACGGAGAGCTGAAGAAGAAGATCTCGCAGGACGTGGAGGAGATGGAGGCTATGGTCCTGGCCGCGCTCGAATTCATGCGCGGCGGAGAAACCGCGGAGCGGGTGCAGCCGGTGGACGTAACCGCGTTGCTGGAGAGCCTGCAGGGGGACGCCGCGGTGCTGGGCGGGCAGGTCACGCTCGAGGGCAGCACCGCGAGACCTTTCGAGGGCCGGCCGCAGGCGCTGAAGCGCTGCCTGGGCAATCTCATCGATAATGCGCTCAAGTACGGTAAGTCGGCGACCCTGTCGGTGGAGGACGCTACGGAGCGGCTCGTCATCCGCGTTCGCGACCGGGGACCTGGGATCCCGGAAGGAGAGCTCGAGCGCGTATTCGAGCCGTTCTATCGCATCGAGGGATCGCGCGGCCGGGACACGGGAGGCACGGGCCTGGGCCTAAGTATCGCGAGGAACGTTGCCCAGCTGCATGGAGGCACATTGATCGTGCGCAACATGGAAGACGGCGGGCTCGAGGCCGTGCTGACGCTGCCCAGGCGATGAGCACGCGCGACCAGCGGGCGTTGGAGCAGCCGCTTCCGTTCAAGGGCAATCGCTTCGACCGCACGGAGTGGGCGGGCGCGTTCGGCGATCTCGGGACACTCATCCCCTTCGTAGTCGCCTACATCAGCCTGCTGAAGATGGACCCGCATGGAGTCCTGCTCGCCTTCGGCGCCGCGCTGATCGTCTCGGGGCTGTACTACAAGACACCCTTCCCGATCCAGCCCATGAAGGCGATCGGAGCGATAGCGACCACCCAGGCGGCGCAGACGATCACGATCACGCCCAACGCCGTATACGGCGCGGGTGTCGTCACCGGCATCATCTGGTTCGTGCTTGGCATCACCGGCGCCGCCAAGAAGGTGGCCGAGCTCGTGAGCCGGCCGGTCGCCGTCGGCATCGTGCTGGGCCTCGGCTTCAGTTTCATGCTCGGCGGCGTCAAAATGATCGCCGACGGGTGGCTGCTCGGCGGAGCGGCGCTGCTCGGCACCATGCTGCTGCTCGCCAATCGCGCGGTACCCGTGATGTTCCTGTTGCTGCTCGCCGGCGCGTCCGCGGCCGTCGCGCGGGATCCGGCGCTGCTCAACGAGCTCGCGACGATCAACGTCGATTTCAAAGCGCCGTCGTTCGCCCTGAACGGCATGACCTGGCGGGAACTCGCGATCGGAGCGGTCTTCCTCGCGCTGCCGCAGGTGCCCCTCACCCTAGGGAACGCGGTCATCGCCATCACGGAGGAGAATAACCGTCTCTTTCCGGAGCGCCCGGTGACGGAGAAGAAGGTCGCGATTTCGACCGGCATCATGAACCTTCTCGGGCCGATGATTGGCTCGGTGCCCATGTGTCACGGCGCCGGCGGCATGGCGGGCCACGTGCGCTTCGGCGCAAAGACGGGCGGCGCGCCGATCATCCTGGGAACGATCCTCGTGGTCGTCGCGCTGTTCTTCAGCGGCTCGGTGCAGACCTTGTTCAAGATCTTTCCGACCCCGATCCTGGGCGTGATCCTGTTCCTTACGGGCGCCCAGCTAGCGCTCGGTTCCTGCGACCTGGGACAAGGAAAGAACGACCGCTTCGTGAGTCTCGTCACCGCCGCATGCGCGGTGTGGAACATCGGCGTCGCGTTCGTCGTCGGCCTCGCCGCATACCACCTTCTCAAGCGCGGACTCGCCCGGCTGTAGCCGTGTTGGCGCCTCAGAAGTAGTAGCGCGCATAGAGCTCCAGCTTCCTCGAATTCTGCTTCTCGCCGAAGTCTGTGGATTTGCCGCCGATCAGAAGGAAGGCTCGGAAGCGCAGCTCGAGGTTGTTGATTCCGGTGTACTGCAGCTCGGGCCTCACCTGGTAGCTGCGGTCCTGCCAGTTCATGATCGCGAAGATCGCGGGCTGGAAGTAGACGATGCCGAGCGCGTCCTTCTGCTGCGCGCGGATGTAGATGTAATCCTGCCCCGGGTTCGGCCGGCCGTAGCTGGCTTGCCCGAGCAAGAGCGCTTTCTGCTGGAGAGCGGCGTTGCCGGTCGCGAAGGCGTGTCGACCAGCTGATAGAAGAGGTCGGATTCGGCGGTCGAGTACCCCGTGCCGTTGCGGTAGACCTCGGCGATGTGGGTCGTCTCGCCCCCCGTGAGATAGCGAAGACCCGCGAGCCAGCTCGTCGCGTCGCGGGTGTCTATCGTCGCCTGGCCGCTCGCGTCGCTTCCCGAAGGGCCGACGAAGGCGACGAACGATCTCGCCTCGATCGCGAAATCGACGCCCTTCACCGCCGGTACATCGACTTCACCGGTGCGGTAAGTCTTGAACAAGCCTTCGGCTCGGATCAGGGCCATGGTCGCCGCCCAGAATACGGGGCGCGCCGGCTCGCGGCTTGATCTGCGTCAAACCGCGTCCTTAGCAAGAGCGGAACATGGCGCCAAAGGAGACATCGACATGACGACCGAACGGCTGGTCCGCATCTTCGCGGGCGCATTTGTCATCGCCTCGCTCGCCCTCGGCGTGGAAGCGAGCCCGATCTTCGTGAGCAGGCATTTCCTGTGGTTCACCCTGTTCGTCGGCGCGAACCTGTTCCAGAGCGGCTTCACCCGGGTCTGCCCGCTCGAGTCGATCCTGCTGCGCTTCGGCGTGAAGAGCGCCGCCTCTCCCGGCGGAATGTGAAGCCGCTACTCGCCGCCGTGTCGGCGCTGCTCCTCGCCGCCTGCGGCCAGGGCGAGGCGCCGCGCGAGCCCGCGCGAGCCGCGAGCGTCAAGACGGCCGCGGTCGAGATGCGCGAGGTCGGGCTGACGTACTCCGCCGAAGCGGTGATCGAGGCGGTGCGGCAATCGACCGTCGCCGCGCAGGTCGCGGGCCGCATCGTCGAGCTGCGTTTCGACGTCGGCGACTACGTGAAGAAAGGCGACGTCATCGTGCGCATCGACGAGCGCGCCGCGGCGCAGGCCCTCGAGGCGAGCGAGGCGCAGGTGCGCCAGGCCGAGGCCGAGCTGCGCAACGCGCGCGTGCAGTACGAGCGTTCCAGGCAGCTGGTCGCGCAGAAATTCCTCAGCGAGGCGGCGCTCGACAAGTCCGAGTCGGACTACAAGGCGGCGCAGGCGCGCCTGACCGCGCTGCTCGCGGGCGCGAGCCAGGCCGCGACCGAGCGCAGCTTCGCCACCATCGTCGCGCCGTACAGCGGCCTGGTATCGGCGCGCCACGTCGAGCTGGGCGAGATGGCGGTGCCGGGCAGGCCGCTCATGACCGGGTTCGATCCCGCCACGCTGCGCGTCACCGCCACCGTCCCGCAGGCACAGATCGGCGCGATCCAGGCGAGCGGCAGGGCGCGCGTCGAGATCCCCTCGGTCGGCAAGTGGATCGAGGCGAGGCGCGTGACCATCGTCCCCGCCGCCGATCCGCGCACGCACACGACGCAGGTGCGGCTAGAGCTGCCGCCGGACGTGCGCGGCGTCTACCCCGGCATCTACGCGCGAGCGCATTTCATCGTCGGGCGCGAGCCGCGGCTGCTGATGCCGCGCGCGGCGCTCGTCCAGCGCAGCGAGGTCGTCGCGGCGTACGTGGTGGGAGGAGACGGCTCGCTGCAGCTGCGCCAGATCCGCCTCGGCGCCGCGTCCGACGAAAGCTCGGTCGAGGTGCTGGCGGGCCTGCGGCCGGGCGACCGCGTCGCGCTCGAGCCGCTGAAAGCGGCGGCGGAAGCCGGGCCGCGCGCGGCCAACTGAGGGCCTGGCCGCATGGGCATCTCGGGCCGCATCGCGCGGTTCTTCCAGGACTCGCAGCTTACCCCGCTGATCGCGCTGGTCGCGTTCCTGCTCGGCCTGTTCGCGGTGGCGGTGACGCCGCGCGAGGAGGAACCGCAGATCAACGTCACCATGGCGAACGTCTTCGTGCCCTTCCCCGGCGCCTCGGCGCGCGACGTCGAGGCGCTCGTCGCCACGCCCGCCGAGCAGGTGCTCGCGCAGATGAGCGGCATCGAGCACGTGTTCTCGGTGTCGCGCCCCGGCATGGCGGTGCTCACGGTGCAGTTCAAGGTCGGCGTGCCGCGCATCGACGCGCTGGTGCGCCTCTACGACACCATCAATTCCAACCGCGACTGGGTGTCGCCCGAGCTGGGCATCCTCGATCCCATCATCAAGCCCAAGGGCATCGACGACGTTCCCGTGGTCACGCTCACGCTGTGGAGCGAAGACCGCGGCCGCGGCGCCTTCGAGCTGGAGCGCGTCGCTCATGCCGCCGAAATCGAGTTCAAGCGCGTCCCGGGCACGCGCGAGGTCCAGACCCTGGGCGGCCCCGGGCGCGCGGTGCGCGTGCTGCTCGATCCGGACCGGCTGAACGCCTACGAGGTCTCGGCGCTCGACGTACGCAACGCCCTGCAGCTCGCCAACATCGCCCTGCCCACCGGGAAGCTGGTGCGCGAGAACCGCGAGATCGTGGTCGAGACCGGCAACTATCTCGAATCGGCCGCCGACCTGAAGGAGCTGGTGGTGGGCGCATTCGAGCGGCGTCCGGTGTTTCTCGCCGACGTGGCCGAGGTGATCGACGGCCCCGAGCAGCCGGCGCGCTACGTCTGGACGGGCTTCGGACCATCGGCTGCGAAGCAGGGCGGGCACCCGGGCACGGAGCAACCGGCGGTGACGCTGCAGATCACCAAGAAGCCCGGCGAGAACGCGGTGGACGTCGCCGGGCGGGTGCTGGAACGCATGAACGAGCTCCGCGGCACCGTGATCCCGGACGACGTGCGCATCACCGTCACGCGCAACTACGGCGCAAGCGCCGACGAAAAAGCGCAACAGCTCATCCACAAGCTCGTCTTCGCCACCTTGTCGGTGGTCGTGCTGGTGTTCGTAACGCTTGGCCGGCGCGAGGCGCTGATCGTGGGGATGGCGGTGCTGCTCACGCTCGCGACGACGCTGTTCGCCTCCTGGGCCTGGGGTTTCACCCTCAATCGCGTCTCGCTCTTCGCGCTGATCTTCTCGATCGGCATCCTGGTGGACGACGCCATCGTCGTGGTCGAGAACATCCACCGGCGCATGTCGCTCGACCCCGGGCCGCTCACGGGCGTGATCCCGGACGCGGTCGACGAGGTCGGCGGGCCGACCATTCTCGCCACCCTCACGGTGATCGCCGCGCTCCTGCCGATGGCGTTCGTGTCCGGCCTCATGGGCCCCTACATGAGCCCGATCCCGATCAACGCCAGCATGGGGATGGTCATCTCGCTCGCGATCGCGTTCACCGTCACGCCCTGGCTCGCGCTCAGGCTGCTGCACAGGCACGCCCACGGCGAGAAGGCGGCGACCGGGCGGCTGGACCGTTTTTTCCGCCGCGTCCTCGGGCCTTTCGTCGGCGCGGCGTCGGCCGCGCGCAACCGGCGCTGGCTGTACGGCGCGATCGCTGCCCTGATCGTGCTCTCCGTCTCGCTCGCCGCGGTGAAGTGGGTGGTGCTGAAGATGCTCCCCTTCGACAACAAGTCGGAATTCCAGGTCGTGGTCGACATGCCGGCGGGAACCCCGCTCGAGGCGACCGCCGGCGCGCTGCACGACATGGGCGCCTACCTCGCGAGCGTCCCCGAGGTCACCGACTACCAGGCCTACGCGGGCCTCGCTTCGCCGATCAGCTTCAACGGCCTGGTGCGCCAGTACTACCTGCGCACCGCCTCCGAGGCCGGCGACCTCCAGGTCAACCTCGTCGGCAAGAAGGAGCGCTCGCGCAAGAGCCACGAGATCGCGCAAGGCGTGCGGCCCAGGCTCGAGGAGATCGCGCTGCGTTGGAACGCGCGGGTGAAGGTGGTGGAGGTGCCGCCCGGGCCGCCGGTGCTCTCGCCCATCGTCGCGGAGGTCTACGGGCCGGACGAGCCGGGGCGCGTGCGCGTCGCCAAGCGCGTACGCGAAGCCCTCGCCTCGACCCCGGACGTCGTCGGCATCGACGACAGCGTCGAAGACGCCGCACCGCGCCTGCTGCTGAGAGTCGACCAGGGCAAGGCGGCGCTGCTCGGCGTGACGCGACGCGACGTCGTCGAAACCATGCGCGTGGGGCTGTCCGGCGCCGACGTGACGCCGCTGCACGACGGGGCATCGAAGTACGAGGTGCCGGTGCGTCTTGCGCTGCCCTCCGAGCGGCAGGGGGAGCTGGGCGAATTCCTCAAGCTCGCGGTGCGCGCACCCTCGGGTGCGCTGGTGCCGCTCTCGGAAGTGGTCCATATCGCGCGCAACGACCGCGACCGGCCGCTCTATCACAAGGACCTGCTCCCGGTCGTATACGTCATCGGCGATCAGACGGGGCGCGTCGACAGCCCGCTCTACGGCATGTTCGCCGCGCGCGCCCGGATCGCGGGCGCCGCCCAAGGGGAAGGCGGTGGGCTCGGCGAATACTTCGTGCGCCAGCCCTCCGACCCGTACCGGCAGTTCGCGATCAAGTGGGACGGCGAATGGCAGGTCACCTACGAGACCTTCCGCGACATGGGCCTGGCCTACGGCGTCGGGCTGATCCTCATCTATCTCCTGGTCGTCGCGCAGTTCCGCTCCTATGTGACGCCGCTGGTGATCATGGCGCCGATTCCTCTCACCGTGATCGGCGTGATGCCCGGCCACGCGCTGCTCGGCGCCAACTTCACCGCCACCTCGATGATCGGCATGATCGCGCTCGCCGGCATCATCGTCCGGAACTCCATCCTGCTCGTCGACTTCATCAACCTCAAGGTCGAGGAAGGCGTGCCTTTCGGCGAGGCGGTGGTTCAGTCGGCGATCGCGCGGGCCAAGCCGATCGCGCTCACCGCGCTCGCGGCGATGCTCGGCGCCGCGTTCATCCTCGACGATCCCATCTTCAACGGCCTGGCGATCGCGCTCATTTTCGGCATCTTCGTGTCGACCGCGCTCACGCTGGTGGTAATTCCGGTGCTCTACTACGTCGCTTACCGCCGGCGCTTCGAGGCCCCCCCGCGCGGGAAGGCGTGAACCGAACCTAGCCGAACGTCGCGGCAAACCGCTCGACGAGCTCGGCCAGCCGCTCCTCGGGCAGCTCGTCGATGCCCGCCGCGGTGCGCCGTCCGCCCCCGGAGGGGAATTCCCGGCAGAAGGCGTCGGCGCTCGTTCCGCTCGTCTCGGGCACGCGCAGGCTCACGATGTAGCCGCCGTTCGACTCGGGTGCGAGCACCGCGTGCGCGCGGCGCGGCTCGACGCGGGCAAGATGATTCGCGAACACGCCGAGGACGCGGCGGCTGGACGGGCGGTTCGGGAGCAGGTACGCGCTGGCGCGCTCGCCCGACCAGTGCGGCGGCACGCTCATGGCCGCCTTGAGATCCGCGTGCATCGCGCCCTGCAGGCGCCTGAAGATCCTTTCCCTGGCGGCGAACTTCAGCGGATCCTCGTATTGGGCGAGCAGCCCGTACAGCCGCGCAGGACGCACCAGCAGGTCGGACTCGCTCCCGCCGTAGGCGTTGTAGTTGAGGCCGCGCCCCAGCTCGCGCAGCTTCTCCAGCTCCGCGGCGCCCAGGGCGAGCGAGCCGCCCAGGCGCAACGCGACCTCGTCCAGATTGTCGCCGAAGGCCCCGACCACAGCCCAGGCGCGGAAGCGCCCGCCGAGGTGGCGGTCGACGAGCACGCTGGTACAGCTCTCGGGCGACGCGTCGAGCACGGCCTCGAGCCGCGGATGCACGGGCACCTCGCCCGCGAAGTGATGATCGAAGTAGCGCACTCGCGCGCCGCGCCCGAGAAGCGCGAGCAGCGCCGCGCGGTTGCGCTCGAGGGAGATGTCGAGAACGGTCACGACGTCGCCCGCCCCGGCCCGGACGCGGTCGAGCAGGGCGATGTCCCGCTTCGGGCCGGTGACCAGCAGCGAGTCGGCCGGCTCGGCGAGGCGAAGCTGGCGCAGCGAACACATGCCGTCCGCGTCGCCGTTGAAGACGTCGATCTCAGCCATCAGTCGCGCCTGCGGTCTCGAGGCGGCCTGCGATTCCCGCGATCGCCTCCTCCAGGGCGGCTTCGTCCCGCTCGGTGTCGATCAGCGCGGCGTGCGCGAGCTCGTCGGCGCCGAGCGGCTCCTGCGTCGCGAGCTGATTCTCCAGCACGGACACGCCGGCTTCGGAGGCATCGCTCGCCGCCGTCTCTCTGCGCGCGACGCGGGCGCGCAGCGCCGCCTCGCCGGCCCGGCACGACGCGATCAGGAACGGCGCTCCGAGCTCCCGGGCGAGCGCCCGGAACTGCTCGCGCTCCGCGCGCCGCAGGAAAGCGGCATCGACGATCACGCCGTATCGCGATTCGACGACGTCGCGCGCCGCCTGCGCGAGCCTCGCGTAGGTCAGGCGCGTGGCCTCGGGCGCGTAGATCCCGCCGAACGGCTGCGACTGCGTCCGCGCCCCGGCGGCCAGGCCGTGCAGGCGCTTGCGCTCGACATCGGAGCGCACGCGCACCGCGCCGAGGCTCTCCGACATCCTCTGCGCCACGGTCGTCTTGCCGGAACCCGACAGGCCGTGCATCACGATGAGCGCGCGCCGGGCAGAACCGGCCAGCGACCCCGCCAGCGCGAGATACTCTCCGTACTCGCGGTGCGCCCTGCCCTGCGCCGCCGCGCCGGCTCCCGGCTGATGCAGGCGTATGCAGGCGACCATCGCCCTCACCGTGGCGCGATAGACGAGGTAGTAGCGCAGCACCCGCACGCCCGCGTAGTCCCCCGTGGTCTCGAGATAGGCGTTCAGGAACCGCCAGGCGGCCGCGTTCAGCCCGTGCTCGAGCAGATCCATCGCGAGGAACGCGATTTCGTTCATCACGTCGATCCAGCGGAGCCGCGGGTCGAATTCGATGCAATCGAACGGCACGGGCCGCCCCTCGAGAAACGCGATGTTGCCGAGATGCAGGTCGCCGTGGCACTCGCGCACGAACCCGCCGCGCTTGCGCGCGGCGAAGGTTTCGCGCAGCCGCGCGCCTTCGTTCCGGGTCCAGTCGCGCAGCTCCTCGAGCCTGGCGCTCTCGGCCGGATCGGCGACCAGCCCGCCGAGCTGCTCGAAGTTGGCCAGCGCCGGCGCGGTGACATGGTCGGGAGAACCGTATCCGGAATCCTGGGCCGCCGCCGGAATGCCGGCGTGAAACGCGGCGATGGCGGCGGCGATCGCTTCGGCCTGGGCGGCGCGCAGCTCGCCGCGCCGGGCCACGGCATCGGCGAGGGCTTCCTGCGGGAAACGCCGCATCCTGAGCGCGTACTCGATCGCCTTCCCCGTCCCGCCCACGCGCAGCCCGTCCCGGCTCTCGGCGACGGGAACGACGTCTACGTAGAGGCCCGGCGCCGTGCGCCGGTTGAGCCGCAGCTCCTCCTCGCAGTAGAAACGCCGCTTTTCGAGCGTGCCGAAATCGAGGAATCCGAGGTTCACCGGCTTCTTGATCTTGTACGCGAACTCGCCGGCGAGAAACACCCATGAGATATGGGTCTCGATCAGCTCGACCGTCCCCGCCGCGTGCGGGTAGCAGGCAGGCTCGCGCAGGGCGGCGAGGAGGCGGTCCGATTCGCTGGGACGGGACACGGCGGGGAATCCACTCAGGGCGGTTCCCCGAAGCATACCCAATCACCTCCGGCCCTAGTATTTGCCGTGCTGCTTGTAGATGTAATTGGTGAGCTCGCTCGCCTGCAGCGCCATGCGATGCAGTATGCCGTGCACGACGCGGAAGATGGCGCGCATCACCCGATAGACGATGAGCGGCTCGCTGCCGAGAAGCGATTCGAGTCTTTCGCGCTTCAGGCTCAGTATCCTGGTCGGGCCGACCGCGCGGAGAGCCGCGTAGTGCGGCTTGCCGTCCATGAAAGCCAGCTCGCCGGCGAGGTCGCCCTTGGTGAGGACGTTCAGGTTGATCCACTGGCCTCCCGGCGGGACCTGCTTCGCCACCGCGAGCGTTCCGCTCACGACGGTGTGCACGTGATCGTCGCTCGCGCCCTCGTCGACCAGCACCTCGCCGTCGGCGAGGTCGCGCACCGTGACCAGATCAGCGAGCACGGCGCACTGCTTCGCATCGAGCTCCGTCGCGAGCGCCGACTCGCGCATCAGCTGAAGTTTCGTTGCGTCCGCCATGTCCGCTCCTGGCCGGCTATACCGGATCGAAAACCGGGATCTTCCTCGCCAGGGCCATCTCCTCCGCCACATCGGGCGTGCCGTAGGTGATGAAGCTATCGGGCAGGGGCGAGCCCCAGTAGACGCCGGTACCGCGCTCGTCCTCGTTCCAGGTCACGACCTCCCAGTCCGGCGCGAACACCAGGTAGCTGCCGGAGTAGACCTCGACGCGGTTTCCGCCGGGCTCGTAGGAATACAGGTAGAAGCCCTGCGAATTGTTGTGCTTCGAGGGGCCGGCCTCGATGAACACGCCGTTCTCCGCGAGGATGTCGGCCGCGCGCAGCACGTCTTCGCGGTTGTCCACCCACAGCGAGATGTGGTGCAGCCGGCCGTGCCCGCCCTTGGCGTCGGCGACGTAGGCCACCTGGTGGTGCACGGGCGAAGGGCTGAGCCAGGACCCGAGCTCGGTCTTTCCCTGGTCGAAGATCACCTGCTCGCGCAGCGCGAACCCGAGCACGTCCTGCGCGAACTTGCGGTTCGGTCCGACGTCGTGCGCCAGCAGCGCGAGGTGGTCGAGGCGCCTCACGTCCACGCCGCGCGCGGTGTACTTCATCGGCAGGTTCTTGAGCGTCGAGCGCAGGTGCGCGGGCGCGACGTACTTCTGCTCCTCGTAGTACACGTCCATGTGGTGGCCGTCGGGATCGCGGAAGCGGAAGGCCGCGCCGCGCCCGAACTCCGCCTCGTGCCAGCGGTCGCCCAGGCCCGCCTTCTTGATCGCCGCCACCCGGCGGTCCAGAGCTTCGGGGCTCGCCGTGCGCCAGGAAATGAAGCCGATGCCGGGCCTGTCCGACTCCGTGAGCTTGAGCGTGCTCGAGGCGTAATCGCCGTAACCGCGCAGATAGAGGGACTTGCCCGCCTCGTGCGCGACCTCCATCCCCAGCAGCGTTTCGAAAAACCAGCGCGTGCGCTCGATCTTCGGGGTGAGCAGCTCGATCCTGCCCAGATGGGCGACGTCCTGGATGCGTTCGGTCATGGCGGCAATGCCTCGCAAGTCTACGCGCCGTCTCGCGGCACCTACGCCAAACCTACCGTGCCCGCCCGCACGGCATTTGACCTGGATCAAAGGTCCGCGGCACCCCGCTCCGGCCGGCACCAGAAAACCGGCGCCCTCAGCCGGCCTTCGTCATGCGGGGTTTCACCCCTTGGCAGAACAGACACTTGACCCTTCTCGCACAATCTATCGCGGCCACAGCTCGAAGACGGCGTTTGCATCCCCGTGAGTTTGAAGGACAACTTCACCGAGCGTAGACTGGCACGCCAGATTAGGCCGGTTTTGGGAAGACTATTTACTGTTTACTGTTGCGCGTCACTGACATGCTGAGATGGCTTGTTGGTTTGGTGAGCTTTTGCGGCCTGCTTGGGTGGGGTGCCATGTTCCTCTTCATCGTCGGCATGAGCGGGTTTGGAGCTGGCCGTGCAAATCCAGCGGTCGTTTTTACTCTGGCAACTCCATTGGCTTTCTTTCTTCTTTGCTTTTTGAGCGCGGTTGGTAAGTTTGGACCGTCGTCTCTCCGGCTCGTCATGGGTGCCGTCATCATTCTTACTCTGCCGTTCTTCTGGTATCTCGTCATGAATGGGCCGGTTGGCATCGCCAGCGCCGGAGCACTCCTGGGCTTCCTGCTGTTATGGTTAGCAATGTGTAGGCAGCAACTAGCTGGTTACGCCCAACAGGGCGCTCAAGCAGACAGTCCCGCCCCCGGCGGGCCCACGGCTTAGCTTGGGCGTTAGGCCTTAGGGTCGTACCTATGCACGCGCTTGAACTCAAGATCCCACCGCCGCTGGTAGCACTATCGGTCGCGATTGCCATGTGGTCGGTGGCCTCATTCGTGCCCTTGCCTGAATTGCCGCCGATGATCCGCAAATCCGTGGCGATCGCGATGGCTTTGGCAGGTGGCGCGTTCGATATCGCAGGGGCATTGTCCTTCCGCAGAGCGCGAACGACAATCAACCCAATGAAGCCATACTCGACGACTGCGCTGGTCAGCTCTGGGGTCTACCGTATTACACGGAACCCGATGTACGTCGGCCTCTTGTTCGTTCTTGTTTCCTGGGCGGTCTTCTTGTCTTCAGCATGGGCACTGCTCGGGCCGTTGGCTTTCTGCTTGTACATCGGCCGGTTCCAAATAGCTCCCGAAGAGAGGGTGCTTTCAGAGCTGTTCGGCAACGAATACTTGGCTTACAAGGTAAAGGTTCGTCGGTGGCTCTGAGGACTAACCCTTCATTCCGGCGGACTGCCTTCCGCAGCCGCTGAACTCGAACTCTAGATCGGAGCAGGCGATGCGCAACACCAAGGCTCTAGTCGGCGCCCTGCTGGCGGTCGTGGGCTGGACGGTGATCTTCTTCGCGCTCCTGAACTGGTGGGCCGTCACGACAGCAAGCGAGCGGGCGGTCAGTCCGATCGGACTCGTTGCGAATGAACTGGAGCGAGTCGCGCCGACCTTGCTGTACTTTTTTGTGGTCGGGTTGCTGCTCGGGCGCGTCCTGGGGCCGCGCGCCGGCGCAGCGTGGGCGCTCGTTGCAGCCATGGCTGCGATGGTCATTCACGCACTGCTGACTCAGCGGGTTCTCTACGCTGGCCTTGATCTCATGACCGTGGCTCTGCTCGCCGTCGATTATTTCTTGCCCTTGGTCTCCGCCGTCGCCGGCGCGGCGACATCGCGCCTGTGGCGGAGCTCGACGAGTGGCGCCGGTCCGACCTAGCGAACGATGGCACAAAAAGCCTTGCTCCTCTGCGGCATCCTTTCCTCGCTGCTTTATTTCGGTACCGACGCCCTCGGAGTCATGCGATACCCAGGGTACAGCGCCGCGTCCCAGACGATCAGCGAGGCCGTCGCTCTGTTGCGCGTCGAAGATGTCCCGAGCAGTTGATGTTCCAACTCGAGATGGAGCTCACGATGGAGATTTCCGCCACGGTCAGGAACTCGCAGCGCGCCCACGAAGTCGTCGTGCGCACCGGGGCGGCCGCGGAGGTCCACAACACCATTCGCGCCGGGCTGCCCGTCGAGCTCGTCGCGCAACTATGAACGACGCGCCGGTCAGTCGCTGGCTCGCGGAATTCGAGAAAGCCCTTTCCGGTCCGGACACGCAACCGCTCGAAGCGCTGTTCCTGCCCGACTCGCACTGGCGCGACCTGCTCGCCTTCACCTGGCGGGTGCAGACCGTGAGCGGCGTCGGAGAAATTCTCGATGCTCTGAAGCGCACCGCCGAGCGCACGCGCGCGTCCGGGTTCGAGGTCGATCGCCAGCGCACGCCGCCGCGCCGCGTCACGCGCGCCGGGACGGAAGTCATCGAGGCGATCTTCCGCTTCGAGACCGTCTGCGGGCGGGGGATCGGCGTGGTGCGACTGAGCCCGGAGAGCGCGCGGGCCTGGACGCTGCTCACCGCGCTCGGCGAACTCAAGGGATTCGAAGAAAGCGTCGGCAGCCGCAGGCCGCGCGGCGAAGCGTATTCCCGGGACTTCCGCGGGCCGAACTGGCTCGACCGGAGAAGATCCGCGGCCGCCTACGCCGACCGGGACCCGGCGGTGCTGGTCGTCGGCGGCGGCCACGCCGGGCTGTCGATTGCCGCCCGCCTGAAAGCGTTGAACGTCGATGCGCTCATCGTCGATCGCGAAAGCCGCATCGGAGACAACTGGCGCAAGCGCTATCACGCGCTGACGCTGCACAACCAGGTGCACGTCAACCACCTTCCCGCCATGCCGTTTCCCGCCAACTGGCCGGTCTACGTTCCCAAGGACAAGCTGGCCGGCTGGTTCGAAGCCTACGCCGAGAGCATGGAGCTCGATTTCTGGACCGGCAGCGAGTTTTCCGGCGCCAGCTACGACGAGGGAAAAGGGCGCTGGACCGTCGTCCTGCGCCGGGAAGGCGGCACGCGCACCCTGCATCCGCGGCACATCGTCATGGCGACCGGCGTCAGCGGCATCCCGAACGTGCCCGAGATGCCGGGCCTTTCGAATTTCCGCGGGCGCGTCATGCACTCGCACGAATACGGCGACGCCGCGCAATGGGAGGGCCGCAGCGCCCTGGTCGTCGGCACGGGCAACAGCGGCCACGACATCGCGCAGGACCTTTACTCCAACGGCGCCGAGGTCGCGCTGGTCCAGCGCAGCCCGACGCTGATCCTCAATATCGAGCCGAGCGCGCAGCTGCCGTACACCCTGTACGGCGAGGGCATGCCGCTCGAGGACTGCGACCTGATCACGGCGTCGATGCCGCTGGCGCTGACTCGAATCTCTCACAGCATGATGGCCGAGCAGGCGAGGAAACTGGACCAGCCGCTGCTCGATGGCCTGACCCGCGCCGGCTTCAGGATCGATACGGAGGACGAAACCGGGTGGCAGTTCAAGTACTGGCAGCGCGGCGGAGGCTACTACTTCAACGTCGGCTGCTCGGACCTGATCGTCGAGCGCAAGATCCGCCTGGTGCAGCTCTCCGACATCGAGGCATTCGTCGCGGCAGGAGCGCGGCTGCGCGGCGGCGAGACCCTCCGCGCGGATCTCATCGTGCTGGCGACCGGCTACCTCGGCCTAGAGCACCTGGTGCGCAAGCTGTTCGGCGAGGAGGTCGCCCGGCGCGTCGGCCCGGTGTGGGGCATCGACGAGGAAGAACAGGAGCTGCGCAACATGTGGACGCCCACCGGCCAGGCCGGCCTGTGGTTCATCGGCGGCAGCTTCGCGCAGTGCCGGATCTACTCCAAGGTCCTGGCACTGCGCATCAAGGCCGAAGAGGAAGGCCTGGTAGGGCGTCCCGCCGGATCCGGCTATCGCTCCAGGACGGCGTAGGTGCCCGGCGCGCTCGCATCCACGCCGGAGGTGTCCGGGGCCCTGAGGGGCAGCTTGATGATCACGGAAGTTCCGGCTCCGGGCGTGCTCTCGATGCGGATTTCCCCCCCCAGAGTCTGGGTGACCAGGTTGTGGCAGATCGGCAATCCGAGCCCGGTGCCGCCGCGCCCGAGCTTGGTGGTGAAGAACGGATCGAACACGCGCCGCAGATCGTCCTCGGCGATACCGTGCCCGTCGTCGCGAACCGCGAGCTCCACCGCGTCGCCCTCCAGGCTGCGCCCGATGATGAGCACGCTGCCGTGCGGACGGCCTTCGTGCGCGTGCACGATGGCGTTGTGAATGAGATTGGCCAGGACCTGCCCGAGCGGCCCCGGGTAGCTGTCCATGACGATGCCCGAGGGGACGCGCGCCTCGACCTTGATGGGGGTCTTGCGCAGCATCGGGCGATGCGTCGAGAGGACCTCGTCGACGACCTCGTTCAGCCGGAAGGCGCGGCGCTGAGAGCTGGTCTGGTCAGCGGCCACCTGCTTGAAACTGGTGATGAGGCTTGCCGCCTTGTGCAGATTGCGGGTCAGCATGTCCGCGGCCTCGCGCGAGTGCGCGACGTAGGCCTCGAGGCTCGAGCGGCGCAGTCCGGCTGCGGCCTCGGCGACGAAGCGATCGGTCTTCTCACTCAAGGCACTCGCCACCAGCAGCCCGTTTCCGATCGGGGTGTTGAGCTCGTGGGCCACTCCGGCCACGAGCCGCCCCAGCGCGGCCATCTTCTCCGAATGCAGGAGCTGGTCCTGCGCCGAGCGCAAGGTCCCGAGCGCCCGGTGCAGATCCGTGTTTGCGCTCTTCAGCTGCCGGGTGCGCTGCTCGACCATGCGCTCAAGAGTCGTATTCATCTCCTCCATCTGCTTCTGCGCACGGCGCTGGTCGGTGATGTCCAAGACCGAGGCTAGCCGCATTCGCACGCCTTTGTGCTCGAAGCTGCGACTGGAAATGAGGCAGAGGCGCACCTCGCCGTCGCCGCGCCTCAGCTCCGCCTCGTAGCGATCGACCGCGCCGTCGCGCAGCACTGCGGTAGCCATCTCCGTGCGCCTGGCTTCATTGACCCACAGGCCGAATTCGGCGGACGAGTGCCCGACGACCTGTGCGCGCTCGTAGCGCAACAGCTCCAGCCAGGCACGGTTGACGTCGCGATAGCGACCGTCGTCGGCGCTCACGATCAGGAGGGGGGCGGGCGAGTCGTGGAAGGCGGCCTCGAAGCGCTCTTCGCTCTCGCGCAGGAATTTCTCGGCGCGCCTGCGCTCCGTGATGTCGCGGAAGTTGGCGACGATCGCCTCCACGGAAGGCTCGCCCCGAAGATTGGTGAAGGCGACTTCGAACGAGCGCCAGGTGCCGTCCTTGTGCCGCGCGCGCGTCGTAGCGACCACCACGCTTGCGGGATGCGCGATGCTCTTCTGGATGCACTTCTCGACCTCCTCGACATCGTCGGGATGAAGGAAATCGAATCCGCTGCGGCCTTGTACCTCCTCCACGGCGTAACCGAGTATCCGGGTGATCGACGACCCCATATAGAGGATCGTGGCGTTTTCGCCGATCAGCGCAATCCCGTCGGCGCCGTTCTCGACAAGCGCGCGGAAGCGCCTGTCCTGCAGCCTCACCTCGTTCTCGACCTGGCGGCGCCGCGCATCGGCGCGCAGCGACTGTATGCCGTAGGTCACGTCGTTCGCCAGCTCCACGAGCAGCCGGACCTCCTTGTCGTTGAACCGGCTCGGCTCGGCCGAGTAGATGCACAGCGCGCCGAGCGCGGGCAGCTCGCGTCCGAGTGGAAGCGCTATGGTGCTGCGCAGGCCGAAACGCTCCGCATTGGCGCGCCACGGCCGGAAGCTTTCGTCGGTCCGCGCATCCCGGACAAAGACGGGTTGCCCGGTGCGAATCGCCGTTCCCGTGGGTCCCCGCCCCAGCTCACCCTCGCCCCACGAGACTTCGAAGGTATCCAGATACCCAGCCGCGCCGAATCGGGCCGCCGGGCGCACGCGTTTCGCCTCGTCGTGCTCCGCGAAGCCGATCCACGCGAGCGCGTGGCCGCCCCGTTCCACCAGGATGCGGCACATCTCCTCCAGAAGCTCGCGTTCCTCGGTCGCGCGTACCAGCGCTTCATTGCAGCCGCTGAGCACGGTGAGCGTGCGGTTGAGATGGCGCAACTCGCTCTCGGCGCGCTCGCGCACCTCGAGCATGTGGTTGAGTTCCCGCGCGACCTTGGCGACTTCGACCGGGCCTTCGATCGACGCGCGAGCGGTAAGGTCGCCCGCGGCGACCTTTTCGGTCGTCGCTTCCAGGTTCCGGATCGGTCCCGACACCGCCGCGCTGATTCTGCGCACCAGCAGCAGGGCAAACAGCAGCGTCCCCAGAACCACGGCCACGGCGGCGGCGAGATGGCGCCACACCGGAGCGTAGAGCGTGTCTTTCGGCACCCCGACCGACACGAACCAGTCGGTTCCGGCGACCGATCGAACCGCATAGAACCGGGTGACCCCGTCGACGCCCGTCGCGAAATGCGACCTGCTGCCTTGGTGGCGTTCCTCTTTCATGCCTTCCGGACTCATCGCGCTCTTGCCGATCCATTGCTCGGGATCGCTCGAGCGAATCAGGAACTTTCCTTGCCGGTCGACAACGCCTACCAGCATGCCTTCGGGGACCGCGGACAAGATGCGATATCGCAGCTGCAGGAGGTCCACCGGCAGGCCGAGCATGCCGATCACGGTGCCCCCGTCGTCTACCAGCGGGTAGCCGAACACCGACACCCAGCGGCCGCTCACCCGTCCGTGCGACACGTCCCCGACCGTGAATCCTCCCAGCGCAACCGTCTCCTTGAACCACGGGAGAGCGACGGCCACGCTGGCCGGGACTACGTTCGGCAGCAACGAGCAGACGCTGTTGCCACGCAGGTCGCGCACGAAGAGATTGGAATAGTCCTGGTGAAGCTTGAGGATCTCGGCAAGGGCCGGATCGCATCGCTTTGGATCGAGCGCGCGCACGAGAGGCCGCCGGGCAAGGGCCCAAAGGAGCTGCTGGTTCTCGATGACCACGGCGCTGATGCCGCTTGCGGTGGCCGCGGCGAGATTGTGAATCTCGTCCTCCGCCTGTCGCAGGTGCGCGCGCGAGGCGTCCAGAATGACGTAGACCATCGCACCCGCCAGCGGCACGACGGCGGCCAGGGCGAGCGCGAGAAGCTGAATCCGTATGCTGAGGCGGTGACGCATGGACGCTCTTCAGCCGCCTTCGCTGCTGGCAAGATGACCGGTCACGACAGGGTTTACGGCCGGCTGCCGCGCTTACTTGAGAGCGGATTCATCGACCGGCCCGAACTGGTTACGGGTTCTTCGCCTGTTCTCCGCCCCGCGCCAGATACATGGACAGCCAGCTCGAAACCGCGGCAAGACCCCAGAACAGGAAGAACCCGATCGAGTACACCGCGGTGCGCGACAGCTCCAGCGGCCGCCCGAAGAAGGTCAATTCGCCGGGATCGAACAGGGCGAAGAACACCATCTCCGCCGCCGCGGCGACGAGAAACGACGGCCAGAGTATCCAGATCGCCCGCTGCATAGCTCTATCCTCCGGGTCCCAGCTCGGCGCGCGCGTCGCGTCCGTTCCACGATCCGGTGAGCCGCCAGCTGGAGCCCGCGTCCTCGAGCACCAGCAGCCGCGGCTCCCCGCCCGGATGAACGAAGCGCCCCGCGTAGACCGGCCCCGACGGCCTGAGCATCACGACCTGGTCGCGGCCCGAGCGCGTGGCGTGGACCAGCCGCAAGCGCAGCTCCGGAAGGATTTCGCCGGCGCCGCGCAGCGTGACCCTCACCTCGTCGCCGGCGAGAATCGCCGTCGCCGCAAGGTGCAGCTCGCGCGCCCGCGCGCCGCGCCGCAGCACCTGGTTCACCGCGAGACCCTGCTTGTAGTAGTCGTCGGCGACCAGGCCGTCGTCGGTGGCGAGCGCGATTCCCAGCGTGACGAAGCCGGCGACGACCACGATCGCGGGCCCGGACATCAGGATCCACGGCCAAGGCTCCCGGTACCAGGGTCCCGCGTCGTGGCGCATCGCTATCTCACCAGGAACACGGAGCGCTCTCGCACGGCCACGGCCGGCTCTCCGACCGCTGCAACTTCCAATTCGATGCGGTGCGATCCTGCCCGCGCCGCGTCGCCGTCGATGCGCAGCCTCACCGGCACCATGCGCGTCTCCGCGCCCCCGAGGGCGAAGGAGCTTTCGCCCGCGACCTGTAGGGTCGGCAGACCTGCGGCCTGGACGTGAAACACGCGCGGCGACTCGCTCGCGTTCATGATCTGCAACCGATAGACGTTCTCCACCATCCCGCCCTGAATCTCGCGCGAAAGGCTGCCCCGGTCGCGTATCACGTCGACCTTCAGCGGCACGCGCAGCCACAGCGCTGCCGCCGCGCCCAAGGTGATGGTTGCGAGTATCGCCGTATACACGATCACGCGCGGCCGCAGCAGGCGCTGCAGCGCCTGCGCGGGGCTCCAGCGGTTGCGCAGCGCGTTCTCCGTCGAATAGCGGATCAGCCCCGGCTGGTAGCCCATCTTCTTCATCACCTGGTTGCAGCCGTCGATGCACGCGGCGCAGCCGATGCACTCGTATTGCAGGCCCTTGCGGATGTCGATCCCGGTCGGACAGACCTGGACGCAGATGCCGCAATCGACGCAGTCGCCCAGACCCTTCGCCTTCGGGTCGGTCGAGCGCGAGCGGCCGCCGCGCGGCTCGCCGCGCGCCGGATCGTAGGTGATGATCAGGGTGTCCGAGTCGAACATCGCGCTCTGGAAGCGCGCATAAGGACACATGTACTTGCACACCTGCTCGCGCATCCAGCCGGCGTTGCCGTAGGTGGCAAAGCCGTAGAACAGGACCCAGAAGCTTTCCCACGGGCCCAGGTTCACGGCCGCGACCTCGTGCGCCAGCTCGCGGATCGGCGTGAAGTAGCCGACGAAGGTGAAGCCGGTCCACAGCGACAGCGCGATCCAGGCGCCGTGCTTGGCCGCCTTCAGTCCCAGCTTTTCCGGCGTGAGGGACGCAGCGTCGCGCCTGATGCGGCGCGCCCGGTCGCCCTCGATCTTGCGCTCGATCCACATGAAGATCTCGGTGTACACGGTCTGCGGGCAGGCGTAGCCGCACCACAGGCGCCCGGCCACCGCGGTGAACAGGAACAGCGACAGCGCCGAGATCACCAGCAGCAGCGTGAGATAGATGAAGTCCTGCGGCCACAGCACCAGGCCGAAGACGTAGAACTTGCGCGCGCCGAGGTCGAAGAGCACCGCCTGGCGGGCGTTCCACTCGAGCCAGGGCGTGCCGTAGAACACCAGCTGCGTCGCGATCACGAGGGCGACGCGCCAGCGGGCGAAGGCGCCGCTCACCGCCCGCGGATAGATCTTCTGGCGGACCTCGTAGAGCGGCTCCTCGACCGCGTCGCGGCGCGGAAGGACCTCGACGTTCTTCAGGGTGTCGTTCACCGCCGCTATCCAGCGAAGCCGCTAGGGCTTGGGGTTGGACAGGCTATATACGTAGGCCGCGAGGATGTGGACCTTCGCCTCGCCGAGAGAGTCCTTGTGCGCCGGCATCGCGGTCTGGCCGGGATTGAGCATATTGGTGCCGCGTCCCTTGGTGATCGTTTCGACGATGGCCGCTTCCGAGCTGCCGTGGAGCCAGATGCCGTCGGTCAGGTTGGGCGCGCCCATCGCCCGGTTCCCCTTGCCGTCGGCGCCGTGGCAGGCTGCGCACACCGTGACGAAAGTCTGCTTGCCGCGCGCGGCGCGCGCCGCGTCGTGCTTTGCGCCCGAGAGCGAAAGCACGTAGTTCGCCGCGTCCCGCGTGCCCGCTTCGCCAAGCGTGGGACCGAGCGCCGGCATCACCCCGTTGCGGCCGTTCATGATGCTGGTCTTGATCGTTTCCGGCTCGCCGCCGTAGAGCCAATCGTTGTCGGTCAGGTTGGGAAAGTCCTTGCCGCCGGCGGCGTCGGAGCCGTGGCATTGCGCGCAGTGATTGAGGAACAGCTTCTGCCCGATCGCCCGCGCCTCGGGGTCCGCCGCGACTTGCCTGAGATCCTGCGAGGCGAACTTCTGGTAGAGAGGGCCGTAGCGAGCGTCGGCCTGCTTGACCTCGTCCTCGTACTCCCCCGTCGAGGTCCACTTGAGCGAGCCGGCAAAGCTCCCCAGGCCCGGGTAGAGCAGGAGGTAGATGAGGCTGAAGACGATGGTGATGTAGAACAGCCAGATCCACCAGCGCGGCAGCGGGTTGTTGTACTCGCCGAGATCCTCGTCCCAGGTGTGGCCGGTGGTGTCGGCTTCGCTGGACACGCGGTGCGTGCTCATCGACTTCAGCAGCACCGCGCAGGCGAGGATGCCCACGATGGTGATGATGCCGATGTACAGCTCCCAGAAGCCGCTCGTGAAGTCGCTCACCGGCGATCCTCCGCGCGCGCGCCGTGCGCGCCTTCGTCCTCGGCGAAAGGCAGCCGTGCCGCTTCCTCGAACCTGCGCTGCGCGCGGCCGCTGTAGGCCCAGAGCACGATGCCCACGAAGCTGGCGAAGGCCAGCACGGTCACGAGGGATCGGAGGGTGTTGATGTCCATCGCTATCTCGCTTTGAGCGCGGTGCCCAGGCCCTGCAGGTAGGCGATCAGCGCGTCCTGCTCGGTCTTGCCGACGAGGGCCTTGCGCGCGCCGGCGACATCCGCGTCGGTGTAGGGATGCCCGAGCGCGCGCAGCACCTTGAGCTTGGCTTCGATGTCGTCCGCGCCGGCCGCGGTCTTCGCCAGCCAGGGATAGGCGGGCATGTTCGACTCGGGGACGACGTCGCGCGGGTTGTTGAGATGGATGCCGTGCCATTCATCGCTGAATTTCCCTCCCACGCGCGCGAGATCGGGGCCGGTGCGCTTGCTCCCCCACTGGAACGGCCGGTCGTAGACGAACTCGCCCGCCACCGAGTAGTGCCCGTAGCGCTCGGTCTCGGCGCGGAACGGGCGGATCATCTGCGAGTGGCAGTTGTAGCAGCCCTCGCGCACGTAGATGTCGCGGCCGACGAGCTGCAGCGGCGGATACGGCTTGAGGCCGGCGACCGGTTCGGTGGTGGACCGCTGGAAATAGAGCGGGACGATCTCGACCAGCCCCCCGACCGCGACCACCAGGATGATGAGAACGATGAGGAGGGCGCTGTTCTTCTCCAGGGATTCGTGGCTGAAGCGCATGGAGCCCATCCCTCCCTAGGCCCGGACCGCGGCCGGGATCGCCGCGTTCTCCGGCTTGCCGGCGGCGATGGTCTTCCACACGTTCCACGCCATGATCACCATGCCGGCGAAGTAGAGCAGTCCGCCCGCGAGGCGGATCGAGTAGAAGGGATAGGTCGCCTTCACGCCCTCGACGAAGGTGTAGGTGAGCGTGCCGTCCGGGCTCACCGCGCGCCACATCAGGCCCTGCATCACACCGGCGATCCACATCGCCGCGATGTACAGCACGATGCCGACCGTGGCGACCCAGAAATGCACGTTGATCGCCCGCACGCTCGCCATCTCGGCGCGGCCGAAGAGGCGGGGGACGAGATAGTAGACGCTGCCCATGCTCACCAGGCCCACCCAGCCGAGCGCGCCCGAGTGCACGTGGCCGATGGTCCAGTCGGTGTAGTGCGAGAGCGCG
>DATIWX010000134.1:0-26399 GCA_035519135.1 Burkholderiales bacterium | reverse complement strand
GGAGAACACGGGCTGGCTCGGCGATGTCGGCATCGGCCTTCGCCTGGCGAGCGCCCGCTCGGCGTCCAACCACGTCCTGCACGCCGATATCGCTTTCCCGACGCATCGCGATCCCGGCATCAGGTCGGTCCAGTTCCTGATCAAGGTGACGAGCGCCTTTTGAGCCGCGGTGCCAGGCAACTTGCTCTAGGCCGTCAGCCGGTATCCCACCGCGGTCTCGGTGAGGAGATGGCGCGGTCGAGCCGGGTTCGCCTCGAGCTTGCGGCGCAGTCTCTCCATGTAGATGCGCACGTAGTGACTGTGCTCGACGCGCGACGGACCCCACACCTCCTTCAGGATGCTGCGATGGCCGAGGACTCGCGGGGCGTTGGCGACGAGCAACTCCAGCAGGCGGTACTCGACGCGTGTGAGGTGAATCGCCTCGCCGCAACGCCTGACTATTCGCGACGACAGGTCGACCTCGATCTCGCCGAAGCGGAACGACTCGTGATGGCCGGCCGGCGCATGGCGCCGCCGCAGCGTCGCGCGTACCCGCGCCAGCAGCTCGGGAATGCCGAATGGCGTCGTGAGGCAGTCGTCCGCGCCGGCATCGAGGACCTGGACCTTGTGGGCCTCGGCGACGTTGGCCGACAGCACGATGACGGGAATGCCGCACCACTGTCGCAGCTCACGGATGAAGTCGCTGCCGCCGTCGGGCGACATGAGGTTCAGGATGACGAGATCCGGTCTCATGGTGCCGACGTCGATGCTCGCCTTGCGCATCGTGGGCGACTCGCGCACCAGCGCTCCTTCGGCGTGCAGTGCGATGCGCACGCAGAGCCGCATCTCCTCCTCGCCGTCCACGAGAAGCGCCACGATCCCGGACAGGGCGGCCCCTTGCCCACCGCGGTACGCAGCGAAGGCAGGGCCCCCCCGATGCGGGATCGTGTGCAGGGTATTGCCTACTTGACCACCGCGATGACGCGGCGGGTGCTCGGGTCGATCAGGACCGTGTGGCCATTGACCACTGTGTAGTATTGCGGCCCGACGTATTCGGGGGGAACGCGGTAGTAGACGACGCCCGAGGGCAACTCGGTGCCGACGACCACGTCGCCGGGAACGACGTAAGCGGGCCAGGTCTGCGACGCGGCATAGTCGCTCAAGAGCGCCACGTTGACGGCGCCGATGGTTGCGCCGACAACGGCGCCCACGGGGCCGCCGATGACTCCACCCGCGATCGTTCCGCTGATCACCTGGGTGTAGGCGGCAACGGGAAGCATGAGCGCGCCGACAAGGACGCCTGTAAGCATTCGTTTCTTCATGGTCGTTTCCACATCAAACCTCTCTATCGTTGAAGGTTGGTCAAGGCGCGCGCATTCGGCCGCGTGCCTGGCAAGAATGGCGCGGCTCCATCCCCGATCGGATTCGATTCGCCAGTCCCGGGTCGCACCTGCCATGCGCGGCGCAACCGGCCCCCGATGCGACCGCGGCCGCCGCCGGACACGGGTCGCTTTCGTGACCTTCGCGCGGCGATCCGCGACCCCTCGGTGATGGATCGCGATCAACCATTCGCGAGGAAGGAGGACATCCATGGCTCACGACCGACACATCTACGGCAGGATCGACAGCGAGACGGGGATGCGGCAGGTCTTCATCGACATCCGCCACGATGTCGAGAACGCCAAGTCGCGGCGCGCTCTGACGGAGCTCTACAAGCGGGCCGGCTACCTCATCACGCTCACCTATGCCCCGTCCTGGAAGGAGAAGTTCGGCCGCGGCCAAGCCGCAGCGCTGCGCGCGGTGGGAGAGGAGGAATTCAGCAGGACGGCCAGGGAAATCAACCACTACGCCAGTGAGATCGGCACGGAGGCGGACTATGACGAGAAATGGGGAGGCCAAAGATAAGAAGAGCCTCTGTTCGCGCCGCAGTTGACGGCCATCAATTCCCGCCCCGCACGGAAGGTTATCGTCGACCCAGGCGTCAATCCGTAAACCCAGCGTGAAGGAGATGTTCATGGCCGAACTCGATAGCACGACCCAGGAAGCCACGCAGCAGGTTCCGGAGTGGGGCCCGATCCGGTCTCCGGGCCGGCGCACATTCCTCAAGGGCGTCGCCGGCGCGGGCGCCGCTATCTCGCTGATCCGCGCGAGCGACGCGCACGCCGAGGGCGAACTCGGCTACTGGGCCAAGGACCTGCCCGCCGACAAGCAGGTCCAGATGTACACCGACATCTGCCGCATCCGCTGGCACGAGAGGACGATGGCCGACAAGATGCTCACCGATCCCAAGTACCGCGGCTACGACCATTTCTACGCGGGCCAGGAGGCAGTCGCGGTCGGCGTATGCGCGGCGCTGCGCAACAAGGGCAGCTTCGAAGAGGTGGACCTCGTCTACAGCTCGCATCGCTCGACGGGGCACGCCCTCGCCAAAGGCGTGGACATGAAGAAGATGGCGGCCGAGAACGACTTCCGCGCGACCGGACTGAACGGCGGCTACGCGGGCGAGATGCACCTGTCGGACAAGTCATGCGGCTTCATCGGCGCCGACGGCATGATCGGGCCGGCCCCGCCGATGGCCACGGGCTCCGCGTTCGCCATCAAGGCGCGCGGCAGCAAGCAGGTGGTGGTCGTGTTCGCGGGCGACGGCACGTATGCGACGCCCGCGTTTCATTCCGCGCTCAACAATGCGGCGTTGCTCAAGCTGCCCTTCATCTACGTCCTCGAGAACAACCTCTACCACCAGTACGCCCACTATTCGCTCTCGTGCCCGATGAAGGACATCGCCGAGGCGGCGGCCCCGTACCACATCCCGGGAGTGGTCGTGAACGGCCAGGACGTGATGCAGGTCTACAACGTCGCCCGGACCGCGGTCGAGCGGGCGCGCGCCGGCAACGGCCCCACGCTCATCGAGGCGAAGACCTATCGCTACTACAACCACTGGGGCGCCCCCGGCGCCAAGCCAGGGGAGCTGGGCGCATTCGGCTACGACCCGCTCGCGATCTCGTCGTTCCGTCCCGAGCGCGAGCTGCGCGAATGGATGGCCCGCGACCCGGTCGAAATCAGCCGAAACGTCCTCATCGCCTGGGGCTCGCTCACCCGCGCCCAGGCCGAAGCGATCGAGGCGGCGGCGAAGCAGGAAGCGATCGACGCCTTCGCCTGGGCCGACCAGCAGCCGTTCTGCAAGCCCGAGGATGGCCTGAAGAACGTGTTCGTCGAGGGCTCCGTCGCGGCCCGGCAATTCGGCTGAGGAGAAGACCATGGCAAAGAAAAGCTGGATGTACTCCGTCCTCGAGGCGGTGCAATACGAGATGCGCGCGGACAAGAACATGGTGTGGTTCTTCGAGCTGACACCGCCGGTCGCCGCGACCCCGGGCAAGCCCGTGATCAACCTTGAGAAGGAGTTCGGACGCGAGCGCGTGGTGAACACCGGCATCGACGAAATGTGGATGGCGGCGGCCACGCTCGGCGCGGGGCTCGCGGGGTCGAAGGCCGCGACCTACATCCCCTACCAGGGCAACGGCATGTGCTTCCAGATCATCCAGAACCATGCCGGCAAGCTGCGCAGCATGACGGGCGGCGTGGCCTCGATGCCAGTGGTGTTCATCCTCGAGATGACGGGACAGACGCCCGGCTTCGCGGGGCAGCACTCCGACTACGAGATCGACACCTATTACGCGC
This sequence comes from Burkholderiales bacterium, assembly GCA_035519135.1. GTDB lineage: Bacteria > Pseudomonadota > Gammaproteobacteria > Burkholderiales > SG8-39 > VBDM01. Next base: position 22,742 of record DATIWX010000134.1, on the reverse strand, counting down.
ACATCCCGGGCGTGCGGACGGTGATCCCGTCCACGCCGCACGACGCCAAGGGCATGATGCACGCCGCAATACGCTCCCCCGACCCGGTCGTGTACCTGTATCCCGCGGGGCTTCGCGAGCTGATGGAGGAAGTTCCCGATGAGGCCTACACCACGCCGCTCGACAAGGCGGTCGTCCGAATGACCGGCAGCGACATCACGATCGTCGGGTCCGGCGGCGGAATGCCCGAGGTCATGGCGGGGGCCGAGAAGCTGAAGGCGCAAGGCATGAAGCCCGAGGTGATCGACCTGAGGAGCCTCAAGCCGATGGACACCGAATCTCTGGTCAAGTCGGTACAGAAGACCAAGCGCCTGCTCACGGTGGACCAGTCGTACTACACGCTGTGCCCGGGAGCCGAAGTCATCGCGCGCGTCGCGGAGAACGTGTACGGGGCGCACTTCAAGCGGGTCGCCTTCCCCGATGCGCCGCCTCCCGCCTCGCCCGAGATGTTCCTGTGGATGAAACCCAACGCCGACCACGTCGTCGCCGCTGCGAAGAAGCTGGTCGGATGAGCGCCTGCGTGGGCAACCATGTCGCCGCGGCCACTTGCACGAGCTGCGGTGGCATGGATGTGCACAGCGCGGTGGTACGTTCCGCGTTCTTCGAGGGCGAACGGCTGGTCGTGGTCGAAGGAATCCCCGCCCTCGTCTGCGAGACCTGCGGTGAGCAGTTCTACGACGACGCCACCGTAGTCGTCCTCGACCTGTTGCGCGGCGAAGGCTTTCCGGAGCACCGCGCGCGCTCCGAGTTGCGCGTGCCGGTGTTCTCGTTCACCGACAGGCCGGCGCCGAAGGAACCCGGATGACGCGGGCGCAGCGCTGGGGCTGGGTGATCCTCGCCATCGCCGCCGCGCTGATCCTGTTGTTCCTCACGCGCACGGCGGCTGCCCAGGATTTCAGCTTCATGCCCAAGGGCGGCCGCACGCTGCTGCTGGGGCTGCTCGGCGCGCCGGCAAGCGCCTCGGAGCTGCGCACGGTCGTGCAATCTCGCCGCAGCGAGGCCGAGTGGCGCGCATTCCTCGAGGGCCGCGGGACGCTCTCGGAGCGCGAGCGCGCCACGCTCGCAGCCTATCTCGAAGTGAACATGCCGCTCGCGCCGGATGTGGCCGCCAGCCCCGATCTCGCGGCGGCGCTCCCGCCCGACGGCCGCTCGCTCGCCGAAACCGAATGCCAGTCGTGCCATTCGATCTTCTCAAGCTACCTCACCCAGTCCCGCGACGCGCAGGGCTGGCGCAACGTGTTCCTGTCGCCGTTCCACAAGCAGCTGAAGATGGCGCCCGCGCAGCGCGAGGAATTCGCGCGCTACTCGGCGCTCAACATGCCGATGAAGGTCGACGACGTGCCGCCGGACCTGCGCTTCTGAACATGACAACGCCACGAATCCGCGCGCTGCTCCTCGCCCTGGCCTGCCTCGCGGGGCTGGCCGCCGCCGCGCCGGAGAAGGACATCTTCGATTTCGTCCCGCAGGGCGGACGCACGCTGCTTGCGAAGGCTTTCGCCGCTGGCGCCCCCGCCGTGGACATTCGCGCCATCGTGGGAGGGAAGCATACGTCCGATGAGTGGTTGGCGGAGCTGCGTGCGCGCGAGCAGTCCCTTCCCGCGCTGCGAGGCCTCGACGACAGGCAGCGCCGCACCCTCGCCGACTATCTCGCCGCGAACATGCCTCTGGCGAATCCGCCCGCCGACCCGGCGAAGGCGAACTGGGAGAGGGTGCTGCCGCCCGACGGGCGCGACCTGGTGCTGAACTATTGCCAGGGCTGCCACATCATCACCGTCGTGATCACGCAGGACCGCGCCAAGGCCGCGTGGCTGGGCACGCTGGGCAAGCCGAGTCACATCCAGATCAAGCTCACGCCCGCGCAGCGCGACGCCCTCGCCAACTACCTCATCGTCAACGCGGCGATACCCATCGACCAGGTGCCCGAGGAGTTGCGCGCCGGCGGCGCGACCTACTAGCCGGGCGCGGGGCGCGCGCCGATGCTTTTCACTTCGCTCGAGTTCCTCGTTTTCCTGCCGCTCGCGCTCGCGTTGTACGCGGCGCTTCCCCCACGCTACCGCTGGCTCGCCCTCCTCGCCGCGAGCCACGTCTTCTACGGGGCGTCGAAGCCCGCGAACCTCCTCTATCTCGGCGGGATGACGCTGGTCGTGCTCGCGTGCGGCCGGGCCCTCGAGAGCGCGGCATCCGAGACGGCGCGGCGCTGGATCCTGGCGGCGGGACTCGCCGCGGCGCTGGGGTCGCTCGTCGCGTTCAAGTTCTACGATTTCATCGCCGGAGAGCTGCAGCGCGGGGCAGGCATCGCCTTGCCAAGGCTGGGGCTGACGGCCCCCGCCGGGTACTCCTTCTACGCCTTCTCGGCGGCGAGCTACCTCGTCGATGCCTTCCGGCGGGCGCTGCCGCAAGCGGGCCATGCGGGCCATGTCGCGCTTTACCTGGCCCACTTTCCCAAGATCCTCGCCGGGCCGATCGAGCGCGCCACCACGTTCCTCCCGCAGGCCGTCGCGGCCGTAAGCGCGAGCCCCGAGCAACTCGTCCTGGGCTCGCAGCTGTTCCTTTGGGGCCTGGTGAAGAAGGTGCTCATCGCCGACAACCTCGCGCCGCTCGTCGACCGCACCTTCGCGATCGCCGCGTATGCCACGCCCGTCGATCTCGCGCTCAGCGTCTACTTCTTTGCCTTCCAGATCTACTGCGACTTCTCGGGCTACACCGACATGGCGATCGGCGTGTCGCTGCTGTTCGGCCTGAAGCTGATGGACAATTTCCGCCGCCCCTATCATTCACGCAGCCCCGCGGAATTCTGGAGCGACCGATGGCACATCTCGCTCGCCCACTGGTTCCGCGACTATCTCTACATCCCCCTGGGCGGAAGCCGCGTGGGTCAGCTGCGCCACTACCTCAACGTGATGGCCGTGTTCATCGTGAGCGGGATGTGGCACGCGGGCCTGGGCTACGGCGTGGGGTGGACGTTCCTCGCGTGGGGCATCCTCAACGGAGCCTACGTCTGGGCGGGCCTCGCGAGCGCGCCGATGTGGAAGCGCCTCGGCGAAAAGCTGCCGCGTGTCGCGGCGAGCCAGGCGTTCGCGGTGCTGCGGGTGCTGCTCACGTTCCACCTGATCGCCGCGAGCTGGATCTTCTTTCGCGCGAGATCCCTCGAGGATGCGTGGCATGTGATCCGCAAGCTCGCGACGAGGGCGGCCGAGATCCCGCCTCTGCTCGCGAAATATCCGTTCACGCCGGATCATTACACGGCATTCGTCCTCATCGTCGCCCTCGTCGCGATCGAGATCGCCGACGAGCGCCGCTCGATCTTCGAGCGCCTCGCCGCGGCCCCCGTGGCGCTGCGCTGGGCCACGTGCTACCTCGCGATCTTCGCGCTGCTCCTCTTCGGGCGCTGGCAGGCGCACGAGTTCATCTACATGCAGTTCTGAGGCATGAAGAACCTCGCGCGCGCCGCGCTCACCTTCACCGCCATCGGTCTCGCGATCTATGCCTGCGTCTACTTCGCGGCCGAGCGGCTGGTCCAGCGCACCGCGCACGCCAATCCCATCCACAAGATCGAGGTCGCGGGGGACGGCGAGTTCGACTGGGTGATCCTCGGCGCGTCGCACGCCATGCCGCTCGATTTCGCGGATTTCAACGCGCGGCTCGGGAAGGAGACCGGGCTTCGCATCATCAATCTCGCCGCGCTCGGCACGGGCCCGCTCTACCAGCGCTTCGTGTTCGAGGAGTTCCTGCGCCGGCACGGCGCGCGCAACGTGCTCTACGCCGCCGATTCCTTCGCCTTCTACTCGCGCCTCTGGAACGAGGATCGCTTCGCCGACGCGAAGCTCGTGCGGCGCACGCCCTTCGACCCGGACGTGGCCCGCAGTATGTGGGGCTACAGCCGCACGGAAGGCGTCGACCCGCGCGCGGTGCTCGACTACGCGAGCGGCTTCTCGAAGATCAACAACCGCGAGCGGTTCGAGCGCGACGTCTGGGAGGGCGAGGCGCAGTTCGAGCGTGTCTATCGCGCCTCGTCCACGGCCACCGCGAAGCGCATCGAGTACCTGTATCCCGGGCCGCCGTCGCCGAAGGATCTGCAGAGATACCTGGACGAGCTCGGCCACCTCATCGATACCGCGCGGGCAGCGGGAATGAACGTGGTCGTGATCAAGATGCCGGTGCCGCCCGCCTACCTCAGCCGCCTTCCGTCCGAGGACGCGTTCGATGCGGCCCTCGCGCGAATGCTGGCGCCCCGAGGCATCGCATTGCGGGACTTCTCGGCATCGATCCCCGAGGAGCGCTTCTATTTCGACACCGATCACCTCAACCGCGCGGGAGTTTCTCGGTTCGTTGAGCGGGACTTGAAAGCGATTCTGTCTCCTCGATCGCCGGCGGTTCACGGTCGGCCGTAGACCGCCATGCGAACGCCACAGATGCCACCGCGGTAACAACTGCGACGCGGCGCGCGCGACTGCGTGACCCGGGAGCAACCGGCGTTCGCGACCATTCGCCCGCATGCACGCCAATCTGCTCGTGATCCTCCAGTCCCCGCCGCCCGGCGGGCCCGTCGCTGCATGAGCAGCCTTGTAGTCGTCAACGATCCCGGCGACTGGCCGCTCGACATGGCCGGTGTAGCGGTTTCGTCCGCGCGCGCCTACCTGTCGGACCCTCGGTTCGACAGGGCACCGTCCTTGCGCGTGCACAACCTGTGCAGCTCGTACCGGTATCAGACCCTTGGGTATTACGTCTCGCTGCTCGCCGAAGCGCGCGGACACAAGCCCCTGCCCCGGGTCCGGACGATCGAGGACATGCACTCGCAACCGCTGGTTCGCCACCTGACCGAAGGCCTGAACAAGTCGCTCCAGCGCGCACTGTCGCACCAGAGAGCCGATTCCTTCGACCTCGACGTCTATTTCGGCCGCAGCGTCGCGGAGCGCTGCGGCCACTTGAGCGGGCAGCTCTTCAACCTTCTGCAGGCGCCGCTGTTGCGGGCGCGCCTCGAACGGCCGAACGGACACTGGCATATTCGCGGAGTGCGGCCGCTGGCGGTCCACGAGATACCGGCCGAGCACCGGGCATTCATGATCCGGGCCGCGACGCAATTCTTCACCGGCCGCAGCCCGCGGGTCCGCAAGCGGCCGGCGCCGCTCTACGACCTCGCGATTCTCCACGATCCTGCCAACCCCGAACCCGCTTCCGATGCGGCCGCACTGCGCAAGTTCGTCAAGGCGGCCGAGCTGCTGCGCGTGCGCGCGGAGCTGGTCACCGAGGCCGATCTGGACCGGCTGCCGGAGTTCGACGCGCTGTTCATCCGCGACACCACGTTTGTCAACCATTACACCTACCGCTTCTCGCGCCGCGCGCTCGCCGAAGGGCTGGTGGTCATCGACGATCCGGAATCGATCCTGAAATGCAACAACAAGGTCTACTTGGCGCAGCTGCTCGATCGCCACGGCGTTCCGACGCCCAAGACGCTGCTCGTGCGCAGGGACAACGTCGAGCGAATCGTTCCGACCCTGGGCCTGCCCTGTGTGCTGAAGCAGCCGGACAGCTCGTTCTCCAACGGCGTCGTGAAAGCCGAATCGGAGAGCGACCTGCGGGCCCGCGTCCTCGATCTGCTGGACAAGTCGGAGCTCATCGTGGCCCAGGAATACCTGCCCACGGAGTTCGACTGGCGGATCGGAATCCTGAACCAGCGCCCGCTATTCGCCGCCAAGTACTTCATGGCGCCGGGACACTGGCAAGTCATCAAGCACGACGCCGCGAAGCGGGACCACGTCGAAGGGCCCACTGTGGCCGTTGCGCTGAGCGAGGTCCCGAAGAAAGTGGTCAAGCTGGGACTTCGCGCGGCCAACCTGATCGGCGACGGCTTCTATGGCGTCGACATCAAGGAGGCCGGGGGCGGTTGCTGCGTGATCGAAGTCAACGACAATCCCAATGTCGACGCGGGCAATGAAGACGGCGTGCTCGAAGATGCACTCTATCGCGCGGTCATGGAGCTCTTCGTCCACCGCATCCAGGCCCGCCGATGGGGACATGCATGAGGGGCGGGAGCCGGCCCTAGGGGGTGGCCGGCGCGGGACATCCCGCGCACGCCATCCTGCTCACATGAGCGACAAGCGTGCCGCGCTCGAGACCCTGGCGCGCGAAGAGCTCGGCATCGATCGATGGCATGGAGCCTGGCACTGGGTGTCGCGGCCCTTGGGGGCGATCGGCCTCGCCACCTCGCTGTTCAGCGGCCGCGGGCCGGCGTACTCGGCCGCACGGCAGGTCATCATCGGAGCGGCCGCTGCCGGTGTTACGTGCGGTATCGGGGCGTTGATCGGCGTGTCGCCGGGGCCCGACGAAGCGCCCTTGGCCAGTCACAAATGCGATGCGTCGCACGCCATTGTGTGACCCGGGAGCGATCGGTTCCGGGGATCTTGTAACCACCCCCCAACTCTAGCCCGGAAAGGCAGTGCCATGAGCGCCCGCCCCAAGGCCTCGAAGGCCAGCGGCACGAAGGTCCACGAAACGAAGGTCAAGGATGCGCTCGATCATTTTCGAGCGTCCACCCAGGAACTGCATGCGGCGATCAGCGATGCCGCGGCGAAGCGCGGCGGCGCCATGAGGGCCGATCTCGAAGTCGCCGCGGCGAAGGCCAGGGCGGTCGCCGAATCCATCAGGGGCTCCATGGCCGGGCAGGACGAGGCGGCGAGGAAGCACCTCGCAGCGGCCATCGAAAGCCTCGCGGCCGTGCAGCAGGATGCCCACGAGGGCATGAAGAATGCCGGCCGCGAATTCGAGGCCGCGGTCCGGCAAATCGTCGCCGGCGCGCGAGATTCCGCCAGACAGGTGAGCGAAGCCGTCGCCGCGAAGCGCTCCGCCGAATCTTCCGCAACCCGCAAGAAATAGGAGAAGTCCATGCACAACTACATTGCCGTCGTCTTCAACGATACAAGCAGGGCCTACGAGGGCCTGCACGCGCTCTGGGAGCTCGATCGCGCCGAACAAGTCACCGTGCACGGAACCGCGGTGGTCCATCGCGACAACTGGGGCGTTTTCGAGGTCGATACCAAGGAGACGCACCCCGCCGTGGCCACCGCCGTCGGTGTAGGCATCGGGGCGCTGTTGGGCGCCCTGGCAGGACCCGCGGGTGCCGCAGTCGGCGCCGCCAGGGGAGCGGCGATCGGCGCCGCGTCGGGAGGCGTGGTCGGAGTCGCCACGGACGTGGTCCGGGCCGACACTCGCGCCCAGGCGGCCGACGAGACCCGTTTCGTCCTCGACGCCGGCCAATCGGCCGTCATCGCCGACGTGAGCGAGGATCTGAACTCGACGATCAACGAGCGCATGCGCAGCCTGGGCGGAACCGTCTATCGGCGCTCGGCGAGCGACCTCGAAGACGACGCGTGGTTCGACGACTACATCCCGAGCCTCTATCTCTACCCGTACGAGTACGTCCCGCCGGCGTACAGGTAGGGCGCCTCAGGCCGCGAGCTTCAGGAGGCGCGCGAGGGTCGCTGCGATCTCGCGCGACTCGACCGGCTTCGCGAGAACTTCCTCCGCGCCCGCGGCGAGCGCCTGCTGAGTCAGGAGCGGCCCGCTGTAGCCGCTCACCAGGACGATCGGCAAGTCGGGCCGGCGCAGGTGCAACGCCTTCGCCAGCCCCGTCCCGGTGAGCCCGGGCATGGCTTCATCGGTGACGACGACATCGAAGCGCGCAGGCGCCGCCTCGAAAGCCGCGAGCGCCGCCTGGCTGTCGGAGAACACCACCGGCTCGTAGCCGAGCCCCACGAGCACCTCGGCGGTCGCCTCGAGCAGCAGCGGCTCGTCGTCGACCAGCAGGACGCGCTCTCCATGGCCCCGCGGCACCGGGGCCGCTGAGGCACCCTCCGCGGTGAGCCCGACCTCCGAGTGCGGCAGGTAGATCGTCACCGTGGTGCCCTGGCGGGGCGCACTCCTCACGTCGATGGCGCCACCCAGGTCGGCGACGATCGCATAGACCAGCGCGAGGCCGAGGCCCGTTCCCTGGCCGGTCTCCTTGGTGGTGAAGAACGGCTCGAACAGGCGCGACAGGGTCGATTCGTCCATTCCACATCCGTTGTCCTCGACGGTGAGGCGCACGTAACTTCCCGGCGCCAGCGTGCCGTGCCAGAGCCCTCGCTCGCCCGACGCCTCGATGGCCTTGAGCTTCACGCGCAGGGTGCCCCCGACGCTCATGGCCTGCACCGCGTTGCGGCACAGGTTCAGGACGATCTCATGCAGCCGAGTGGCGTCGCCGATCACCACGAGCGGCGACCCGGGGGCGCTCGCCTCGAGGCGGATATCGGGTGGCAACGTACCGCGAACGAGCTCGAGCGCTTCGCCGACGACGTTCGCGATGTCGACCGGCGCGCGCCTGCCGCGATTGGTTCGGCTGTAACCGAGGATCTGCTCGACCAGCGCGCGCCCCTGGTTCGCGGCGATGAGGACGTTGCTCGCGTAGCGCCTCAGCGGCGATTCCCCGGGAACCTTCTCGAGGATCATTTCGCCGTAGGCGACGATGCCGCCCAGGACATTGTTGAAGTCGTGCGCGATGCCGCCGGCGAGCCGTCCGACCGCTTCCATCTTGGCCGCCTGGCGCAGCCGCTGCTCGAGCCGATTGCGCTCGGCCTCCGCGAGCTTATGCCGCGTGATGTCCTGCACTGCCCCAACGAACTCGAGCGCTCCCGACTTGTCCCTCTGGGCATGGCCGACGAGATGCACGTAGCGCACGGAGCCATCCGGCATCAACAACCGGTGCTCGAAGTCGAGGCCCTTCCATTCCCGCAACACGCGCTCGATCGCCATCCGCAGGAGCGCAAGATCATCCGGATGCGTCCGTTGGAACACGAGCTCCAGGGTCGGCGGCGTCGCTGGATCGCACTGGCAAATCCGATAGGTCTCCGCCGACCAGACGATCTCGCCGGTGGAGGGCTTCCAGCTGAAGCTGCCGGTGTGGCTCAATCGCTGCGCTTCGGCGAGGTATGCCTCGCTGCGCCGCAGGCTATCGTCGGCGCGCTTCAGCTCCTCGATGTCCGTGCGCGTCCCGTACCAGCGGAAGATGCGTCCCTGCACGTCGCGCAGCGGGGTGAGGCGGACGAGGAACCAGCGATACCGCCCGTCCACCCCGAGCAGCCGCGCTTCCCCTTCCCACAAGGTTCCTTCCGCGATCGCGCGGTCGCGCTCGGGCTGCAGTCTCACAGAATCCTCGGGATGCAGGACCGTGGAGAGGAAGTCAGGCGCGCGAATGTCTTCCAGGGTGTGGCCCGTGTACTCGAGGGCACGCCGATTCGAGTACGCGTGCCGGCCGTCGGGCTCCAGGACGAAGATGTGCTCGGGAACGAGATCGACCAGCTGGCGAAGCTCTTCTTCGCCCTGCCGGATCCTCTCCTCGGCGAGCTTGCGCTCGGTAATGTCGTGTACGGAAACGAGCACCTGCACGCCGTCGGCCAGCTGGACCGGGTTGAGGCTCACGTCCGCTGGAAAGACCGTGCCGTCCTTCCTCAGGCCCTCCAGTGGCAGGCCCGCGCCCATCTTGCGCGGCACGGGGGAGGCGACGAACTGGCGCACCAATTCCGCATGCACGCTCCGCCGGGCTTGCGGCATCAGCATCTCCACCGGCAGGCCGACCAGCTCTTCGCGCGCGTAGCCGAAGAGCGACTGCACCTGGCGATTGGCGAGCATGATGCGCCCCTCGTGATTCACCATCAGCATGGCGTCCGGCGAGAACTCGAGGAAGGCGTGGAACCTGGTCTCCGTGCGCAGCCGATCTTCCTCGACCCGCTGGCGGTCGACCGCCTCCGCGCGCAGCCGCGTGTTGGCCTGCTCGAGCTCGGCCGTCCGCTGCCTCACCCTCCACACCAGGTAGGCGATGGCCAACGCGGTGACGAGGAGCGTGATCACGACGCTCGTCGAATCCATCGGGGTAATATGTCATACGGGCGGGCGTAAAGTCACATCTGTGACGAGCACGGGTTTCCCGGGCTAGAGTCGCACCCGTAATGCACCCGCATGCGGACATGAACACCCAAGTTGACCCGTCGCGGGCGGACGCGTCCCTCGCGCACGTCCTCGCCGTCGACGATGACCCCGTGCTGCGGGAGGCCATCGTCGATTACCTTGGCGAGTACGAGTTTCGCGTCACCGCCGTGGCCGACGGGCGCGCCATGCAGGCGGTGCTGGCGGAGGAGGTGGTCGACCTCGTCGTGCTGGACCTGAAGCTCCAGACCGAGGACGGCATGGCGCTCGCGCGCCGGCTGCGCGAGGAGTCCTCGATCCCGATCATCATGCTTACCGGGCGGCGCGAAGAGGCCGACCGGGTCATGGGACTGGAGCTGGGCGCCGACGACTACCTCACCAAGCCGTTCAGCCCGCGCGAGCTGCTCGCGCGGATCCGCGCGGTGCTGCGCCGCCGCCGCGCCGAGGTGCGCCAGGGCCGGCCGGAGGGCATCCGCGCCTACCGCTTCGACGGCTGGGAGCTCAAGCTCAACACGCGCCGGCTGATATCCCCCGGGGGGAAGGCGGTGCCGCTCAGCAACGGCGAGTTCAGCCTCCTCGTCGTCCTGCTCGGAGCGCCGAATCGCATCCTGTCGCGCGACCAGCTGCTGGACATGTCGCGCCTGCACAGCGATGACGTCTACAACCGGTCGGTCAATACGCAGGTCATGCGGCTGCGGCGCAAGCTCGAGGCCGATCCGGCGAATCCCCGCTACATCGTCACCGAGCGCGGCGCGGGATACGTCTTCAGCGTCCCGGTGGAGTCGGTCTACTGACCGGGGTCATCGTCTCCGACGATGGATACAGCGCAGCGCTATTGCCGCGTGGAGCGGGACGGGCAGGCCCCCACGCTCTTCCTGTACGGGGCGTGGCAGCTCGCCGACCTGGGCCCGATAGACGCTGCGCTCGCCGCCGAGAAGCTTCCGGCTTCCCGCTTCACCCTCGACGGCGCAGCCCTCGATAGCCTCGACACGGCCGCGACGTTGGTGCTCCTTCGCCGCGTGGCCGCCGCCGGAGCCAGCGTCGGCGAGCTCGCCAACTTCAGGCAAACCCATGCGCAGGTGGTCGACGTGGTGCGTGCGCGCATGGACCAGGGCGACATCCAGCCCGTGCAGCAGAAACGCGGCGTCCTGGCCGCGCTCGGCGCGCGGGCTTTCGCGCTGCGCGACCTGCTCGCGGGCGAGCTCGCGTTCCTCGGCGAGTCCGCATGCGAGCTGGGCCAGCTCGCGTTGCACCCACGCACGCTGAGGGTGAAGGAGCTCACCGCGCAACTCGAGCAGGTCTGCCTCGACGCGATACCGGTCGTCGTGCTCGTCACGTTCCTGATCGGCGTGGTGTTCGCCTATCTGCTCGGGCTGCAGAGCGAGAAATACGGCGCCAACATCTACATCGTGGACGGCGTCGGGATCGGGACCTGCCGCGAGCTCTCGCCGATCATCGTCGCGGTGATCATCGCCGGCAGGTCGGGGGCCGCGTTCACCGCGCAGCTCGGCACGATGCTCCTCACCGAGGAGATCGACGCGATGCGCGCGCTCGGCCTCGCCCCGATGCAGGTGCTCGTGATGCCGCGCCTGATCGCGCTGGCCGTGGCGCTCCCGCTGCTCGTGTTCGTCGGCGACGTCGCCAGCATCGGCGGCGCGATGGCCGTGGCCGGCCCCATGCTCGATGTCACGCCCACCACCTTCATCACGCGCCTGCACACCGCGCTGCCGGTGAGACATGTCGTCGTGGGACTGGGGAAGGCGCCTGTGTTCGCGCTCTTCATCGCCGTCATCGGCTGCTACATGGGGATGAACGCGAGCCGCGATACCCGCTCCATCGGCATCAACACGACCTCCACCGTGGTGCAGGGCATCGTCGCCGTGATCCTCCTCGACGCGTTCTTCGCGGTGTTCTTCAACGAGGTCGACATATGAACGCTGCCGCGCCGGTCATCGAGGTCGATTCGATCGTGACCCGCTTCGGCGCGCAGACGGTGCACGATGGCGCGACGTTCAGCGTGGCGCGCGGCCAGGTCGCGGCGATGATCGGCGGCAGCGGCAGCGGCAAGTCGGTGCTGTTGCACGAGATCATCGGGTTGCTCAAGCCGACCGCCGGGACCGTGCGCCTGTTCGGCACCGACGTGTGGACGGCGTCGGCCGGCGAGCTCGGGAAGTTGCGCCAGCGCTTCGGCATGATGTTCCAGGACGGAGCGCTCTTCTCCTCGCTCACCGTGGCCCAGAACGTCGCCACGCCGCTCATCGAGCACGCCGCGGTCCCGGCCGACCTGCTGTGGCCGCTCGTGGGGTTGCGCATCACGCTCGCCGGCCTGCCGATTGATGCCGCCGCGAAAATGCCGAGCGAGCTCTCGGGCGGCATGCGCAAGCGCGCGGCGGTGGCTCGCGCGCTCGCGCTCGAGCCCGAGGTGCTGTTCCTCGACGAGCCGACCTCGGGGCTCGACCCGGTCACCGCGCGGGCGTTCGACGCCTTGGTGAGGTTTCTTTGCGACGACCTGGGCCTCACGATCCTGCTCGTCACCCACGACCTGGACACGCTGTTCGGCATCGTCGACCGCGTGATCGTGCTCGCCGGCGGCAAGGTGATCGGCTGCGGGTCGCTCAAGGATGTCATGCAGCTCGACGATCCGTGGGTACGATCCTATTTCGCCTCGCGCACGTACCACGGCGAAGCGGGGGGGAACCATGGAACCTGAAGCGCGGTACACATTGGTGGGTGGGATGCTGCTCGCTCTGGTGTTCGCCGTCGCCGTGTCGCTGGTCTGGCTCCAGAACAGCGGGCGGCGCTCCGACTTTCGGTACTACACGATCCATTTCGACCACGCCTCGCTCGACGGGCTGCAGGTCGGCGGAGACGTCAACATGCGAGGCATCAAGGTCGGCCGAATCGATGACTACTCGATCTCGCGCGACAACATCAACCGCGTCGATGCCACCATTCGCATAGACCGCAGGGCGCCGGTGAGCGAGAACACGGTGGCGACCATCAGCCGCAACGTCCTTACGGGGCTGGCCAGCGTGAATCTCGTGACGTCCGGCACGCCGGGCCCCGAGCTCACGAAGGTCCCCGGCGGCGAGAGGTTCCCGGTGATCGCCGAAGGGGACTCGCGCGAGCTCACGGCGGCGATCGACCGGCTCGCCCTCGCCGGGGCCGGCGCCCTTGACAGCCTCGACCAGCTGCTGAACAAGGAGAACCGCGAGGCCTTCGCCGCGACGCTAGCCAACATGCGCGAGCTTTCCGCCGCGCTCTCGCAACGCATGGGCAAGCTCGACGCCGCGGCGGACGCATTGGCGAAAGGCAGCGCCGATCTCGGCACGGCGAGCCGCGATATCGCCGCGGCCGTGGACCGCGTGGCGGCGAGCGCGCAGCCCGTGGCGAGCCAGGCGGAGGTCACGCTGCGCGATCTCTCGAACGCCGCACGGAACCTCGAGCGCGAGACGGCCGCGCTCACGGGCAAGGTCGACGGCATCACCGACAGCGGCGCGCTCGAAATCGGCGCCACGGCACTGCAGCTGCGCGCGACTGCGGAGATCCTCGCCCGGGCTGCGGACCGGCTGAAGGATCCGCGCGCGGCGATCCTGGGCCCCGGCCCCGCGCAGCTCGGCCCCGGGGAGAAGCTGCCATGAAGCGCATCGCCGCCCTCGTTGCCGCCGCGTTGCTTTCGGGTTGCCCGTCATTGGGAAACCCACCCGCGTACGAATACTACGTGCTCGACGACCTGGGATCGGCCGGTGTGTCATCGCATGCGCCGCGCATCGATCGCGTCCTGCTCGTCGCGGAAGCGTCGGTCAGCCCGTTCTACGACACGCAGGCGCTCGTATTCAGCCGCGTGCCCGTCCAGCGCGCCTACTATCAATTCGCGGCCTGGACCGAGCGCCCCGGAAGCAGGTTCACCCAGCTCCTCACCCGGCGTCTCGATGCGCGCGGCGCATTCCGCGCGGTGGCGGCGACCACCGCCGGCGCCAAGGGCGACCTCGTGTTGAACGTCCGGCTCGAGGAGTTCTACCACGACGCCAGCCTGAGCCCCGGCAGCGTGCGAATCGAGGTTTCGGTGGAGCTGGTCGACCGCGCGCAGCGTGCGATCGTCGCTCAGCGCCGCTTCGCGCGAAGCGCGCCGACCGCCGCCGACGACGCCCCAGCCGCGGTGGCCGCGTTCGATCGCGCGGTCACCGGGCTGCTCGACGAAGTGTCGGCGTGGGTCGAGGACGCGGCAGCGCGGGCTAGCTGAACTTGAACTCCGGCATCGCCTTCAGCGAATCCTTCGTGGCGCCGGGCAGGACGATCTTGGGCGGCGTGACCTGCGTGAACGACTGGACCGGGACTGCGACGTGGTGCTTGCCCATGCCCAGGAACCCACCCACGTCGACGATCGCCACGGAGATCGACCCGTCCGGGGCGACGATCAAGTCGCGAATGCTGCCGATCTTCTGGCCGGACTCGTTGTAGACGCTCGCGTGCATCAGCTTGGACGCGCGCCAACCATTGGCGATCACGTCGAGCTGCGCGACGGCCAGCGTGACCCCCCCGGCAACCGGAGGGTTGGTGCCTTGGGACATCGCGCCCATGGGCAGGATGCCGCAGATGGCGAACAAGACCGCTTTCCCGATGACACTGCGATTCATGGTTTCACTCCTTGTTTAGGTTGATGCGCCCTTGAGAACTCTCTGCACCTTGTCCCGCTGCCTTGGGCCGAGCGTCGTGCGCAGGACCGTGCCGCCGTAACCGCTGAAGCGCTCGTCCACGGCCTTCGGATCGCCCACGCGCAGGACGGCGTAGATCGCCGAGTCGCCGGGGCGGATCATCTTCCCGACCCGCGCGACGAAATCGTCGGAAACTCCGAATTCCTCCCTCCACATCGACGCGTCGATGGCGCCTGCTGCCGCCCCCATCGCGGTGCCTCCGAGGACGCTCGCCGTGGCGGCACCCGCGGCCGCCGCGCTGGCGCCCGCGCTGAACGGAATCGCGACCAGCGACCCGAGCAACAGGCCCAGCAAGCCGCCCCAGGCCGCGCCTTCGGCCTTGGTCATCTCGTAGCTCTGGTCGACCCGCAGCTTGCCGCGGTAATCGCGATAGACGGCAACGGCGTCCCGCAGGTCGACCGCCCAGTCATCGTTCAAGTCCCGCAACGTGTTGAGGACTTCCGAGGCCCGGTACATGTCCTTCTTGAACCCGACCACGATCAGCTCCGCCACGATGATTCTCCTCGACGTGATGGATTCGATTTCGCCACGCGCCGATGGCCGGCGGGTCACGGCGATGACGGGAAGCATCACAGCCGTGACCGGCGCGGGTCCGGCCCGAGGTCATGCGGCGGCGGCAACGGGCTCGTTCGTGCCTGGAGCCTTGTAGAACCATGCCTTTGCCCCTTCCGTCGCCACGACGTACCCGGCGACGATGAGGAGAACGGTCCCCATCTGGAGAGCCGACAGCGGCACGAAGCCGAATGCAGTGGAAATGGGCCCGAGGTAGGGGGCGGCAAAGGCGACGACACTTACGGCGATGCTGGACCACAAGAGCATGGCGCTCGGCTTGCTGCGGATCGCAGGCCCGCGCGTTCGAAGCACCAGAACGACGGCGAGCTCGGTCAGCAGTGAAATCACGAACCACGTCGTCTGGAAAACCGCTGCCTCGGCATGAAAGACAAGCAGCAGGATCGCGAACGTCAGCACGTCGAAGACGGAGCTGATCAGCCCGAAGACGATCATGAAGCGCTTCACGTCCTTGATCTGCCAGCGTTCGGGGCTCTTCACGGTCTCGGGATCGACGTTGTCGGTCGAGATCGTGACCGACGGCAGGTCCGAGAGGAAATTCTCGAGCAGGATCTGCTTGGCGGTCATCGGGAGGAACGGCAACAGCGGGGTCGCCAGCCCCATGCTGACCATGTTGCCGAAACTCGCGCTGGTCGTGATGTTGATGTACTTGAGCGTGTTGGCGAAGGTGCGCCTGCCGTCCTCAACGCCGTGGCGCAGGACGTCCAGGTCGGGTTTCAGGAGGATGATGTCGGCGCTTTCGCGGGCGACGTCCACGGCCTGGTCGACGGAGATGCCGACATCGGCCGCATGCAGCGCCGGCGCATCGTTGATGCCGTCGCCGAGGTACCCGACGGCATGTCCGCTCTTCTGCAAGGCGCGGACAATGCGCTCCTTCTGCTGGGGATCGACCTCGACGAAAAGATCGGTGCGCGGCGCGACCTGCCCGAGCGCCTCGTCGCTGAGCTTGGCCAGCTCGTCGCCGGCAATGATCGATTTCGGATCGAGCCCCACGGCTTGCGCCAGGTGAGCCGTGACGTGGCGATTGTCGCCGCTCACGACCTTGACGCTGATGCCGAGCGCGGCGAGATCGCGAAGCGTCTGCTGCGCATCCGCCTTGGGCGGATCGATGAAGACCAGGAATCCGGCGAACCCCATCCCGGCCACATCGTCGCGGCCGTAGCGCTCCTTCGCCGCGACCCTGCGTGTCGCCACGGCCAGGACCCGGAATCCCGCGTCACCCTTGGCCTGGTAGAACGCTTCGAGCCCCTCGCGCAGCTGCGGCGCGAGGGGAACATTCGCGCCGCCCTGGTCCACCGACGTACAGATGGCGAGCACATTCGCGAAAGCGCCCTTGGTGACGATGAGGTGCTGCGAGGCATCGGCGTCCGCCGCCACGACAATCGTCAGCATCTTGCTTTGAAAGCTGTAGGGAATCTCGTCGATCTTGCTGTAACCGGTCGTCGTCAGTCCGGCACTCTTGCCCAGGGCCACCAGGGCGGCATCGAGCGGGTTGTCGATGCCGGTCTCGAAGGCCGCGTTGAGAAAGGCGAGTTGCCTCACCTGCGTCGACGTCCGGCCATCCGCGTCGGCGGCGTCCTGGAGAACGATGACGCCCTCGGTCAGCGTGCCGGTCTTGTCCGTGCAGAAGATGTCCATGCTGCCGAAGTTCTCGATCGCATTCAGGCGGCGGACGATGACGCCCTGCTTGGCCATTGCGCGTGCGCCCGAGGCGAGCGTCACGCTGATGATGGCGGGCAGCAGCTCCGGCGACAGGCCGACGGCGAGCGCCACCGCGAACAGCAGCGACTCGACCCACGGCCGCTCGAAATACAGGTTTACCGCCAGCACGAACAGGACGATGACGATCATCACCCGGAGCAGGAGATAGCCGAACTGGCGAATGCCGCGCTCGAACTCCGTCTCGGGCGGTCGCGCCCGGAGCTGGGCAACGATGGCCCCGAAAGCGGTCCGGCTCCCCGTCTGGACCACGAGGACCTTCGCGGTTCCGCTCTGGACCGAGGCCCCCAGGTAGACCGCGTTGGTGCGCCCCGCGACCGGCGTCTGCGGCGCGACGATCCCCGGCCGCTTCTCGACGGGGAAGGATTCGCCGGTCAGGCTGGCCTGGTTGACCAGGAAATCCGTGGCCTCCATCACGAGTCCATCGGCGGGAACGAGGTTGCCTGCCGATAGCAAGACGACATCGCCGGGCACGATGGTGTCCGCCGGCACGGTTTGCTCCGTGCCGTCGCGTACCACGCGGCATGTCAATGCCAGGCGGTGCTTGAGCTCCTCGACCGCCGCCGATGCCTGGTACTCCTGGTAGAAGCTCAGCAGCGAGCTGCCGAGCACGATCGCAAGAATGATGCCGGCGTCCGTCCACTCCTTCAGGATCAGCGAGATCAGCGCGCCGAACACGAGGATGAGCACGAGGGGGCTTTCGAATTGCTTCAGCAGCAGGCCGAGGGCGCTCTGCTCGCTCGCTTCCTCGATGCTGTTGGAGCCGACCTGGCGAAGCTGCTCCGCGGCCTTGGCGGACGACAAGCCCCCGGCGCCCGAGCCCAGGGACGCGCTCAGCTCCGCGGCGTCGCGGCTCCAGAATGGGGCATCAGTCCCCGCGTCGGCCATGCGCCATCACCCGCGCAGCCAATCGCCGAGGTCACGCGCGGCGGCCCTGATCCTTTCGTGGAGCTTCACCGGCAGCGTTCGCCGGTACACGGTGCCGCCGACCGCTTCCAAGCCGATGTCCACGGGCGCCGTCCAGCGTTCGTCGACCTCGGCGACGACCGCAGCCCTTCCGCGCACCAGGGCGGTCGTCACGTCGTCGATGAATTCATCGCCGATCCTGGCGTTGTTCAGGTCCGCCGCCATGCCGGAAGACAGTCCCACCGCAACCGGGATCAAGACCCGCTTCGGCTTGTCCCATTGCACCATCCGGTCGAAGTACTTCGCGCGGATGAGAAGCGCCGGCCGGCGGCCGCCGCGCGGGCGCACGCCGACCGGCGGATTCTCCGCCTCGTTCCATCTCGCGACCATGGCCATCGCGTGCAGCCCCAGACTGCCCTGCTCGCCCAGCTGCCTAAGGATCCTGGAGCCCTCATAGGCCTTCGATTCGCTGTCGAACACCGCGACGAGCAGCCTGTCCATGGACGGCCGCGACTCACGCCCGCGCCGCGTGATGCGACGGCGCGTACTGCTTGAGTTGCACGCCCAACCCGATGACCAGCGCACCGAAGACGATCGCATAGGCGGCGATCACCCAGATCAGCGCGAGCGCGCCGGCGCCGGGGGCGGCGAACATGATCACGCCGAAGATCACCGAAAGGACGCCCGACAGGCCGAGGCGCCATTCACCCTCGATCTCCTTGCGCAGGCGAATCGCGGCGACGATCTCGAGGATGCCCGTCACCACGGCCCAAGCCGCGATGAGCATCAGCAAGGTGATCGCGGTCATCGCGGGCCACATGAACGTCACCACGCCGGCGCCGATGCCGAACAGGCCGAGGAGCACCAGCGACCAGAACGGGCTTCCTCCCTGGTCGCGAACCTGCCAGGCGGAAATCAACGCCAGCACGCCGTCGGCCAGCGCATACGCGCCCCAGACAATGACCAATGCCGCCAGCGTCATGCCCGGCCACACGAAGGCCAGCACGCCGAACAACACGGCAACCACGCCACGCAACACGATCCAGCCCCAGTTGCGACCCAGATACCCAAGCATGCTGCTGCTCATACATTTCTCCTTTAGATGGGGCGCCTGCCCGCCGGAATGACGGGCCCGGCGTCCGCTATGGGTTGAGGACCTTCTCCACCTTGCGCTGCTGCTCACGGTTCAACGTTGTGGTGAGGATCGTTCCTCCGTAGCCGCGCAGCCGTTCGGCCACGATGCCGGGAGTGCCCACGCGCAGCACTGCGTAGATGGCCGAATCCCCAGGCTGGATCATCGTCGCGACCTGCTTCACGAAGTCGGTGGGAATGCCGAACTCGGTCTTCCAGGTCGACGCGTCGATGGCTCCGGCTCCGGCGCCCAGCGCAGTCCCGCCCAGGGCGGCAGCCGCCACGGCGCTCGACGCGGCGGCGGCGCTCGCCCCCGCGGTGAAAGGAATCGCGAGAATCGCGCCGAGGAGCATGCCCAGCAACCCGCCCCACGCGGCGCCTTCGCCGGTGGTCGGCTGGTAGCTCTGGTCGACGCGCAGCCTTCCGCTGCGGTCGCGGTAGACCGCAACGGCATCGTCGAGGTCCACCACCCAGTCGTCGTTCAGGTCCTGCAATTCGCCGAGGACACGCGATGCCCGGTACATATCCTTCTTGAAACCGACCACGATCAGGTCCGCCACGTTGGCTCTCCTTGAATAGCGTTGGCTTGCACACCCGCGAGCTTGGGCGCCCCTGATCGCCGAGAGGCCACGGGCCGCCGCGCGAGCGTCACAACTGCCACCGCGGCGCGTCGCCGTGGGGCCGCCCCCCGACAGTCACCGCTGTGACCCGATTCCGCGAGCCGGGAACCGATGCGTGACGGCGCGAACGCAGATTGCATGTGCACTCGGGCAACGCTCGAGCTCGCTTCCAACCCACCTGAAGGAGTCATCGACATGCACTTGCATCGAATCATTTCAGCCGGCGTCCTCGCCGCGAGCCTCGTGGCTGCACCCCTGATGGCCAGCGCCAAGACCGAGTTTCCCGACGCCACCATCGAGTTCTCCGGGGGCAGCGTGGCCGCAGGCCTCGGCTATTCCTGGGGCACGGCGATCCTCTCCTACAAGGGAAGATCGTATCCCGTGAAAGTGCGGGGCCTCAGCGTCAACTCGTTCGGCGCCGAGAGCATCCGGGCGAGCGGCGACGTGTATCACCTGAACAACCTCGCGGACTTCGACGGCAACTACACGGCCGCGTCGGCCGGCATCACGATCGGCGGCGGCGCCGCCGGCTCCGCCCTGAAGAACCAGAACGGCGTGGTCATCATGATGCACGCCCACACGCTGGGTCTCGACTTCAACGTCTCCCTCGACGGCGTCGCGATGAACATGAACTAGCGGCAATCGGGGGTTTGTTCCATCACTCAACGACAAGGAAGGCAATGGCAATGGACATGAAAGTCAAGGACGCGCTCGACAAAGTTCGAGCCAGCGCGCAGGAGCTCCACAGCGCGATCAGCGACGCTGCGGCCAAGCGCGGCGGGGCGATGAAGATCGACCTGGAGATCGTGGAGAAGAAGGCCAAGGCGGTCGCCGACTCGGCCAAGAGCTCGATCGAGGCGCAGAACGAGGCCGCGAAGAAGCACCTTGCGGAGGCCATCAAGAGCCTCGAAGCGGTGCAGAAGGATGCCGCCGAGGGCCTGAAGGCAACCGGCCACAAGTTCGAGTCCGCGGTAAGGAAGACGCTCGCCGACGCGCGTGCCTCCGTCCAGGAGACGAGCAAGGCCGTCGCCTCGAAGCGTTCCGCCAAACCCAAGACCGGCAAATAGGAGAGCTCCATGCACAACTACATCGCTGTCGTATTCGACAACGAGGGCAGGGCCTACGAAGGCCTGCACGCCCTCTGGCAAATGGACAACGCCGGGGACATCACGGTGCACGGCACCGCGGTGGTTCACCGCGACGACTGGGGCCGGTACGAGGTCGATACCAAGGAGACGCACCCCGCCGTTGCGACCGCCGTCGGCGTAGGCATCGGCGCGCTGCTGGGCGCGCTGGCGGGACCGGCGGGCGCGGCGGTCGGCGCCGCCGGTGGAGCGGCGATCGGTGCCGCGACGGGTGGGGTGGTCGGCGTCACCACGGACCTGGTCCGGGCCGACACTCGCGACCAGGCAGGGTATGAGTCGAGGTTCGTCATCGACGCCGGCCAATCGGCCGTCCTCGCCGATGTGAGCGAGGATTCGATCTTCCAGATCAACGAGCGCATGCGCGATCTGGGCGGAATCGTCTATCGGCGCGCCGCCAGCGACCTGCGCGACGACGAATGGTTCGACCCGGATTACCTCTATCCGTACGAGTACATCCCGCCCAGGTATCCCGCCTGGTAGCAGCCCCGCGTGACCCCCGGCGCGCCGCGAACGCGCGCCGGGCCTTCGTCATTCAATGCGCAGCACCTCGCACTCTTCGCGTGCAACTTCCCGCATCACCGCCGAAAATCTTTCGACGATCCCGCTCACCGGCCGCCCCTTGGAGACAATCAGCATTGCTTCACTGGGCACTGCCGGATCGAAAGGACGAGCCACCACCGCCGCATTCCGAAAGTCCCGGGCCGCAAGAGGATTGACGATGCATACACCCATGCCGAGAGCGACCAGTGAACACGTGATCGAGCTATAGGGAGTCTCGATGTTCAGCTTTCGCTTTACGCCAGCCTCATCGAAAACCCGGTCGACGCGGCTGCGCAGCCCATCGTGCCTGGGAAATGAGATGAAGCTCTCACCCTCAAGATCAGCGGGCGTCAAGCGCTCCTTCTTCGCCAATCGATGCCCCTTGGGCATCAGGCACACACTGTTGATCCGAAAGAGGACGTCGGGCTCCGACGAATAGTTCTGGGGCGACAACTGCGACACGATACCCAAATCGCAGAAGTGCGAGTCGACCCAATGGGAGATGACCGTCGAGTGGCCCGTGTGTATGGATAGGCCGATTTCAGGATGCTCCCTGGCAAACCGCTTTATCGCGCGCGGCAACATTCCCAGGGCGATGGTGGGAACGGCCGCTATCCTGAGAGGGCCTGCCCCGAAACGCCGAATCTTTTCGGCGGTCTCGTCCAGCTGCTCCAAGCCCACGAAACTGCGGTGAACCTCGCTGAAAAAGGCAAGCCCTTCCTCAGTCGGGGTCAACTTACCCGGGGATCGCTGAAAGAGCCGAAGCCCGATCGCCTTCTCGAGTTGAGAAATCAAGCGGCTGACATTGGGCTGCGAAGTATGCAGGACGCGCGCCGCTGCGGTGGTAGAACCGGACAGCACTACCGCGCGAAAGGCTTCGACCTGTGAGAGGTTCATGCTTGCATGCTAAATCCGCGAACCGCCACAGGCAATCGCTGATTTTTCAGCACTCCACGATGTTGACCGCGAGTCCCCCGCGGGAGGTCTCCTTGTACTTGATCATCATGTCGGCGCCGGTTTCGCGCATGGTCTTGATCACCTTGTCGAGGCTCACATGATGCGAGCCGTCGCCGTGCAGCGCCATGCGTGCGGCGTTTATGGCCTTGACCGACGCGATCGCGTTGCGCTCTATGCAGGGGATCTGGACCAGTCCCCCGACCGGATCGCACGTGAGCCCCAGGTGATGCTCCATGCCGATTTCAGCCGCGTTCTCGACTTGTTCGGGGGTGCCTCCGAGTACGGCGCACAGGGCGGCGGATGCCATGGAGCATGCGACGCCAACTTCGCCCTGGCAACCCACTTCGGCGCCCGAGATAGAGGCGTTTTCCTTGTAGAGCAGGCCGATGGCGCCGGCGGTGAGCAGGAAATCGATCACGCCCGCATCGCTCGACTTGTTCACG
>DATIWX010000133.1:0-187561 GCA_035519135.1 Burkholderiales bacterium | reverse complement strand
GCGGCGATTTTTTGTGGCGGGGCCAGCGCCGGATCACTGCACGAGGTACAGCGTGCTGGCTCTACTTTTATCATACGCGCGCCCAATCACGGCCGCCGCGTTTCGCAGCAAGCGCTGCGCTGGCTTGCGAACTCTAGGATTTTTCTTCGAGGTAAACGAGGGTTCCTCGGTACGTCTCCGTAGGGGTTTACCTGACTTGCGAGGGACCTGGCCCCTCGTTCAGCGCCTGTACGGCTGTTGCCGGCGCCTTGTCGCCGATTTGCGCCAGCTCCACCGAGGCGACTACTTGATGAACTTCCCGGCGCGGCCGATCATCGTCAGGTCGACGAATTTCGAGCCGCTGTGACTGGTGGGCGAGAAGCTCACCATGAATTCGCCGACGTCGACGCTGCTCATGCTCTCCAGCGCCGCAACCAGCTTTTCCCGGGTGAGATCCTTCCCCGCGCGCTTCAGACCCTCGACCATCACCTTGGCCACGATGTAGCCTTCCAGGCTGGAGAAGTTGAAGTCGGTGTTGCCGGCCTTGCCGAGGACCTGCTGGTATTCCTTGACGATCGGGATGCTCGGGCTCCAGGGGAAGGGCACCACCTGCGAGATCGCCACCCCGTAGCCCTCGTCCTTGAGCGCGTCGGCGAGCGCCTTGCTGCCGACGAAGGAAACGTTGTGGAACTGGGTGGTGCTGCCGGCCGACTTCATCTGGCGGACGAACTCGGTGATCGAGGTGTAGGCGGAGATCATGATCACGCCGTCGGGCTGCGCGGCGTTGATGGTCTTGACCGCGTCCTGGACCTTCACCGTGTTGCGCTCGACCTTGCCGAGCGCCGCGATCTTCATGTTGCGCCTGCCCATGGCGATCTCGACGCCTTTCAGCCCGGCCTGCCCGTAGGCGTCGTCCTGATAGAACACGGCGATCTTGTGGTTGCCGGTCGAGACGAGCTGCTCGACGATCTTCTCGGTCTCGTCGTAGTAGCTCGCCCGCACATTGAAGATGTAGCGGTTCACCGGGTTGCGCAGCACTTCCGCGCCGGTGAAGGGGCCCACCAGAGGCACCCTGGCCTCGGTGAAGATCGGCATCGCCGCCGCCGTGGTCGGCGTGCCGACGTAGGACACCAGGGCGAAGACCTTGTCCTCCTCGATGAACTTCCTGGTGTTCTCGACGCAGAGATTCGCCTCGTACTTGTCGTCGCGCGTCTTGAGCTCGATCTTCCGGCCGAACACCCCGCCCTGCGCGTTCACGTGATCGAAATAGGCCTTGGACCCGAGATTCATCTGGATCCCGAGCTGCGCCGCCGGGCCGGAGAAGGCGGCCGATTGCCCGAGCAGGACCGACTTGGAGCTCACGCCGGGAGACTGCGCCTGGGCCGGAGCGGCGAGCGCGATGGCGAGCGTGGCACACAGCATGCGATTCACAGGATTCCTCCAGGAGTTTCCGGAATGCGGCGCTATTTTGCGCCTTTCGGGCGGATCGATGGCCGAATCCGAAACAAACGAAACGAAACGGCGCGCCTCGCCGCTTCTCACTCCGCCGGAAACGTCTGGGTCACGGCCTTGGCGACGACGCCGGGGCTGATCGGGCCGGTATGGGGAAATTGCTTGCCCGGCACCGGCTTGCCCGCCGCATTTCTGTAGATGGATTTCCACTCGTCGACTTCGACGACGTAGGGCCCGCGCTGCAGGTAGATCCGCTGTCCGGACGCATCGGGGGTCTTCTTGTCGCCGGTCTTCACCACGGCAAGCGTCACGCCGGGCTGGGTCTGAGGTCTCTTGTCTCTCCATTCCTCGCGCATCATCGCGGCATACAGCGCGGCGGCCGCTTCGCGGTCGTGAGCGCGGTACACCACCACTTCCAGGCGGTGATCCATGGGCGTGGACTTGCTGTCGGAGGCGACCTGCATGCTGACCACGGAACGCACGTTGCTCTTGAGCGCCGCCTCGACCTGGGGACTGCTGGCCGGAGCGGTCGCCGCGCTCATGGCGACTCTCCTGAGCTTGCCGTACCGCAGCCCGGGATATCTCGACGCGGCAAAGAGCGATTGCCAGAACGGGTTCAGGTTCGGCATGCCGTTCTTGTCCCGGGCCTGGGCGCGGCGGTCTTCTTTGGGCTGCTTCGCAGCCGGGGCTTCTCGCTCCGCTTCGGGCCGGATCGGAGCCGGTGCAGCTCTGGCGGTCTTCTCGGGCGCCCGGGCTTCCTTCGGCTGCGCCGGGGCAGCGGGAGCCTTGCCGCGCGCGGCGGCGGGCGCGGCGCGCTCGCCGGTTTTTCTGGCGCAATACTGCACCGGCTGTTCCTGCATGGAGCAATTCAAGCCCTTGGAGTTGCACACCTTCACCGATTCCACCCGCGTGTCCCATTCCTCGCAGCCGGTGCCGGCGCAGCCCGCGAGCAGGATCGCGGGCAGCGCGACGGTGAGGGTGGCGATCGCGCGCGGCGCCATGCCTAGGCCGGCCCCACGAAGCCGATGTACACGCCGCAGGCGTGCTCCGGCGCGACCAGCATCGCCTGCTCGCCGGTGTTGCGGATGCCGCGCGCGGGCGGCGGGACGCCGTGGTCGGCCATCCATTTCGCGGCGGCGTCCATGCTGCTGGTGCGGTACAGGATCTGGAACGGTCCCGGGCCGCGGCGCTCGAGGGCGTCGGCGCACACGCCCGGGCCCGCGGGCTGCGCGAGGCCGAGCGCGGTCGGGCCGAGCTGGAAGATCGCCATGTCGGCGTGGATGACGGCGCCGCGCTCCATCTTCGGGGCCGGCACGCCGAGCACGCGGGCGTACAAGGCGGCGGACGCGGCGACGTCCTCGACCGCGATGTAGACGCGCTCGATGCGCTGCACGCCGTTGGGGTGCCGGCCCGGCTTCGAAGGACCCGGCGCGACCAGCTTGATCCAGTCGACGCCGCCGCGCGAGCGCATCCCGGCCTTGTCCCGCTCGAGGTCGTCGCTCGCCAGGGCGATCGACTGGATGCCTTCGCGGAGGGCGCTCGCCAGCTGCAGGTGGTCGCCGTCGTTCGCGGCCGTGCCGCGCCCGTCGACCTCGAAGCCGATGCGGCGGTAGGCGTCGATCCCGGACTTCAAGTCCGCGACGCCGATCGCGACGTGATCGATGCGCGTGAGCAAAGCCCGGGCTACTCCGCCTGGATCTTGGCGCGCTGCACGATGTCGCGCATGCGCACCAGGCCGGCCTGGGTCCACTGCGTGACGACTTCGGGCTTGGAGCCGATCGGCTCCAGCCCCTGGGCGATCAGCTTGTCGCGCACCTCGGGCGTGTTCACCGCCTTGAGGAGCTCGGCGTTGAGCCGTTCGATGATCGGAGCCGGGGTAGCCAGCGGCAGGCAGAACGACGCCCAGGTGCGCCACTCGAAGCCGGGGACGCCCGCCTCGGTCATGGTCGGCACGGCGGGCAGCAGCGGCGAGCGCGCGCTGCTCGGCACCCCCAGCGCCCGCATGCGGCCGTCCTTGATGTAGGGCAGCACGATCGACACCGCGCTGAAATGCGCCTGCACCCGGCCCGACATCACGTCGGTCGCCGCCTGCGTCGCGCCGCGATAGGGGATGTGCACCACGTCGATCCCGGTGGCCGCCTTGAACGCCTCCATCGCCACGTGCTGCGGGCTGCCGTTGCCCCCGGAGGAGTAGTCGAGCTTCCCCGGCCGGCTCTTCGCCAGCGCGACGAATTCGGGAACGGTCTTGGCCGGGAGGTCGTTGTTCACCACCATCACCCAGGTGATCGCCGCCACCACGCCCACCGGCGCGAAATCCTTCACCGGGTCGTAGCCGACCTGGCGGATGTTCGGGATCATGGTGAGGATGCTGTCGTTCAGCGTCCCGACGGTGTAGCCGTCGGGCGGCGCGCGCTTCACCCGCTCGGCGCCGATCGAGCCGGCGGCGCCGGGCTGGTTCTCGATCACGATCTGCTGGCCCAGGTTCTCGCTCATCTTCTGGGCGACGATGCGGATCATCACGTCGACCGCGCTCCCCGCCTGCAGCGGCATCACCACCAGGATCGGCTTCACGGGATATTGCTGCGCGGCGCAGGGCAGGGCCGCGGCGAGCAGCGCCGCGCCCAGGAAACGGATCGGGGATCGTGTTGCGGCATTCATCGTGGCCTCCTCCTCGAATCGGCGCAGAGGATAGCATTTCAGAGTCGAAGTGGTCGTGCGCAAGCAACCGGCGTAGCATTTCCGCCAGGTTCGGTCCCGTTCGAGAGGCAGTCAATGGACGCAAACCCAAGCAGCCACGCGGACAGCTGGACTCCGGAGCTGGAGCAGCTGCTCGCGACCTGGCACCGGCGCATGGACGCCTGCCAGCACGCCTACTACCTGGAGGCCGAGCGCTACAAGCGCTGGCACTTCTGGCTCGGGATTCCCGCGGTGATCTTCTCCACGGTGGTGGGAACCGCCGTGTTCGCCACGCTCGAGAACCAGGCCGTCGGCATCTCGGCGCGCGTGGTCGTGGCGCTGGTGAGCATCGCCGCCGCCGTTCTCGCCGGCCTGCAGACCTTCCTGCGCCTGTCGGAATCGGCCGCGGCGCACGCGCAGGCCGGCGACTGGTACGCGGCGATCAAGCGCGACATCGAGCAGCTGCGGGCGCTGCGCCGCGAAGAGCGGGGCTCGGCCAAGGCCTGCACCGACACGCTGCGCAAGGAGATGAACAAGGCCTCGCAGAAATCGCCCGAGCTGCGCGAGAGCCTGTGGACGGAAATCGCCAAGCGCTACGGCCTCGAGGGCGCCGGAGGGCCGCCGAGCGACCGCTAAGGACAGGTTAGGCCTGGAAACAAGCGTGGTTTATCATTCGCGGATGACCACGACAAAATTCGAAATCCTGGTACTCAACGCGATCTCCCAAGCAGGCCTGAAGCGTCTCCCGGAGAAGGGCTACAAGGTCTCCAAGGAGGCCGCGCACCCCGACGCCATCCTGGTGCGCTCGCACGACATGAACGCGATGACGATTCCCGAGAGCGTGCGCGCCATCGGCCGCGCCGGCGCGGGCACGAACAACATCCCGGTGAAGGCCATGAGCGCTCGCGGCGTGCCGGTGTTCAACGCGCCCGGGGCGAACGCCAACGCGGTGAAGGAGCTGGTGCTCGCCGGGATGCTGATGGCGGCGCGCAACCTGGTTCCCGCGGTGCGTTTCGTCGGCGCGCTCGACTGCGGCGACGAGGAGCTCTCCGAACGCGTCGAGGCGGAGAAGAAGCAGTTCGCCGGGATCGAGCTGCCGGGACAGACGCTGGGGGTGATCGGCCTCGGGAAGATCGGCAGCCTGGTGGCCGACGCGGCGATCAAGCTCGGCATGAACGTGCTCGGCTACGACCCGGAGATCACGGTCGAGGCCGCCTGGAGCCTGCCCTCGCAGGTGAGGAAGGCGCACTCGATCGACGAGATCCTGAAGTCGAGCCAGTTCGTCACGCTGCACGTGCCGCTGCTGCCGGTGACCCGGCACCTGATCAATGCCAAGAATCTCGGGCTGATGAACGCCGGCGCGATCCTGCTCAACTTCTCGCGCGAGGAGATCGTCGACGCGAAGGCGGTGGCGCAGGCGCTCGCCTCGAAGAAGCTCAGATACTACGTGACCGACTTCCCGGCGCAGTCGCTGTGCGCCAACTCCGCGGTGATCGCGCTGCCGCACCTCGGCGCCTCCACCCGCGAGGCCGAGGACAACAGCGCGGTGATGGTGGTCGACCAGGTGCGCGACTACCTCGAGCACGGCAACGTCCAGAACGCGGTGAATTTTCCCGACGTGGTGATGGGGCGCGAGTCGCCCTACCGCGTCGGCGTGGCCAATGCCAACGTGCCCAACATGGTGGGGCAGATCTCCAGCGCCATGGCCAAGGCGGGCCTCAACATCCACAACATGATCAACCGCTCCAAGGGCGAGATGGCCTACACCCTGGTCGACGTCGACAGCCCGGTGGACAAGGCGCTGATCGGGGGCCTGGAGGGCATCAAGGGCGTGCTCGCGGTGCGCTACCTGCCGAGCTGACATGGCCGACGACATCGCCAGGCACCGCGCCGACATCGACGCGCTCGACCAGCAGATCGTCGCGCTCCTGAGCGAGCGCGCCCGGCACGCGGCCGCCATCGGCAAGCTGAAAGGCAACGGCGGCGCCTACCGCCCCGAGCGCGAGGCGGAAGTATTGCGCAAGGTCGCAGCGGCGAACCGCGGGCCGCTGGCGGACGCCGCGCTCGGGCAGCTGTTCACCGAGATCATGTCCGCCTGCCGCTCGCTCGAGGAGCCGCTCGCGGTCGCCTACCTCGGGCCGGCGGGCACTTTCAGCGAGATGGCACTAGTCAAGCAGTTCGGAACGAGCATCGAGCTAGTGTCGTGCGCCAGCATCGACGAAGTGTTCCGCTCGGCCGAGACCGGCGCCGCCGCC
This sequence comes from Burkholderiales bacterium, assembly GCA_035519135.1. Taxonomy (GTDB): domain Bacteria; phylum Pseudomonadota; class Gammaproteobacteria; order Burkholderiales; family SG8-39; genus VBDM01. The sequence continues at coordinate 181,199 of DATIWX010000133.1, read as the reverse complement.
TACGCCGTGGTGCCGGTGGAGAACTCCACCGACGGCGCCATCGGCCGGACCCTCGACCTGCTGCTCGCCACGCCCCTGCGCATCTGCGCCGAAGTGGTGCTGCGCGTGCAGCAAAACCTGATGGCGAAGAAAGCGACCTTGAAGACCGTCAGGAAGGTCTACTCGCACCCGCAGTCGCTGGCGCAGTGCCAGGGCTGGCTGTCGCAGCACCTGCCGCGGGCGGCGCGCGTTGCGGCGGCGAGCAACGCGGAAGGCGCGCGCCTGGCGGCGAAAGAGCAGGGCGCCGCCGCGATCGGGCCGGAGATCGCGGCCGAGCGCTACGGGCTGAAGATCCTGGCGCGCTCGGTCGAGGACGACGCCAAGAACCGCACGCGCTTCCTCGTGCTCGGCGGCCACGAAGCCGGGCCCTCGGGCCGGGACCGGACCTCGCTGGTCATGACCACGCACAACAAGCCGGGGTCGCTGCTCGAGCTGATCGCCTCCTTCTCCGCCGCGGGCGTCAACATGACGCGGTTGGAATCGCGCCCGGCGCGCACCGGGCAGTGGGAGTACTACTTCTACGTCGACATCGAGGGCCACCAGCGCGATGCCGGGGTGGCGAAAGCCCTGGGCGAGCTGAAGGACAAGGCGCCCTTCGTGAAGATCTTCGGCAGCTACCCGGCTGCCGTGCTCTAGGACCGTTCCGATGGATCTCTGCGAGCAGTCCCCGTCCTACGTGCGCGCCATCGCCCCGTACCGGCCGGGCAAGCCGATCTCCGAGCTCGCCCGCGAGATGGGGCTGAAGGAGAAGAACATCGTCAAGCTCGCCTCGAACGAGAACCCCCTGGGGGTGTCGCCGAAGGCGAAGTCCGCCATCAAGAAGGCGATCGCCGACCTCGGGCGCTACCCGGACGGCAACGCTTTCGACCTCAAGGCGGCGCTGGCGAAGCGCTACGGCGTGGCGGAGGACCGCATCGTCGTCGGCAACGGCTCGAACGATCTGCTCGAGATGGCGGCGGCGGTGTTCCTCGCGCCGGGGCGCTCGGCGGTGTACTCGCAGCACGCATTCGCCGTCTATCCGCTCGCCACCCAGGCGCGGGGCGCGAGGAGCATCGTCGTGCCGGCGAAGAACTACGGGCACGACCTCGAGGCCATGCTCGCCGCGATCGCCCCGGACACGCGCGTGGTGTTCGTCGCCAACCCGAACAACCCGACCGGGACCTTCGTGCCCGGCGCGGAGCTCGAGGCCTTCCTCGCGCTCGTGCCGCGCGAGGTGGCGGTGGTGGTGGACGAGGCCTACACCGACTACCTGCCGCGCGAGCTGCGCTACGACAGCATCGCCTGGCTCTCGAAATACCCGAACTTCATCCTCACGCGCACTTTCTCCAAGATCTACGGGCTCGCGGGCCTGCGGGTGGGCTTCGGGCTGATGCAGCCGGCGGTCGCCGAGCTGCTCAACCGCGTGCGCCAGCCTTTCAACGTCAACAGCCTCGCCCTCGCTGCGGCCACCGCGGCGCTCGAAGACCGGAAATTCGTGGCGAAGAGCACCAGGATGAACCGCGCGGGCATGGTCAAGCTGGAACGCGCGCTCAGGTCGCTCGGCCTCGAGGTCATTCCCTCGTGCGCCAACTTCCTCACCTTCCGCGTGTCGCGCGCGGCGACGGTGTACGACAAGCTGCTGCGCCAGGGCGTCATCGTGCGGCCGCTGGCGGGCTACGAGATGCCCGACCACCTGCGCGTGACCGTGGGAACGCCCTGGGAGAACGAGAAGTTCCTCAAGGCGCTCACAACGGCGCTCGACGACTGAAACTGATGGCGCGCATCGACAAGCTGGTGGTGGTCGGCGTGGGCCTGATCGGCGGCTCTTTCGCGCTCGCGCTCAAGGCAGCGCGCGCCGTCGGCCGCGTGGTCGGGGTCGGGCGCAGCGCCGCGAACATCTACCGCGCCCAGGAGCTGAAGATCATCGACGCCGCGGGCGATTTCGATGCGGCGACCTTCGGCGACGCCGACCTGGTGCTGCTCGCGATGCCGGTCGGCCAGATGCGCGAGGTGATGCGTGCCATCGCGCCGCTCATCGGCGAGAAGACCGTCGTCACCGACGCGGGCAGCACCAAGGAGGACGTGGCCGCGATCGCGCGGCGCGAGCTGAAGCGGTCGCTTTCCCGCTTCGTGCCGGGGCATCCCATCGCCGGCACCGAGAAGAGCGGCGCCGAGGCGGCGTTCCCGGAGCTCTACCGCGACCGCAAGGTGGTGCTCACGCCGCTCACGGGAACCGCGCCGCGGGCCAAGGCCCTGGTGAAGCGCGCCTGGGAGAGCTGCGGCGCGAGCGTGTTCGAGCTCGCGCCCCGCGAGCACGACGCGGTGCTCGCCACCGTCAGCCACCTGCCGCACGTGCTCGCCTACGCGCTCGTCGACCAGGTGGCGCGCCACCGGGACGCGAAGCGCCTGTTCTCCTACGCCGCGGGCGGGTTCCGCGATTTCACCCGCATCGCCTCCAGCCACCCGGAAATGTGGCGCGACATCTGCGTGGCGAACAGGAAGGCTCTGCTCGCCGAGCTCGACCGCTACGGGCGGGGCCTGGCGCGCGTGCGCAGGATGCTCGAGCGCGGGGACGCCAGGGCGCTCCAGGCGCTGTTCGCGGGTGCCCGCGACGCGCGTGACCGCTGGCTGAAGAACCGGGAATGACCTCCCTCGACCTCGGTCCGATCCGGCGTGCCTGGGGCACGGTGAAGATGCCCGGATCGAAGAGCATCTCCAACCGTGTGCTGCTGCTCGCGGCGCTCGCGCGCGGGGACACCGTGGTGCGCGACCTGCTCGACGCGGACGATACCCGGGTGATGCTGCATGCCCTGGCGCACCTGGGCGTGAACATCGAGCGGCGTCCCGGCGGAACGGCGCTGGTTCACGGCGTCGGCGGAAAATTTCCGGCGGCATCCGCCGAGCTTCACCTGGGCAACGCCGGCACGGCGTTCCGGCCGCTGGTCGCCGCGCTCGCGCTCGCCGGCGGCGAGTACCGGCTCTCGGGCGTGCCGCGCATGCACGAGCGCCCGATCGGCGACCTGGTGGAGGCGCTGCGGCGCCTCGGCGCCGATATCGCCTACCTGGACAAGGAAGGCTTCCCGCCGCTCCACATCCGCGCGCGCGCGATCCGCGGCGGCCCGGCGCGCGTGCGCGGCGAGGTGTCCTCGCAATACCTGTCGGCGCTGCTGATGGCGCTGCCTCTGGCCGGCGCGGGGCGCGAGGTCGAGATCGAGGGCGAGCTCGTCTCCAAGCCCTACGTCGAGATCACCCTGAACCTGATGCGCCGCTTCGGGGTGGAGGTCGCCCGCGAGGGCTGGAAGCGCTTCAGCGTGCCGGCCGCGCGCTATTCGAGCCCGGGCGAGATCCGCGTCGAGGGCGACGCTTCCTCGGCCTCCTACTTCCTCGCGGCCGGCGCGATCGGGGGAGGGCCGGTGCGGGTGGAAGGCGTCGGGCGCTCGAGCATCCAGGGCGACATCGGCTTCGCCGCGGTGCTGGAGAAGATGGGGGCGACGATCTCGATGGGCGAGGACTGGATCGAGTCCGGACGGCCGGCCGGAGGAAAACTCAAGCCCGTCGACGCCGACCTCAATCACATCCCCGACGCGGCGATGACCGCCGCCGTGGCCGCGCTGTTCGCCCAAGGCACGAGCACGCTCAGGAACATCGCCAGCTGGCGGGTGAAGGAGACCGACCGCATCGCGGCCATGGCAAAGGAGCTGAAGAAGCTCGGCGCCGCGGTCGAGGAGGGCGCCGACTTCATTCGCGTGACCCCGCCCGCGGCGCTCCGGCCCGCGACCCTCGACACCTACGACGACCACCGCATGGCGATGTCGCTGTCGCTCGCGGCGCTGGGCGGGGTGCGCCTGCGGATCAACGATCCGGAGTGCGTCGGCAAGACCTTCCCGGAGTATTTCGAGGCGCTCGCGAGCATCTCGGCCCCGGTGATCGCCATCGACGGGCCCTCGGCCTCGGGCAAGGGCACCGTCGCCAGGCTCCTCGCGAGGGAGCTGGGGTTTCATTACCTCGACAGCGGCGCGCTCTACCGCCTGGTGGCGCTCGGTGCCGGCGGCAGCGACGAGGCGGCCGCGACAGCGTTCGCGGAGCGGCTGCCCACCCCCGCATTCGAGGGGGAGCAGGTGATCTTCGGGGGCCGCGACGTGAGCGACGCCATCCGCACCGAGGAGGTCTCGGCCGCGGCGTCCTTCGTCGCCCGGATACCCGAGGTGCGCGCGGCCCTGCTCGGGCGCCAGCGGGCCTTTCGCCGCCCGCCGGGCCTGGTGGCCGAGGGACGCGACATGGGCTCGGTGGTATTCCCCGGCGCCGAGCTCAAGGTGTTCCTCACGGCCAGCCCGGAGGCCAGGGCCGAACGGAGGCATAAACAGTTGAATGAAAAAGGAATCGCTGCTACACTGGCCGCCCTTTTGCAGGATTTGCGCGAGCGCGACGCACGCGATGCGACGCGCAGCGCGGCGCCTCTCAAGCAAAGCCCCGGAGCGCGGCCGCTCGACACGACGTCGATGAGCGCCGAGCAGGCGGCGGCCCTCATCGCGGGATGGTACCGCGGGGCGAACAGGTGACATCAAGCCAGGCGGCTCAAGGACCTGGCTTCTTGTTGTGGATCAACCAACCCCGTCCCACAAGGCGGGCAGAGTCAGGATTTTTCTCTATGTCGAATGCAACCCCCGCCGCATCTTCCACCGCGGCTCCCCAGGAGACCTTCGCCGCGCTGTTCGAGGAAAGCCTCACGCGCAAGGAGATGCGCACCGGCGAGGTCATCACCGCGGAGGTCGTCCGCGTGGACATGAACTACGTCGTCGTCAATGCAGGACTGAAGTCCGAGTCGTTCATCCCGCTGGAGGAATTCAAGAACGAGAGAGGCGAAGTCGAGGTCAAGGCCGGCGACTTCGTCAGCGTCGCGATCGAGGCCCTGGAGGACGGCTACGGCGAAACGCGCCTGTCGCGCGACAAGGCCAAGCGCCTCGCCGCCTGGCTCGACCTGGAGAAAGCGCTCGAGGCCGGCACGCTGGTGAAGGGCATGATCTCCGGCAAGGTGAAGGGCGGGCTCACCGTCATGACCAACGGCATCCGCGCCTTCCTTCCGGGATCGCTGGTCGACATCCGCCCGGTCAAGGACACCCTGCCCTACGAGGGCAAGGAGATGGAGTTCAAGGTCATCAAGCTCGACCGCAAGAGAAACAACGTGGTGGTGTCGCGGCGCGCGGTGCTGGAAGCCTCCCAGGGAGCCGAGCGCCAGGCGCTGCTCGCCAACCTGCAGGAAGGCGCCACCGTCAAGGGCATCGTCAAGAACATCACCGACTACGGCGCGTTCGTCGACCTGGGCGGCATCGACGGCCTGCTGCACATCACCGATCTCGCCTGGCGGCGCGTGAAGCACCCCTCCGAGGTGCTCGCGGTCGGCGACGAGGTGACGGCGAAAGTGCTGAAGTTCGACACCGAGAAGAACCGCGTGTCGCTGGGGATGAAGCAGCTGGGCGAGGACCCCTGGGTGGGCCTGTCGCGCCGCTATCCGGCGGGAACGCGCCTGTTCGGCAAGGTCACCAATCTCACCGACTACGGCGCCTTCGTCGAGGTCGAGCAGGGCATCGAAGGCCTGGTGCACGTCTCGGAGATGGACTGGACCAACAAGAACGTGCATCCGTCGAAGGTGGTCGCGCTCGGCGACGAGGTCGAGGTCATGATCCTCGAGATCGACGAGGAGCGGCGCCGAATTTCCCTGGGGATGAAGCAGTGCATGCCCAACCCGTGGGAAGAATTCGGCATGAACTTCAAGAAGGGCGACAAGGTGAAGGGACCGATCAAGTCGATCACCGACTTCGGCATCTTCATCGGCCTGCCCGGCGGCATCGACGGGCTGGTGCACCTGTCCGACCTGTCCTGGAGCACGCCCGGCGAGGAAGCCGTGCGCAACTTCAAGAAGGGCGAGGAAGTCGAGGCTCAGGTGCTGTCGATCGACGTCGAGCGCGAGCGCATCTCGCTGGGCATCAAGCAGCTCGAGGGCGACCCGTTCAACAACTTCGTCGCGAGCCACGAGAAGGGCAAGCTCATCTCCGGGACGGTGAAGTCGGTCGACGCCCGCGGCGCGGTCGTCTCCCTGGGCGGCGACCTCGAGGGCTACCTGCGCGCCTCCGAGATCTCCCGCGACCGGGTCGAGGACGCCCGCAACCATCTGAAGGAAGGCGACAGCGTCAACGCGATGATCATCAACGTCGATCGCAAGAACCGCACCATCAATCTTTCGGTCAAGCAGAAGGACCTGGCCGAAGAGAACGAGGCGATGGCCAAGCTCCAGAGCGAGAGCGCCGCCAGCACGGGGAGCACCAACCTGGGGGCGCTGCTGAAGGCGAAGCTGGAAAACAAGAACGCTTAACGGTAATCGGGGACCGGCATGACCAAGTCCGAACTGATCGCGAGGCTTGCTGCGCGCTATTCGCAGCTCGTGGCCAAGGACGCCGAATTCACGGTAAAGATGATCCTGGACGCGATGACGCAGAGCCTGGTGAAGGGCCAGCGCATCGAGATCCGCGGCTTCGGGAGCTTCGGGCTGAATCACCGGCCGGCGCGCGTCGGGCGCAATCCGAAATCGGGCGAGAGAGTGCACGTACCCGAGAAGTTCGTGCCGCACTTCAAGGCAGGCAAGGAATTGCGCGAGAGGGTGGATCAAAAATAAGGAAACCGGGCCGGCGGTAATTGAGCGGCGGCATCGACAAGGTGCCGCCGTTTTGCTTTGATGAAATTCATCAAACAACTGTCGTGGCTGCTGCGGGCGCTGCTCTTCATCATGATATTCGCCTTCGCCCTCATGAACACCGACACCGTGAAGCTGCGCTTCTTCCTGGGCCGCAGCTGGGAGGCGCCGATGATCGTCGCTTTGCTGCTGTTCTTCGTCGTCGGCGCCGCGATCGGGGTCCTTGCCTGCCTGTCGCGGCTACTCGGGCAGCGCCGCGAGATCCAGAGGCTGCAGCGCGCCCTGCGCGCCGGCGCCGATCGCAGCCCGCCGCCGCAGGCCTAGGCCGCGCAGTGAACTTCAACCTGGACTTCGAGCTCTGGTGGCTGTTCGGGTTCGCGTTCTTCTTCGGCCTGGGCTGGCTCGCCGCGCGCGTCGACATCAAGCAGCTGCTGTCGGAGTCGCGGCACCTGCCGCGCTCGTACTTCAAGGGCCTCAACTTCCTGCTCAACGAGCAGCCGGACAAGGCGATCGAGGCGTTCATCGAGGTCGTCAAGGTCGATCCGGAAACGGTCGAGCTGCATTTCGCCCTGGGGAGCCTGTTCCGGCGCCGCGGCGAGACCGAGCGGGCGATCCGCATGCACCAGAATCTGCTGGAGCGGTCCGACCTCGGCGAGGAGCAGCGGCTGCACGCGATGGCCGAGCTCGGCGAGGATTACCTCAAGGCCGGGCTGCTCGACCGCGCCGAGGAGATGTTCGCGAAGCTCCGGACCTCGCCGCACCGCGCCGCGGCGCTCAAGTCGCTGATCGAGATCTACCAGCAGGAGAAGGACTGGATGAAGGCGGCGGAAGTGGCCCGGGAGCTGGAGAAGGAATCCGGGCAATCGTTCCAGAAGGAGATCGCGAACTACTATTGCGAGCTCGCCGTGTCGGAGGCGACGCACTCCCGGCCGGAGGGCGCCAAGCGCCATCTGGAAGCGGCGCTGGCGGAGCACCGCAAGTGCGTCCGCGCCAACATCATCCTGGGAGACGTCCTCGCCGCCTCGGGCGATCACCAGGCCGCGATCGAGGCCTGGAAGCGCATCGAGCAGCAGAACCCCGCGTACCTCGCCCTGGTGGCGCAGCGCCTGCTCGAGAGCCACCGCGCGCTCGGGCGCGCCGGCGAGGGACTGACGCTGCTGCGGGGTTATCTGTCGAGCTTTCCTTCGCTCGACCTGCTCGACGTCGCTTTCCAGTCGACCCTCGACACCGAGGGCGCGGACGCGGCGTACAGGCTGGTGAAGGACGAGCTGCGCCGCAGCCAGACGCTGCTCGGCCTGGACAAGCTGCTCGAGGCGCAGCTGCTGGTTACGCCGGTCGAGCGGCGCAGCGACCTGGAGGCCGTCCGCAACCTGGTCCACAGCCATACGCGACGCCTCGCGCGCTACCTTTGCGAGAACTGCGGCTTCAAGGCGCGCCAGTTCTACTGGCATTGCCCCGCGTGCGGCGGGTGGGAGACCTATCCGCCGAGGCGGACCGAGGAATTCGAGCAGGCCCCCTGACCGGCGCCTGCGGATCGGATCGACAAGGAGAGATGAATTGAAGATCACAATGGTCGGGACCGGCTACGTCGGCCTGGTGACGGGCGCGTGCTTCGCGGAGGTCGGCAACGACGTTCTGTGCCTGGATCTGGACGAAGCGAAGATCCGCACGCTGGAGGCGGGGGGCATCCCCATCTACGAGCCGGGACTCGCCGAGGTGGTCAAGCGCAACGTCGCCGCGGGGCGCCTGCACTTCACCACCGACGTCGAGCGCGCGGTGTTCTTCGGGACGGTGCAGTGCATCGCGGTCGGCACGCCTCCGGGCGAAGACGGCTCGGCTGACCTGCAGCACGTGCTCGCCGCCGCGCGCGGCATCGGCCGGCACATGAACGAGTACCGCGTCGTGGTCGACAAGTCGACCGTGCCGGTCGGCACCGCCGACAAGGTGCGGGCCGCCATCGACGAGGAGCTGGTCAGGCGCGGCATCAAGGTTCCGTACGCGGTGGTCTCGAACCCGGAGTTCCTGAAGGAGGGCGCGGCGGTCGAGGATTTCATGCGGCCCGACCGCGTGGTGGTGGGCTCCGACGACGCGGAGGCGACGCACATCATGCGCACCCTGTACGCGCCGTTCCAGCGCAACCACGAGAGGCTGTTCCTGATGGACGTGCGCTCGGCCGAGCTCACCAAGTACGCCGCGAACGCGATGCTCGCGACGCGGATCTCGTTCATGAACGAGCTCGCCAATCTCGCCGAGCAGCTCGGCGCCGACATCGAGGAGGTGCGCAAGGGCATCGGCTCCGATCCGCGCATCGGCTATCAGTTCCTCTATGCCGGGATCGGCTACGGCGGCTCGTGCTTTCCCAAGGACGTGAAGGCGCTGATCCGCACCGCGGCCGAGGCCGGGAGCACGCTGCCGGTTCTCGACGCGGTCGAGCAGGTGAACGCGGAACAGAAGCGCGTGCTCGCGAAGAAGATCCTGAAGCGCTTCGGCAAGCTCGCCGGGCGGCGCATCGCTATCTGGGGCCTCGCGTTCAAGCCCAACACCGACGACATGCGCGAGGCCCCCAGCCAGGTGCTGATCGAGGAGCTGCTCTCGAACGGCGCGAGCGTCAGCGCCTATGATCCGGTGGCGATGCCGGCGGCGAGGCGCACGTTTTCCCACCTCAAGGGGATCGCCTACGCGGATTCTCCGCTGGCGGCGCTCGAAGGCGCGGACGCGCTCGCGGTCGTCACCGAGTGGAAGGAATTCCGCAGTCCCGACTTCCAGGCGATCCGCTCGCGGCTCAAGACCCCGGCGGTCTTCGACGGGCGCAATCTCTACGACCCGGCGGAGATGAAGCGCGCCGGCCTGGAGTACTATCCGATAGGAAGACCCGCGGCGAGGTCGTGAGCGTGAAGCCGGATTTCTCGGAGCTGCACAAGGCGAAGATCCTCGTCGTCGGGGACGTGATGCTCGACCGCTACTGGTACGGCGAGGTCAACCGCATATCGCCGGAAGCGCCGGTGCCGATCGTGAAGGTCGAGGCCGGCCGCTCCAAGGAAACCCCCGGCGGCGCGGCGAACGTCGCGATGAACGCGGCGGCGCTGAAGGCGAACGTGGCCCTGCTCTCGGTGGTGGGAGACGACGAGCCGGGCCGCAAGCTCGCCGAGCTGCTGGAGAAGGCCGGGGTCAGCGCCTACCTGCACCACGACGGCGAGGTCTCCACCACGGTGAAGCTGCGCGTGATCGGGGGGCACCAGCAGATGCTGCGCGTGGACTTCGAGACCGCGCCCAGCCACGAGGTGCTGCTCGACAAGCTCGCGGATTTCGGGCACATGATCGCCGACCGCAACGTCATCATCCTGTCGGACTACGGCAAGGGCGGCCTCACGCACATCGCGCAGATGATCGAGGTGGCGCGGGCGCGGGGCAAGACCGTGCTGGTCGATCCGAAGGGGGAAGACTACTCGCGCTATCGCGGCGCGACGGTGGTGACGCCCAACCGCGCCGAGCTGCAGCGGGTCGTGGGGCGCTGGAAGAGCGAGGACGAGCTCACCGCGAAGGCGCAGGAACTGAGGGACAGGCTCGGCCTCGCGGCGCTGCTGCTCACGCGCAGCGAGGAGGGCATGACCCTGTACGAAAAGGACAAGAGAAGCCACGAGCCGGCGAGGGCGCGCGAAGTGTTCGACGTCAGCGGCGCGGGCGACACGGTCATCGCGACGCTGGGAGTGATGCTCGGCGCGGGCATGCCCTTGCGGGACGCGGTGGGCGTCGCCAACCAGGCTGCCGGAATCGTGGTCGGAAAGCTCGGCACCGCGGTGGTGCAGCCCGACGAGCTGCGCGAAGCGCTCGCCCGGGCCTAGGGAGGAACAATGCTCATTGTCGTCACCGGCGCCGCGGGCTTCATCGGCTCGAACCTGGTGCGGGCGCTGAACGCGCGCGGGGAGTCGCGCATCCTCGCCGTGGACCATCTGAAACGCGGCGACAAGTTCCGCAATCTGTCGGGCTGCGAGGTCGCCGACTACCTCGACAAGGACGAATTCAGGCGGCGCGTGGAGGAGGGGAATTTCGCCGGATCGGTCGAGGCCGTATTCCATCAGGGCGCCTGCTCCGACACCATGGAGAGCGACGGGCAGTACATGATGGAGAACAACTATCGCTACTCGATGGCGCTGCTAGATTTCTGCATCGAGGACGAAGTGCCCTTCATCTACGCTTCCTCGGCCGCGGTATACGGGGCGAGCAGCACCTTCCGCGAAGAGCGCAAGTTCGAGGCGCCTCTCAACGTCTACGGCTATTCCAAGTTCCTTTTCGACCAGGTGGTGCGCCGGCGCCTGCCCGAAGCGGCCTCGCAGGTCGCGGGCTTCCGCTATTTCAACGTGTACGGCCCCAACGAATGGCACAAGGGTCGCATGGCCTCGGTCGCCTGGCACTTCTTCAACCAGTATCAGGCCGAGGGGCGGGTGCGTCCCTTCGCGGGATCCGGCGGCTACGCCGACGGCGAGCAGCGCCGCGATTTCGTCTCGGTGGAGGACGTGACCCGGATCAATCTCCACTTCCTCGACCACCCGGGGACGTCGGGCATTTTCAACCTGGGAACGGGCCGGGCACAGAGCTTCAACGACGTGGCGCTCGCCACCATCAATGCCTGCCGCAAGTCCAGGGGCGAGCGTGCGGTGTCGCTGGAGGAGGCGCGCGCGCAGCGCCTGATCGACTACGCGCCCTTCCCCGAGGCGCTCGTTGGCAAGTACCAGAATTTCACGCAGGCCGATGTCGGCGCCCTGCGCCGCGCGGGCTATGCCGCGCCCCTGCTCACGGTGGAAGAGGGCGTCGGGCGCTACGTCCGCCAGCTCCTCGACGAGAAGCGCGAGGAGAAACCGGCCGCCGCCGGCTGATCTTTGCGCTGCTTGGGAATATCATACGAGCATGGATCGCAATCCCCAGCTCACCTACAAGACCATAGAGGACACGGTCGGCGACACGCCGCTGGTGAGGCTCAGGCGCCTGCCGGGCAAGACTTCCAACATCGTCCTGCTCAAGCTGGAGGGCAACAACCCGGCGGGCTCGGTGAAGGACCGCCCCGCGATGTCGATGATCGTGCGCGCGGAAAAGCGCGGGACCATCAAGCCGGGCGATGCCCTGATCGAGGCGACCAGCGGCAACACCGGCATCGCGCTGGCGATGGCGGCCGCGATCCGGGGCTACCGCATGGTGCTGATCATGCCGGAGCATCTTTCGGCCGAGCGGCGCCAGACGATGCGGGCCTTCGGCGCCGAGATCGTCCTCACGCCCAAATCGGGCGGCATGGAGGCGGCGCGCGACCTCGCCGAGAAGATGCAGCGCGAGGGCAAGGGGCGCATCCTCGACCAGTTCGCCAACCCCGACAACCCGCTGTCGCACTACGAAGGCACCGGGCCGGAGATCTGGCGCGAGACCAAGGGCACGCTCACCCACTTCGTCAGCAGCATGGGCACCACCGGCACCATCATGGGCTGCTCGCGCTTCTTCAAGGAGAAGAACCCCAAGGTGCAGATCGTCGGCTGCCAGCCCGAGGAGGGATCGCAGATCCCCGGGATCCGCAAGTGGCCCGAGGCCTATCTGCCCAAGGTCTACGACAAGACGCGCGTGGACCGGCTGGAATACGTGAGCCAGGCCGACGCGGAGGACACGGCGCGCCGCATGGCGCGCGAGGAAGGCGTGTTCGCGGGCGTCTCCTCCGGAGGCGCGCTCGCCGTCGCCCTGCGGATCTCGCGCGAGGTCGAGAACGCCACCATCGTCTCGATCGTCTGCGACCGCGGCGACCGCTATCTCTCCACGGGCGTCTTCCCTGACTAGCCGGGCGTCAAGAGGCGATCACCGCGCAAGCGAATGACGCCGATCCTCGCATTCGACATCGAGACGGTGCCGGACATCGCCGGCCTGCGCCTGCTGCACGGCATCGACGCGCAGGTTCCGGACCGCGACGTGGCGGAGTTCGCGTTCCGCGAGCGGCGCGCCAGGACCGGCCACGATTTTCTCCCCCTGCATCAGCACCGCGTGGTCGCGATCGCCTGCGCCCTGCGCGACGAGGGCTCGTTCCGCTGCTGGTCGCTGGGGAGCGCCGAGGAAAGCGAAGCCGGGCTGCTGCGCCGCTTCTTCGACGGCATCGAGAAATACACCCCGCAGCTGGTCTCGTGGAACGGCGGAGGCTTCGACCTCCCGGTGCTGCAGTACCGCAGCCTGATCCACGGCGTGAGCGCTCCGCGCTACTGGGAGCTGGGCGACGAGGACAAGGATTTCAGGTACAACAACTACATCGCCCGCTACCACACGCGGCACATCGACCTCATGGACCTTCTTTCGCTCTACCAGAACCGGGGTACGGCCCCGCTCGACGAGATGGCGCGACTGCTCGGGTTTCCGGGAAAGCTCGGCATGGACGGCGCGAAGGTGTGGGAGGCGTACCAGGCCGGAGCGATCGAGCGCATCCGTAACTACTGCGCGACCGACGCCGCCAACACCTATCTGGTGTTCCAGCGCTTCCGGCTGATACGCGGCCAGTGCGACGAAGGGCAATACGACAAGGAGCTGCAGCTGGTCCGCGAGACGCTCGCCAGGTCCGGCGAGGCGCACTGGCGCGAGTTCGTCGGGCGCTGGAGCCGGTAGCCCGGCGCGGCATGCCGATCGCGCGCATCGAGTCCCTCGACCGGGAAGGGCGCGGCGTCGCCCACGTGGAGGGCAAGACGATCTTCGTCGACGGCGCGGTTACAGGCGAGGAAGTCGAGTACTCGGTCTACCGGAAGAAACCCGCGTGGGAGGCCGCGCAGGTCCTGCGCATCCACCGGGAAGCCTCCTCCAGGGTCGTCCCGCGCTGTGCCTTCTTCGGCACCTGCGGCGGGTGCTCGATGCAGCACGTCGACGAGCGCACTCAGGTCGCCGCCAAGCAGCGCGTCCTCGAGGATGCGCTGTGGCACGTCGGCCGCGTGCGGCCCGAGACCATGCTGCGGCCCCTGCACGGGCTCGCCTGGGGATACCGGCACCGGGCGCGCCTGTCGGCCCGCTGGGTGGAGAAGAAGGGCGGATCGCTGGTCGGATTCCGTGAGCGCAAGTCGAGCTACGTCACCGACATGACCAGCTGCGAGGTGCTGCCGCACGCGGTCTCGGGCCTGATCCGGCCGCTGCGGCAGTTGATCGACTCGCTCGAATTGCGGGAACGTATTCCGCAGATCGAGGTGGCGGTGGGCGACGAAACGACGATCCTCGTGCTGCGTGTCCTCGAGGCAGTCGGACCCGAGGACGGCGAGCGGCTCAAGCGCTTCGCCGAGGACCGCGGCGTGCAGCTATGGCTGCAGCCCGCGGGTCCGGATTCGGCGCGGCTCTTCTGGCCACCCGATGCGCCAGGGCTGTACTACACGCTGCCCGAATACGGAGTGCGCATCGCGTTCGGCCCGACCGATTTCACCCAGGTCAACCATGCGGTCAACCGGCTGCTAGTTGCGCGCGCGCTCGGCCTACTCGATCCGCGCCCGGGCGAGCGCATCACCGATTTCTTCTGCGGCCTGGGCAATTTCACGCTGCCCATCGCGAGGAGCGGCGCCGACGTGCTCGGCGTGGAGGGCAGCGCCGGCCTGCTCGCCAGGGCGGAGGGAAACGCGCGCGCGAACGGGCTCTCGGAGCGCTGCCGCTTCGTCGCCGCGGATCTTTTCGATGCCGCCGCGTGCACGGCGCTGCCCGCGTGCGACAAGGCGCTGCTCGACCCGCCGCGGGAGGGGGCGATCGAGCTGGTGAAGTCCTTCGAGTCGAAGCCGCCGTCGCGGATCGTCTACGTCGCCTGCGACCCCGCGACGCTGGCGCGCGACAGCGGGGCGCTGGTCAACGCGCTGGGATACCGGCTCGCCGCCGCGGGCGTGGTGAACATGTTCCCGCACACCTCGCACGTCGAGTCGATCGCGCTCTTCGAGAAGGAGAAATGAAAAAGGGCGCCGCAGCGCCCTTTTCTTGCCGGAGTTGAGGCGTCAGTCGCGGCTGCCGCCGAATATGCCCAGCAGCTGCAGCAGGCTGGTGAAGAGGTTGTAGGCGGCGACGTAGAGCGAGAGCGTCGCCGACACGTAGTTGGTCTCACCGCCGCGCACGATCGCGTTGACCTGCCACATGATCAGGAGCGAGGAGAACAGCACGAAGGCGGCGATGATCACCAGCTGCGCGACCGGGCTCGCGAAGAACACGTTCGCGATCACGCCGAGCATCAGCACGATGGCCCCGACGGCGAGGAAATTGCCCAGGCCCGTCAGGTCGCGCTTCGTCGTCGTGGCGATTCCCGCCATGGCGAAGAACACCGCCGCCGTACCGCCTGCGGCCATCATCACCAGCCGGACGCCGTTGCCCAGGCCCAGGATGTACTGGAGCAGCGGCCCGAGCAACAGACCCATGAACAGCGTGAAGCCGAGCAGCAGCCCGACGCCGAGGGAGCTGTTCTTGTTGCGCTCGATCGCGAAGATCCACCCGTAGAAGATCGCGAGGATCGCGAAGAACGAGAGGATCGGGCTCGCGCGCAGGAATCCCAGGTCGATGTTCGTGCCGATCGCCGCGCCGATGACCGTCGGTATCAGCGACAGGGCGAGGAGCCAGTAGGTGTTGCGCAGCACGCGGTGCTGCTGCACCGCATAGTCCTGCGACGGGATCGAAGTCCCGGTCCGAATCGGTTGCAGTTCAGGTTGCATGTACTTCCTCCGTGAAACGTATGTGATTGCTTGGACCCGGTCGGCTTTGCCGGGTTTCATCCGGGGCCCAGTATAGCGACAGCGTGCCGGGGGCGCCAATCATGAGCCGGTAGGT
Organism: Burkholderiales bacterium; assembly: GCA_035519135.1. GTDB lineage: Bacteria > Pseudomonadota > Gammaproteobacteria > Burkholderiales > SG8-39 > VBDM01. The sequence continues at coordinate 165,700 of DATIWX010000133.1, read as the reverse complement.
GGGGGAGCGGATGATACAATTCAAGCCCCGACAGGTACTTAGCGATACGGTCAAGGGAAGGTTGGCCGAGCGGTTTAAGGCACCGGTCTTGAAAACCGGCAGGGGCGCAAGCCTCTCGTGAGTTCGAATCTCACACCTTCCGCCAGCTTGGTGGGCGCGGTCCCGCCGGGCCGGGGCGACGCCCCGAATTCATGCCCAACGCTGATGAACGGACGCCTTCCATGACTTTCTTTCATTGGAGTCGGTTCAGAGGCGCGTGATAGATTTTTTCCAGGTCCTGCACCCGCTCGGCCGCTCAGAGGAAGGGACGTGGAATGACGATCAAAGATCGCAAGTTCTCCCGGCGCAAGTTCATGAAGACCGCGGCTGCGGCCGGCGGCACGCTGCTCGCGGGTTCCGCGCCCGGGATGTGGAAGCCCGAGTCGAAGAAACGCCACAAGCGGCCTTCGAACCCCGATCCGGATCTGATGCTCGTCAACGGCCGGATCCACACGATGGACGCCGCGGACCGGATCGCGTCGTCGGTCGCCATCAAGGACGGTCGCTTCGTCGCGGTCGGCTATTCCCACAAGTACCGGGAAGGAAGCGGCACCCGCGTCATCGACCTGAGAGGCCGGACCGTGGTGCCGGGCATCATCGACAACCACAACCACATCGTCCTGATGGGAAACCGGCCCGGCTACCACACACCGCTGGAGAACGCCTATTCCATCCCGGACGTTCAGGCGATCTACGCGGCGCGCGCCGCCGGCGTCCCTAGCGGCGCCTGGATCACCACCATCGGCGGCTTCAGCCCGAACCATATCTACGCCAATCCGGCCGACCCGCTGAGCGGCCGCATGCCGACGCTCAGCGAGCTCGACGCGGCGGCGCCGAACAACCCGGTGTTCATCGAGGTAGGCTTCACCGGGCCCGGGGCCACCAACAGCGCGGGCAAGGCTATCTTCCAGTCCCAGGGCATCACCGTGGCGGACAACGGCGCGATGACCGGCAACAACCCGTCACGCGCGCTGCTCTACCTGCGCCAGACGCTGCTCAATCCGGCCGAGCGCAGGCGCAGCGTGATCGATGCGATGAACTACGCCGCCAGCGTCGGGGTGACCACGCACCTCGACCAGGGCGCATTCCAGGCGACCAACACCATAGCCGACGGTGCGGCGCACGAGGACAACTTCACCATGCACATCCCCTTCCTCGAGGTGTACGGGCAGGGCGATGGCATCGTGCGTCTGCGCATCAACTTCCTGCACATGGAGTCCGATGCGAACACGCCCGAGCTGGTGCAGCGCCTGAAGAACGCCTTCCCGTTCTTCGGCGACGACATGGTGAGGACCGGCGGCATCGGCGAGTTCATTGCCCAGGGGACGGGCGTTACCAGCCCGTTCGCCGCCGCCGCGCAGAAGGTGGCTCAGGCGGGCTGGCGCGCCGAAGTCCACTCCCTCGGTCGCCGCCAGACGCCGGCCAGCAACCCCGCCGACTTCGAGCTGGAGATCATGGGCTTCGAGGCGGCCAACGCGGCCTACCCGGGCATCGTGCGCGAGACCCGCTGGGTGGTCGCCCACGTGCCCGGCATCACGCAGGAGTGGATCGACCGGCTGCAGGCCATCGGAGGCAACCTTTCCCTCACCGGCTGGCAATACCTCGCCGGCAATCTGCCGACCAGCACCGTGGCGCCCTACGCCGGTCCGCCGTTCCGCATGATCGTCGACAGCGGCAATCGCCCCGACGGCATTCATTCCGGGATGAGCTCCGACGGCATGCAGATCGCGCCGATGAACCCGTGGCTCCATATGTACTACGCCACCACCGGCCTCAACGCGCGCAGAGTGCTCATCAATCCCGGCCAGCAGATCACCCGGCAGGAGGTGCTCGGCCTCTACACCAGCCGCAACGGCTGGTTCCTGCACGAAGAAGACCAGCTCGGCAGCATCGAGGAGGGCAAGCTGGCGGACCTGGTCGTGCTCAACTCCGACTACTTCTCAGTATCGGACGACGACCTGAAGAAGATCCGCTCGGTGCTCACCGTCGTCGACGGCGAGGTGGTGTACAACGCCGGCGTGCTGCGCTGGCACGGCGGCTGAGACCGGACGTGGGCCCGGCGTGCGCGGACGCGGCCGGCGTCCAGCCGCTTCTCAGCCGCGGGGCGCGCGTGATCGTGGACGGGCACGCGATCTGCGCGGTCTGCGGCGGCGCCGTCCAGCCGACCGGACCCGATGAATGGCGCCACGCGCCCCGCGGCCGGCCGGCGCGGCTGCGCATCACCCCGGGCGAGATCGCCGGCCTGCCGACCTACGAGGCTTTCAAAGCCCGGTTTCCATGGGCCGTTGCCTCGGAGAGCGAGTGGCTGGAAGGCGTGCGCCGTCTCGGCGAGTTCGGCGCGCGCCTCGCGCTTGCGGGGCGGCGGCGACGCCTGCGCGCGGGCGAGAATCCCTACCTCGATCTGGTGGGCGCGCTGGCGGTCGACCAGCCGTGGCGGCTGTCGCCGGGGCTCGCCCAGCTGCTCGACCTGAGCGAGCGGCGCCGCGAGCTCGCGTCGGCTTTTTCCTGGGCGATCCCGACCGAGCAGGCACTCGCGGTCCTTGCGAAGCATGCGCCTCTCGTCGAGTGCGGCGCGGGGATGGGCTATTGGGCGGCGCTGCTGCGAGCGCGCGGAGTCGACGCGCTCGCCTATGATCTCGTTCCTCCCGGCGGCGGCAGGCGGAATGCCTATCACCGGCGCAGGCGCCGTCCATGGATCTCGGTGGGACGCGCTCCCGCGGCCGCCGCGGCGCGCCGGCACGGAGACCGCGCGCTGCTCCTGTGCTGGCCGCCCTACGACGACGACGCGGGGAGCTACGCAGCACTGCGCGCATACCGCGGCGAGACCGTGATCCACATCGGTGAGCACGACGACGGCGCTACCGGCTCGGTGCGCTTCCACCGCGAGTTGCGGCTGAACTGGACGCCGATCGAGGAGGTCGATCTCCCCCACTGGCCGGCCTTGCGGGACCGCCTCAGGGTATACCGGCGCAATCCGCTGCGCTTGCCGCACCGCGAGCGCGATCAATGCTTCGAATGCGGCCGCTTCATTCCCACCGGCGCGATCGGCCGATGCGACGCCTGCTTCGAGCGCCGCCCTCCGGCGCTCGCGCTGCGCGTCGGGCGGCATCGCCTCGAGTATCCGCCCGAAGCCGTGGACGCCATGCCGCCAGCGTTGCGAAGGGCGCTCGAAGCAAGTCCGGGCCGGATCCGCTGACCGCGCGCCCCGACGGCGACGTTCGTCACGCGATAGCCGCGGTCCTCGGGGCCGGCCGGCCGTTATGGGACGGCCACTGCTCGGCGAGCTCGGAAAAGTAGGCCTTGAGAAAAGCGTTGAAGCTGTGCGCGGCCCGGGACGGCTTGCGCGCGCGACTGGCAAGCCAATACAGATCGCTGGTGACCACAGGATCGACGATCGCGTGCAGAGTGACTCTGCGGCTGGCGCACGCCGGCGCGGCGAACGCCGGGATCACGGCGATTCCGGAGCCGACTTCGACGAGCGCGATTTGCGTCTCCAGGTAGTTGCAGATCACTTCGGGGGGTGCATGGCGCCCGACGTGCGCGAGCTGCTCGTCGATCAGTTGCTGGATGGAATAGTCGCAGGGGAAGCCGACCAGCCTCTGCGCCGCGACATCCCTCCAGCTCACCTCGCGAGACAGCTGCGGGGGCAGGTCGGCCGGGCGGATCACGGCGAGAGGGAAGCGGGCGAGCGACGCGCACTCCACGCCGGGCGCGTCGTGCCGCACGCCGCTGACCGCCACGTCGACCTCGCCGTAGCGCACCAGGTCGACGAGGTGCGCACCCGCCGCGTCGACGAGGCGCACCTGCAGGTGCGGATCGCGCTGGCCGTACGCGGCGATGGCCTTGGGCAGCAGCTCCGCGGCCGGGAACGGCGCCGCGCCCAGTACCAGCGAGCCCTTCGCCGCGGAGGCGGAACGCCCGATGTTGACGGCCGCGGCCTCCAGCTCGAGCAGGCTGCGGTCGGCGATGGGCAACAGCCTCGAGCCGAACTCCGTGAGCGTGACTTTGCGCGTGGTCCGCTCGAACAGGCGGAAACCCAGCTGCGCTTCGAGCTCTCGCACCAGAACGCTCATTCCGGACTGGGTGATGAACAGGCGCTCGGCCGCGCGCGAAAAACTCTGGTAGCGGGCCGTAAGCAGAAACGCCTTCAGCTGGCGGGAGGTGATATTCACGTCAAGCGAGCGCTAGTGGAGCGCCGCGGGTTTCGCCCGGGCACGACCTCGAGTGACACACGACTTTTCCCCCCTCAAAACACGAATCATTTGACACCGGCTGGAATAAAAGTGGAATAGTGGTATCTTGACTATCAGATATCTGTATTCGAGATGGGCACGATCCCACCGTCCCCATGGACATCAAACAGCTCGACTACTTCGTCCACGTTGCCGACCTGGGCAGCTTCACCAAGGCCGCGTCGCTGCTCTCGGTCGCCCAGTCCGCGCTGAGCCACCAGGTACGCCAGCTCGAGGTTGAGGTCCAGCAGACGCTGCTGTATCGCAATGGCCGCGGCGTCACGCCGACCGATGCGGGGAGGCGTCTGCTTGTGCACGCGCGGGGAATCGTGATGCAGGTGCGCCGCGCGCGCGACGAGCTCACCGGGTCGAGGGACGCCGCGGTCGGGCACGTGGTCCTGGGATTGCCGCCGACGCTCGCCCGCGTGCTGTCGGTTCCCCTGTTCAAGTCCCTTCGCAAGTCGTTTCCCGGCGGGACGTTCAGCATGATGGAAGGGCTGTCCGCGTCGATTCTTGAGTGGCTCGTGGAGGGGCGCGTCGACATCGGGCTGGTCCACAACCCGACGCCGCTGCCGTCGATCGAGATCGCCCCGCTTCGGGACGTGGAGATGTTCCTGATTTCACCCAGGACCGCGGGGAAGGGGCAGCGGCCCAGGCCGGTGCCGCTGAGGGATCTGCCGCGCTACCCGCTGATCCTTCCCAGCCGGCCGAATGCAAACCGGATGAGGATCGAAGCCCAGCTCGCGTATCTCGGGCTCAAGCCGCAGATCGCGTTCGAAATCGACGGCGTCACCTCCATACTCGGCCTGATTCGAGAGGGATACGGGCACACCGTCCTGCCCCTCACCTCCTTGCGCGGCCAGAATCTCGGACGGGACTTTGTCAAGAGCCGCGTCCAGCCCACGCTCACCATTCAGCTGTCGGTCGTGACCTCGGCCCAGCGCCCTACGACACCCCTGGCCAAGGCGGCGCTCGCGCTGGTCCACAAGACCGCAATGCGCGTTCTGTTTGGGGAAAGGTCCCGACTCCCGGGCGTCTCGGGCAGGTGAGGCCGGACGGGCGAGCGCCCGTCCGGCGTTTCGCGCTTTCCCGCTACGGTGCACCAGGATTGCACTTGCCGCCGTCGCCGGGCTGGTTGCAGACGTCGCTGCCGACAGCCTGCGCGATCAACGCGTCGCGGTCCGCCGCCAGCAGGTAGCCCTTGTCGAAGGCGTTGTTGGCCGCCTGGGTCACCGCGGCCACGTAGCCGTCGTGCGTGCCGTAGCGCTCTTCCAGTGACTTGCGCGGATCGCCTGCGGCCAGGCGCTGCGCCTTGGTCTTGAAGAACGGCACCATGCCGCCGACGTAGTTGCACACCTGGCCGGCGTGGAACGGCCGGCCGTCGTAGCCCACGTCGCCGACGCCGGCGGTGATGTTCCAGCCCAGGTAGGTCCCGAGCGGAGCGTCATTCTGCACCGTCGGCACGCCGCCCATCTCGTTGCCGTCCGCGTCGACGCGCGGGACCAGCATCTTGATGACGTGCTTGATGGGAGGCGGCGCGTTGGTGGGCACGCCGTTCGCCTCGCTCTCGTCGTAGTCGCGGCCCCAGTCGTAGTCGAACACCGGGAAGATGAAGTTCTCCGGCGCGAAGATCGCGTCCGGGATCCCGGGGATGCCGTGCGGGAAGCCCATGTCCTTCATGTTCGGCTCGACGAGCAGGGGCTTCCAGTGCTTGTGGTGGCCATTGTCGTGGTCGCCGTCGTGACCCCGGTCCCGGTCGTGATCGCCGTCATCGTCGTCGTCGTCCCACTCGTGCCAGCTCTTCTGCGGCTGGATGGGGGCGAGCGTCGGCCACTGGCTCGGAGGCGGCTCGGTGCCGGACAGCACCCAGTCGCGCAGCGCGGCGCGTATGCGGTTCACCAGGCCGGTGGAGGGAACGGGATTCGCCCTCAGCGTGCCCTTGCCCCAGTTGTTGCCGGGGCAGTTGACCGTTCCGGCCGCGGCGGGAGCTTCGGTGGTCTGGCCGTTGCCGCCGCCGTGCGTGGAGCTCGGCAGGTAGTAGCGGCGCACGTTGTTGGGCAGCGGGATGTCCTTGTCCGCGGAGGTGCCCACCCAGGACATGGTCATCTTCAGCGCAAACACTTCCGCGCCGCCGAAGGTTTCGACGATCCTCGGGCAGGTGCGCGACGCCTGGCAGCGGTCGAGGATGCCCCGGGTCGGCAGGTCGCGCACGCGGTCGGGCCATTTCTTCCACCACTGCGGGCCCTCGCTCCCCATCTGGTAGAGCTCGAGCACGCCGTCGGGCTGGCCCCAGCGCGAGTTGTTCGCCACGCGCCTTCCGGCGATCAGCGGCCAGGCGCCGTCGTGCACGATGCGCCCGGTCTCGTCCTCGTTCATGCCGAGGAAGAGGTAGTGGCGCGTGAAGTTGCCCGACTGCGACACGCCGCGAATGATCGCCTTCTTGACGTGGCCGAAGACGGGGTTGGCGGTGCCGAAGTCGTCCTTCGCCTCGTAGCGGAAGAAGGACTGCACGTCGCGGAACGCGGCGGTGCCGGCGCCCAGGACGTACGGATCCTTCACGTTGTACGCGAGCTGGTAGAGCTTGGTCGCGTCGAAGCCGCCCTTCAGGCACACGTTCACCGGCAGCGCGGTGACCGGAGTCGGCGCGTCGAAGGTGCCGCCGCCGCAGTATTTCCAGTCGCTGTTCGGGATCACGGCGCCGACGGTGATCTTGCCGTTGATGGTCTCGGCGAGGTGCGTGGTGAGCGTGTCGCCGGCGTTGCTCAGATCGGCCGGGAAGTACGGGATCGGGTTGCCCATCACGTTGAGCGGCGCGGCGTTCACGCCGCTGCGGTTGATGATGCGGCCGACGATCCGGCCGGTCGTGCCGACGAGCACCGGCGTTTTCACGTAATGGTTCGGGAAGGCTGGGGTGGTGCAGCCCGTGCCGGGGAGGCAGTCGACGTTCGCCGGCACTTTCGTTCCGCCGGCGTTGTCGCCCTGCCAGCCGGAGAGCAGCTGCATGTCGCCGGCGGCGAACGAATCCGCCGGGAAGCCGACGTCACCGCCCCGGTTGGGAACGTCGTGCCACATCAGGCCGCTCGCGCTGCCGAGGTCGACCGGCTTGCGGATGCGGAAGCTGGCGATGTACTCGGCTTTGCCGCGCGAATTGCGCGGTGCGCGGTCGAGGTCCGTGATTTCGCGGTTCAGCGGGTGGCGCGCGTTCAGCTCGCCGAACGCGCGGCCCGTGAGCTGCTCGTAGGGCTGGCCGGCGATCGGCGTGACGCTGTCTATCACGATCCGGGTGACGCGGGCGTCCGCGGGCTGCGCCCAGGCGAGCGCGACCGCTGCGGTGCACGACAGCAGCTTCAAGGTGCGGTTCATGTTCTCCTCCTTTTCGTCTTCAGTCGTCGTGATGGTGATCGTCGTGATCGTGATCAGAATGCCCGTGGTGATGGTGGGGATGCGGTATGCAGGCCTCGAGCTGCTGTGCGGCGGGAAGCGCACCGCCCGACGGCGCGGGCACGCCGCGGTCAAGCCCGGCCTGCATCAGGCGCGTCTCCTCGGACGCGGCGTCCTCGCACAGCAGCAGGCGGTCTTCGACCATGTCGTTCAGAGCGTCGCGCACCTTCGCGTGGTAGAGGGCGAAGGTCGGATAGCGTATCTCGACCGAGGGGCGCGGATCGCCCGCGGCGGCGCGGTCGGCCTCGGTGCGCGGGAAGGGGATGAACTGTCCCGCGCTCTCGCACCCGTCGTTCGCCTGCGGCCCCGCGCGCAGCGCCCAGCCGGTGTAGGTGGCGAGCGGCACGGTCACGTCGACGAGGCGCACGCCCGCGACGTCGTTGCCGTCGCTGTCCGTCTTCGGGACGTAGGCGCGGTAGATCGGGCCGTTCGCCGGGTTGTTCTGGTAGGGCGGCGTGATCACCGGGGGATTGACCGTCGCGATGCCGGTCTCGTAGAAATGCAGCCCGTAGTCGAGCAGGTAGCGCGTCGTCATGAGTCCGGTGTAGCTCACGCCCGGAATGTGGGGAAAGCCGACGCCCTGCTGCGGCAGCGGCGGCACCATGGTGCGGTCGCGCAGCGTCGGCACGCGGCTGCGCGGCGGCTTGCGGCCCTCCGTGGCCCACTCGTCGAGCGCGATGAACAGGGCCCTCTGCACCGGCGCGGAGTTGAGCGGGTTCTGGAACTGCTGGCAGGCGCCGCGCGAGGCGGCGTTGCCCGTTCCATGCTGGTGGCTGGAGATGAAGTAGTTGCGCGTATACGGCGAGTCGGGCAGGTCGTGGCTTCCCGTGGGGTCGGTGTGCAAGAGCGACGCCGCTTTCACCCAGTACTCGTTGGCCGAATAGATCTCGACCCCGAGCGGGCAGGTGTCGGTCTTCTCGCAGCGCGCGTAGCGGCTGTCGGCGCGGCGCGTGATCGGGTCGTAGCTCCTGACGTTGGCGAAGGGGAACACGCCCTCGAGGTACAGATGGTCCTGGCGGTTCCTCTCGGTCCGTCCCGGCTGCGAGAAGCGGTAGTTCATGTTGATGCCGTCGCCCGCCGCGATCCACTGCATGTGGCCGTCGAACACCTTCCTCCCGTTCTCCGCCTCGTTGAAGCCGAGGCGGCGGAAGTCGTTCAGCAGGCGCCCGGGCTGCGACACGACCTCGGTGTAGATCCGCTTGACGTGGCCGGCGAGCGGGTTGGGGTTGCCGTAGTCGTCGCGGTGCGAGTAGCGCAGCCACGCGTTCCAGTCGCGCACCGCCGCGAAGCCCAGGCCGTTCACGGTCGGGTCCTTCGCCGTATACGAGAATTCGTAGATGTCGTTGTTGACGAAGTTGCCGGTGGCCAGGCTGATCGCCGTTCCGGCGGCGTTGTAGTTCCAGCCGCCCCCCGGGATCTCGACCGGGGTGTCGTCGAGGTGCACGCGGTGCGTGAGCCTCGCCTTGGTCTTGTCGAGCGTCGCCGCCGCGTAGTTCAGCGTGTACGAGGCGCCGCCGGTGACGATGTACTCGTAGGCCGGGCCGGTGATCGTCGTGCCGTCGCGGTTCTTCGCGACCGGCAGCGTGATCGTCGTGGGCGAGGCCGCGGTCTTGGTCGTGTTCACGCCCGCCGCGAAGTCCCAGCCGCTGAATACGATCGCGTAGCCGCGCGGCATGAGGAAGCTGTTCGCCAGCACCGTCGGATCGAGGATCGTGCCGCCGGGGTCGTTGCCACCCGGCACCCGGCCGAGCGAGCTCCAGGTCTTGCCGCCGCGGTTGGGCGGCTCGTACATGACCTTGCTGTTGCCCTTGGTGAGGTCGATCGGCTTGAGGATGTAGAAGTCGAAGGAATACTCGACCATGCCGCGCGCGTTGCGCGGCGCGAGCTCGATGTCGACGATGAGCGAGTTCCGGCGGTCGTTCGGGTCGACCTCGCCGTACGCGGTGCCGATGACGCGCTCGTACTGGCCGACGCCGGGCCAGGAATAGCCGCCGAAGGTCGGCGATTGCGACAGGGCCGGGTCGACCGCGACGCGCGTGATGCGCGCCTCGGCGAGCGGGGCGGCGGCAAAGGCTGCAAGCAGGGCGGCGCAAAGCAGGGTTCGTCGCATTACGGTCTCCTCGATCGCGTGGGCGCTCAAGCCCGCGCCTCCTGGACCAATGCTATCGCCGCCGCAGCGGTCGATTCATGAATGATGGATATCAACTAAGAATCATTTTCAATGGATCGCCAGCTTGCCTCGAAAGGCAACACCATCAAAGAGAAGGGGATCGCACCCATATCGCGGTGCGTCATTCGGCGCTGCAGAGAGCACTGCGTGCAGCCGGTCGACGATCGCCGGCGGCGGCGTCGCCGGAAAATATGCGGCAAGCCGGTAGGCGGGACGGGCCGCGAAAAAGAAAAAGGCGGGGAACCGTAGTTCGCCGCCTAAACCTCCCTGCGCTCCCCTCGGCGCAACTCGCGTTGCGTCTTGTCGACCAGCCCGCCGGCCCAGCGAAGACTGTTCGGGCTAGTGCTTGGAACCCCTGCGCTTGGTCCGCGCCGCCTTGCGCAGACTCTGATACAGATCCGGGTGGTTCTGCTTGATGTGGTCAATGATGTCGAAGTCTTCCTTCTTGACCCGGGTGAGGTCGATGCGCTCGACGTGGACGAGGCGCAGCAGGTGGCGCACCGGCTTCGGCATCGTGCGGCCGCTCTCGTAACGCGATCCGCCGCTTTGCGTGACGCCGATCATGGTCCAGAATTCCTCCTGGTTCATGCCCAGGCGCCTGCGGATTTCCCGCGGGTTGACGAGTTCAAGAAGCTTCATCTTGTGCTCCCAAGCGACCCCAATAACTGGCAATGCCATGCCAACAGCATGGAGCGTGCCAGCCGCCGCGAAGGGAGCGCCCCGAGGCGCTGACAGCCCTTACCAAGAGAGGGATTTTGCGATAAAATTCAAAGACTTTTTCAGAGCACCGGCATGGCCCTGATCGTCCAAAAATTCGGTGGAACCTCGGTCGGAACGACCGAACGGATAAGAAACGTGGCGCAGCGCATTGCCAAATTCCTCACACGCGGCCACCGCCTCGTTGTCGTGGTTTCGGCGATGAGTGGGGAAACCAACAGGCTCCTCGCGCTGGCCAAGGAGCTTCAGGCGGAGCCCGATCCTCGCGAGCTGGACGTGGTGCTGTCGACGGGCGAGCAGGTGACCATCGGCCTGCTGTGCATGGCGCTGCTCGAGCGCGGCATCAAGGCGCGCAGCTACACCGGCGGACAGGTAACCATCCTCACCGACAGCGCCTACACCAAGGCGCGCATTCTCAAGATCGACGAGGAACGCATGCGCGCCGATCTCGCCGAGGGAACGGTGGTCGTGGTCGCCGGTTTTCAGGGAGTGGACGGGCGGGGAAACGTGACCACGCTGGGACGCGGGGGATCGGACACGACTGCGGTCGCGCTCGCGGCCGCGCTCAAGGCCGACGAATGCCAGATCTACACAGACGTGGACGGGGTCTACACCACCGACCCGCGCATCGTGCCGGAGGCGCGCCGTCTGAAGTCGGTGACCTTCGAGGAAATGCTCGAGATGGCGAGCGCCGGCTCGAAGGTCCTGCAGATACGCTCGGTGGAATTCGCCGGCAAGTACAAGGTGCGCCTGCGCGTGCTCTCCAGCTTCGAGGAGGAGGGCGAGGGTACCCTGATCACATTCGAGGATGACGCCAAGATGGAACAAGCCCTGATTTCCGGGATCGCCTTCAACCGCGACGAAGCCAAGATCACCGTGATGGGCGTGCCCGACCGGCCCGGCATCGCCTACGCCATACTCGGACCCGTCGGCGACGCCAACATCGACGTCGACATGATCATCCAGAACTCCGGCGTCGACGGCCTCACCGACTTCTCGTTCACCGTGCACCGCAACGAGTACCAGAAGGCGCTCGACGTGCTCAACCGCCAGGTCAAGGGGCACATCAAGGCGGCCGACATCCGCGGCGACCCGAAGATCTGCAAGGTGTCGATGGTGGGCGTCGGCATGCGCACCCATGCGGGCATCGCCAGCCGCATGTTCCGCACCCTCTCCGAAGAGGGCATCAACATCCAGATGATCTCGACCTCGGAGATCAAGATCTCGGTGGTGCTCGACGAGAAATACATGGAACTGGCGGTGCGGGCCCTGCACAAGGCGTTCGAGCTCGATCAGCCCGCCTGAGACCCGACCGAGAGCGCAATCCGCTGTGATATAGTCGCCGTCCGACCGGAGAGATGCCCGAGCGGTCGAAGGGGGCGCCCTGCTAAGGCGTTATACGGATTAACCCCGTATCGAGGGTTCGAATCCCTCTCTCTCCGCCAAATCCCGCATTGAAAGTCTCGTCCCGCGCCGCTCAGCGGCACTGCCCGCCGTCGTCGGGGCGCCAGGGATTGGAGAAGGTGCTCAGCGATTCCAGAAAGACCACCAGGTCGGTTTGCTCTTCCCGGCTGAGGTTCAGCGGGCTGGCGGGTTTCCCGTCCTTGGCGTGCAGGCGGACGGGATCGATGCCGGCGTAGTGGCGCACGACCTCGGCCAGGGTATCGACGCCGCCGTCGCGCCCGTAGGGAGCGGTCAGTATCAGATTGCGCAGCGACGGCACCTTGAACTCGCCGAAGCTCGCCTTCTCGAGAGCGGCCTCGCGGGTGCGCACCGCGCTCGTCCCGGTCTCGTCGTCGTTGTAGGGTCCCAGCAGGTTGAAACGGTACTCCAGCAGCCGGCGGATTCCGGCCTGGCGTCCGGGATCGGGCTTCCCGAGCGGAGCGAACCGCGACAGGCCGGTGCTGAAGAACTCGCCGCTGGTGAAATTGGGTCCGGAATGGCACGCGGTGCAACCGCCTTTTCCGATGAAGATCTTGAGCCCCCGCTGCGCCGCCTCGGAATAGGTTCCAAGAGGAAGCGGTTCCTTCCGCGCGAGGGCGTCACGAAACCGGTCGAACGGCGTGCGTCCGCTCACCAGCGTCTCCTGGAAGGCTGCCAGAGCTTTGCCGACGCCGACCAGCACGGCCTCGTCGTCGGTCGGTGACGGCCCGGCTCCGAACGCCTTTCGGTAGCGGCAGGACAGCTGCTCGTCGTCGCGCACCAGTTGCGCCACGTGGCGGGGCGTCGCAGCCAGCTCGCGCTCGTCGAGGATCGGGCGCAGGCTGTGGGACCAGAGGCTGTCGGAGGCGCCGTCCCATCCGTACCAGCGGCTGCCAAGCACGTTCATCAGCGTGGGCGTGTTGCGCTCGACCTCGCGCACGCCGACGCCGCGCCGGAGGTTGTCGGTCCAGTTGCGCTCGGGCACGTGGCAGCTCGCACAGGACATCGTTCCGCCGCCGGAGATGCGCTGATCGAAGAACAGGCGCGTGCCGAGCTCGATCGCCTCGGATTTCCCCGAAACGCGGTTGCTGGGGTCGGTTTGCGCGGGCACCGGCCACGGCCCGTGGGAAAGAATGATCTTGATCTCGCCGTCGCTGAAAGCAGGTCCGGCAGCGAGGTTTTCCGCCGTACCGGTCTGCGCCAGCGACGCGCAGGCCGCGCCGGCCACGGCACACGCGACGCGCATTGCGATGCGTTTCGTCCGGCTGGGACCGGAAACCATGGAACATCATGTCTGAAAACCGCCGGGTTCGGCAAGGCGCTATAATTCACGCCGCAATTTCGCGCCCGTAGCTCAGTTGGATAGAGTACCTGGCTACGAACCAGGGGGTCGTGGGTTCAAATCCTGCCGGGCGCGCCACTCATTCACGGGCTTGCGACCTCTGCAAGCCCGTTTCATTTGTCCGCGTGTGCACGGCGCTCGTCGATGCAGTAATCTCTGCACCTGTCCGGCGTCGATCGGCTGATCGCGCGTTCACCAACCCCGAGAACGGAGGAAGCAACGTGGGCATCCATCGCCGCCGCAATTTTCTCAAGCAATCCGCCGGGCTTTCCGCGGCCGCCGCGACCGGGACCCTGGGCTTCCCGGGCCTCGCCGGTGCACAGGCGGCGCCCATAAAGGTCGGCGTGCTTCATCCGGTGACCGGCTTTCTCGCTTATTCGGGGCAGCTGTGCCGCTTCGGCGCGCAGCTCGCCGTCGACGAGATCAACGCCGCCGGGGGCATCAAGTCCATGCGCGGGGCGAAGCTCGAAGCGGTCCTGGGCGACGCGCAATCCAAGCCCGAGGTCGGAGTCTCGGAGGTCGAGAAGATGAACGAGGCGGGCGTGTCGGCGATCGTCGGCTCGTATGCAAGTGCGATCTGCCTGGCGACGACGCAGGCGGCCGCCAAGTACGACATCCCGCACGTCGTGGACGTCGGCGTCGCCGACCAGGTGGTCGAGCGCGGCCTGAAGAACACGTTCCGCTTCGGCCCCGGGTACAAGGTGATCACGGAGGCGGCGATCAACGACCTGCACATCATCAACACGCTCGCGCGCAAGCCGGCCAGGACCGTGATGATCGTCCACGAGGAATCGCTGTTCGGGACCGGCACGGCCAACCTGCTCGCGAGCCAGCTCCCCGGAATGGGCTACCAGGTGCTGGAGGTGGTGAAGCACGCCAATCCGACGCGCGACTTCAACAACATCGTGCTGCGCATGAAGGCGCTCAACCCCGACATCGTCATTCCCGCAAACTACTACAACGAATACGTGCTGCTGGTGCGCACCATGAAGCAGCAGAACGTACGCCCGATGGCGATCTACTCGGTGCTCGGCGGCGCCGCCTCGTCGTTCAAGTTCGTGAAGGAATTCCCGGACGTTGCGGACGGCGTGATCGACTGCAACCACTGGTACAACCCGAAGGACAAGCGCGCGATCGCGCTGCGGCGGAAAGTCGAGAAGCTGAACCAGGTCTACACCTACGAGGTGTACCTCAACTACCAGTCGGTCTACCTGCTGGCCGACGCCATCGAGCGCGCCGCATCGGCCAAGCGCGAGGCGATCGTCGAGGCGCTGGCGTCCTCGACCTGGAGCGGGCACTTCATGCCGTATGGACCCACGCGCTTCGTCAACGGCCAGAACCAGGGAGCGCAGCCGCTGGTGCTGCAGGTTCTGAAAGGCGACATCCGGGTGGTGCTGCCGAATACCTACGCCGAGGCCCAGCCCGTGTTTCCCTGGAAGGCCTGAAGTCCTCGCCCCCGATCCCGTGCCTCTCCGGGCCGGGATCGTCCAGTCGGATCAGCGCCGTGCTCGAGCTGTCGATCCTCTTTCCCTCGATACTGAACGGGCTGACGCTGGGCGCGGTGTACGCGCTGATCGCGCTCGGGCTGACGCTGATCTACGGCGTGCTGCATATCATCAACTTCGCCCACGGGGCGCTGCTGATGATCGCGCTCTACGGCGTGTTCTTCCTCAACGCGAAGCTCGGAGTCGATCCCTACGCGGCGCTTCCCGTCATGGTCCCGGCGATGTTCGCGCTGGGTTACGCCCTGCAGCGCTTCGTCATCGGCCGCGCGAGCCACGGAAAGGACGAGAACATCCTCCTCGTCACGCTCGGGCTCACCCTTATCCTGGAGAATTTCGCGCTGTTCGCGTGGCGCTCGGACACGCGCACCATCGAGACGTCCTACACCTTCTCGACCGTCGCCATCGCCGGCGCGATGATCTCCACACCGAAGGTCGTCGCGTTCTTCGGCGCGCTCGCCGCCACGGCCATTCTGCTCGCGTTCATCACGCGCACCGATCTCGGGCGCGCGATCCGGGCCGTCGCCAGGGAACGCCAGGGTGCGAAGCTGGTCGGCATCGACGTCGAGCACGTGTTCGCGATGAGCTTCGGCATCGGGCTCGCCTGCCTCGGCGCCGCGGCGTGCTTCCTGCTGCCCGCGTACTACGTCAATCCGCAGGTCGGCAACGGCTTCGTGCTGATCGCCTTCACCATCGTGGTGCTGGGCGGCATGGGCAGCTTCGCGGGCGCGCTGCTCGGCGGCTTCATCATCGGCGTGGTCGAGTCCGTCGGCGGATTGTGGCTGGGAGAAAGCCTCGGCCAGATCGGAATCTTCGTGATCTTCATCGCCGTCCTGCTGTTCCGGCCGCAGGGGATATTCGGCGCGCGGGCGTAGATGAAGACGCTCTGCGCGATTCTCCTGCTCTGCGGTGCCGTGGCGCTCCTGCCCGCGTTCGTCTCATCGGGCTTCGTGCTCAACCTGGTCATCATGACGCTCTACGCCACGCTGCTCGGCCAGGCCTGGAACATCCTCGCCGGCTTCGGCGGGCAGTATTCTTTCGGTCACGCCGCGTTCTTCGGCACCGGCGCCTACGCGAGCGCCGCTCTCCAGGTCCACCTGGGGGTGAACGCGTGGCTGTGCCTTCCCTTCGCTATCGCGTGCGGCGCCGCGGTCGGCGCCCTCGTGGGTGCGCTGTCGTTCCGCTACGGGCTGCGCGGCTCGTACTTCGCGCTGGTGACGCTCGCCTTCGCCGAGGTGCTTCGCATTCTCGCCAACTCCGTCAAATTCACCGGCGGGGGCGTCGGGCTGCTCATTCCGCTCAAGTCCTCGTCGCTCGATTTCCAGTTCCAGGGCAAGGCGGGGTTCCTGTACGTCATCCTCGTCCTGACGCTCGCAGGGTTTCTGCTCTCCTGGTGGCTGGAGCGCTCGCGCTACGGCGCGTGGCTGACGGCGGTGCGCGACAATGAGGACTCGGCCGCGGCGCTCGGCGTGAACGTGTTCCGCGTGAAGCTGCAGGCGATCGTGCTCTCGGCGGCGCTGACGGCGGCGGGCGGGGCGTTCTACGCGCAGTATTTCCAGTACATCGATCCCCACCTCGCGTACGGACCCGCGGTGTCGGTGGAGGCGCTGCTCGGCCCCATCGTCGGCGGGCTGGGCACGGTGTTCGGCCCGCTCCTGGGCGCGGCGGCGCTGCGGCTGCTCGGCGAGCTCACGCGCAACCTGATGGGCGATGCGCCAGGCGTGAGCCTGATGATCTACGGAGCGGTGCTGATCGCGATGGTGACGTTCCTGCCGCGCGGCATCGCCGGATTGTTCCGGCACTTCGGGCGGAGGGCCGCCTGAGATGCTCGAGGCAAGCCATGTCTCCGTCAGCTTCGGCGGTCTGAAAGCGGTCGACAACGCGAGCCTCGCCATTCGGGCGGAAAGCATTGCTTCGCTCATCGGTCCCAACGGGGCGGGAAAATCCACGCTATTCGGAATTCTCTCGGGGTTTCTCAAGCCCGACGCCGGCTCGGTGAGGTTCCTCGGGCAGGACGTCACCGGGCTTGCGCCGTACCGCATCTGCCGGCTCGGGATGACCCGCACGTTTCAGATCGTGCAGCCGTTCGCGGGACAGACCGTGCGCGAGAACATCGCGGTGGGCTCGCACTTGCGCCGGCCCCGGCGCCGGGCGGCACTCGCCCACGCGGAGAGCGTCGCGCGGCGCGTCGGCCTTGCCGGCCAGCTCGACCAACCCGCGCTCGAGCTCACCCTCGCCGCACGCAAGCGCCTGGAGCTTGCGCGCGCCCTCGCAACTGAGCCGAAGCTCCTGCTGCTCGACGAAGTCCTCGCCGGCCTCAACCCCCAGGAAGTCTCGGAGATGTCGCCGGTAATACGCGCGATCCGCGACGGCGGCGTGACGGTGCTCATGATCGAGCACGTGATGCAGGCGGTTATGGACCTGTCCGAGTACACCTGGGTGCTGAACAACGGGCAGCTGATCGCCGAGGGCAAGCCCGCCGACGTGACGCGCGATCCGCGGGTCATCGAGGCGTATCTGGGCCACGGGGCGGCGGAGCGGCTGCGGACGGCGGGGGGGCGACCCCATGCTTGAAGTGAGCGCGCTGCGAGGCGGCTACGGCGCGGTCGAGGTGTTGCGGGGTATCGATCTGAATATCGGCGCGGGCGAGATCGTGGCGGTCCTCGGCTCGAACGGGGCCGGCAAGTCCACCCTGAACAACACGGTGTGCGGCCTGTGCCCGGCATCCGGCGGCCGCGTCGCGTTCGAGGGGCGCGACATCACCCGCGCGCGCCACACCGACATCGTCGCCGCCGGTCTGATCCAGGTGCCCGAGGGCCGTCGCGTGTTCCCGAATCTTTCGGTGCGCGAGAACCTCGAGCTCGGCAGCTATCTTCGCGCCCGCGAGCACCGCGCGAGGAACATGGAGCGCGTGTTCTCCGTCTTTCCGCGGCTGGAGGAGCGGACCGCGCAGCGCGCCGGCACGCTCTCCGGCGGAGAGCAGCAGATGCTCGCGATCGGCCGTGCGCTGATGGCCGAACCGCGGCTGCTGATCCTCGACGAGCCTTCGCTGGGGCTCTCGCCGATGCTGGTCGACGAGATGTTCTCGCTGGTGAAGCGGCTGAACGCCGAGGGACTGTCGATCCTGCTGGTCGAGCAGAACGTCGGCCAGGCGCTCGAGATTGCGCATCGCGCCTACGTGCTCGAAAATGGCGCGATGACTTTCCACGGCACGCCCGCCGAGCTCCTCGGCAGGAGCGAGCTCAAGCGCGCGTATTTGGGAATATGAGTCGGAATCCGAGCGTGCGGCAGACCCTCGCGCAGAAGATCATCGCCCGCGCCGCCGGCCGCGACGCGGTGGTACCGGGCGAGATCGTCACCTGCAAAGTCGATCTCGCCATGTTCCACGATTCGAGCGGACCGCGGCGCCTGCAGCCCATGCTCGAGCGCCTCGGGGCGAAGGTCTGGGACCCGGATCGCATCGTGCTCGTCACCGATCACTTCGTGCCCGCGGACGACGAGGACAGCCGCGTGATCCAGCGCGTGACGCGCGACTGGGCGCGCGCGGCCGGCGTGAAGAACTTCTACGACGGCATCGGCATCTGCCACGTGGTGCTGCCTGAGAAAGGCCACCTGCGGCCGGGTATGTTCGCCGTCGGCGGCGACAGCCATTCGCCCACCGGCGGCGCGTTCGGCGCCTACATGTTCGGCATCGGCGCGACCGAGATGCTCGGCGTCGTCGTGACGGGCGAGATCTGGCTGCGGGTTCCCGAGACGATCCTGCTCGACTGGCGCGGCCGCCTGCCGGACGGCGTGACGGCGAAGGACATGATGCTCTTTCTCGCCGGCCGGTTCGGCCTGGACGGCGCGCAGTACCAGGCGGTCGAGTTCGGCGGCGAGGCGATCGCGGCGCTGCCCATGCAGGAGCGCATGACGCTCGCCAACATGTGCGCCGAGCTCGGGGCGCAGACCGGGCTCATCGCGCCCGACGAGGTGACGCGCGACTACCTGCACTCCGCCGGCGTGAGGGAAGTCGAGACCGACGCCTGGCGCACCGACCGGGATGCGCCGCTGCGCGAGCGCCACGACTTCGACGCCGCCGCGCTCGTGCCCCAGGTCGCCGCGCCGCACAGCCCGGCGAACGCCCGTCCCGCGTCCGATTTTTCCGGAACGCGGGTCGACGTCGCCTACATCGGCGCCTGCACGGGAGCAAAGCTCGAGGACCTGCGCATGGCCGCGCGGGTGCTGAAGGGAAGGAAGGCGGCGATCGAGCTGATCGTCGCGCCCGCTTCGCTCGAGGACCAGGAAGCGGCGCGCGCCGAAGGCACCCTCGGCGTGATCGAGGCGGCGGGAGCGAAGCTCTTCGCCACCGCCTGCGGCGCCTGCGCGGGCTACGGCTACCGCTTCGGGCCGAACCTCAACATCATCTCCAGCATCGCGCGCAACTTCAAGGGGCGGATGGGCGACCCGGGCTCGAACGTCTATCTCGGCTCGCCGTACACCGTCGCCGCGGCGGCAGTGCGCGGTGTGCTCGGCGATCCGCGCGAGCTGCTGGCGTAGAGTTCCGCTGACGCCGCCCGCTAGTGCTCGGGCAGGTTCTGCGCAACCAGCCGCACGAGCGGTTCGACTGCGATTGGCTCTTTCGGCCGCAGCCTGGAGAACGACGTCACGCCGGGCGGCGGATCGCGGTTGTCGACAACGATCACGACGTAGGGTCCGCGCACGATGACCACCTTTCGCAGGTACGTGGCGCGCGTCGCGTTGCGATGATCGGTCGCCCAGATTCCGGCGACGTCGCGCGCGTTCGCCGGGGGCGGAACAACGGCGCCCAGCCCCGGGCCTTCCGCCCTGGCAGTATCGAACAGGGAGCGCGCCGACTCTCCATTGTGCGCGCGTATCACCCACGCGGTCAGACCGTGGCGCGGGCTGTCCGCCAGGTACTGCGCGTAGCGGCTGGAGTACTCCCCGCCGCGGGCCAGTTTCTTCGCGGCCGCAAAGACCGAGTCGCCGCCGATGTAGCGCATCGTTTCGGCGCTCCGCATCTCGACGTTCACGTCCTGGTACTTCAGGTCGGGCGCGCGGGACAACGCGAAGAGATCGCGCCGGAACGCGGTGAGGTCCGGCAGGCCGACGCCTGCCGCCGTCAGCGTGGCGCGATCCGTCTCGACCTGGCGGTTGTACGCCACTTCCTCCGGGGAAGCCTTGTAGGCGGCCTGCGCGGACGATCCGCCTCCCGCCCCCGCCGATGCGCGCCGCTGGGCGCAATAGGGCACCGATGTTGTTTCCAGCCGGCAATTCAAACCCTGGGCATTGCATGAATTTCTGGTCTCCAACCGGTTCTCCCAGCGCTCGCAATCCGTAACGCAGCCTGACAGGACCGATACCGCGACGAGCACCGGTACGCGCGCGCTTTTCATCGACGGCAGCAACATAACCATCCCTCCCTTGGAATCGGCTGGGCGCAGGCTAGCGAGCGGAACCGTCAGAGTCAACAACCGCAGCGAGCAGCGCCGTGACGTGCGCCGCGCCTACTCCGGCTTGATGCCGGCGGCGCGGACGACTTCCGGCCAGCGCTTCAACTCGCCCTTGATGAATGCGTCGAATTGCTGCGGCGTGCCGCCGACGATGTCCGCCGCCTGCGCTTCGGTGATGGCGCTGCGCACCGTGGGCACCTGCAACACCTGGTTGAAGATGCCGTTGATGCGCGCAACCAGCGCCGGGTCCATGCCCGCCGGGCCGACGATGCCATGCCAGACGCTGACGTCGAAGCCGGGTATCGTGTTTGCGGCCGGGGGCACGTTCGGCAGTTGCCGCATCGGCCGCATCGAGGCGCCGGCCAGCGCGCGAATCTTGCCCTCCCGGATCTGCCCGAGCGAGGTGGACACGGTGATGATCGCGGTGTCCGCATCGTTGCGCAGGAGCGCGAGCTGCATCTCCGCCCCCGATCGGTAGACCACGTTCACCTGCTCGATCCCCGCCTGGCTGTTGAGATAGGCCATGAAGAGATGCGTCCAGTTGCCGATTCCCGCTGAGGCGTAGTTGAACTTGCCCGGCTGCTGCTTCGCCGCCGCGATGAACTCCGCGAGCGTCTGATAGGGCAGCGTCGATCGCACCAGCACCACCGCCGGCAGGTTGACCGCGTGGATGATCGGCGTGAACGCCGTGTGGGGATCGTAGGGGAGCTTGAAGAGCGCGTGCGAGACGGCATTGGGTCCGACCTCGGCGAGGAACAGCGTGTAGCCGTCCGGCTTCTCGCGCGCCACGGCGGCCGCCGCGATCGTGCCGCCCGCGCCCGGGCGGTTATCCACGACGAGCGGCTGGCCGTTCGCGAACTGCGCGAATCCGCTCGCCAGGTTGCGCGACAGCGTATCGGCGGCGCCGCCCGGGCCGACCGTGACCAGGAGCTTGACCGGGCGCTCGGGCCACTGCCCAGCCGCCTGAGACAGGGCGGGAACGGGGGCGAAGGCGGCGAGCGCAAACGCCGCGGTCGCGGCGCCACACACGATGAACTGACGTCGAGCTGGCATGAGCATTCCTCCCGGCCGCACACCTTACGCCTACCGCTTCTCCGAATCAATTTCCAGCCCGGCGGTGTTACGATTCCCCTTCGACTCCCGATGTCCGCCCACCCCTCACAATCCGGCCGCGTCTGGCGCTTCGGCGACAATCTCAACACCGACATGCTCGCGCCGGGCCAATACATGAAGTTCGGCATCGAGGAGATCGCGCGCCACTGCCTGGAGGCGGTCGAGCCGCGCTTTGCGAAGGAGGTGCAAGCCGGCGACGTGCTGGTCGCGGGACGCAATTGCGGCGCGGGCTCCTCGCGCGAGCAGGCGCCGCAGGCGCTCAAATACCTCGGGGTCGCGGCGCTCATTGCGGAATCCTTCGCGGGGCTCTTCTACCGCAACGCGCTCAATCTGGGTCTGCCGGCACTGGCCTGCGCGGAAGCGAAGCGCATCCGCGCGGACGACCGGCTGCAGATCGATCCCGAATCGGGGAGAATCGAGAATCACACCACCGGGGAGACGCTCGCCTGCGAGCCGATTCCCCCGCACCTCATGCAGATGATCCGCGACGGCGGGCTGCTGCCGCACCTGGAGAAGCGGCTCGCGCGCGAAAGGAGGGCGCAGCGGTGAGCCGCCCCTACGATCTCCTCGTCAAGAACGTCCGCGTGGTGCGCCCGAACAAGGACGCGGTCGAGCTGCTCGACGTCGGCATCAAGGACGGCAAGTTCGCGCGGCTCGCCGGCGCCATCGCGCCGGAGGACGCGAACGAGGTGATCGACGGGAAAAACCTTCTCGGTTTTCCGGGCTGCGTGGACGCGCACATGCACATCGGCATCTACCAGGACCTGGCGCAGGACGCCGTCTCCGAGAGCAGGGCGGCGGCGACGGGTGGTACCACCACGAGCCTCACCTATTTCCGCACCGGGCAGTACTACCTCAACCGCGGCGGCCCGTACCGGGCGTTCATGCCCGAGGTGCTGCGGCTCTCCGAAGGCAACTACTGGGTGGACTACGGCTACCACCTCGCGCCGATCGAGGCGGGCCACATCGACGAGATGGAATCGCTGCTCAGCGACTGGGGCGTGCCCTCGTTCAAGATCTTCATGTTCTACGGCGGCTACGGCTTGCACGGCCGTTCGTCCAGCCAGAACGAGTTCCTCATGATCGGCCCGGAGGAGCGCTACGACGTCGCGCACTTCGAGTTCATCATGCGCTCGGCACGGCGGCTGATGCTGGCGCACCCGGAGATCGCCGAGCACATCAGCGTGAGCCTGCATTGCGAGCTCGCCGAGATCCTCACCGCCTACACCAAGATCGTCGAGCGCGAAGGCAGGCTCGACGGGCTCGCCGCCTACAGCGCCGCGCGCCCGCCGCATGCGGAGGGCCTCGCGATCTGGATCGCCTCCTACCTCGCCTACGAGACCGAGTGCCTGAACATCAACCTGCTGCACCTCTCCTCGAAGAAGGCGATCGACGCCGCGCTGATGATGCAGAAGATCTTTCCGCACATCCACTTCCGGCGCGAGGTGACCGTCGGCCACCTGCTGCTCGACACCGACTGCGCCTGCGGCGTGCTCGCCAAGGTCAATCCGCCCATCCGCCCGCGCGCCGACGTCGAGGCGCTCTGGGAGGCGGTGCTCGAGCGTAAGGTCGACTGGATCGTCAGCGACCACGCCTGCTGCGCCACCGAACACAAGTACAGCGCGCAGTTTCCGAAGAACATCTGGCTCGCGAAGTCCGGCTTCGGCGGCACCGAGTACCTGCTCTCCGGAGTGCTGAGCGAGGGGCGCAAGCGCGGCATGACCTGCAACCACGTCGCCGAGCTGCTCTCCTGGAACCCGGCGCGACGCTACGGGCTGCTCGCCAAAGGCGACATCGCTCCCGGGTTCGACGCGGACCTCGTGCTCGTGGACCCGGACGAGTCGTTCGTCGTGCGCGCCGCGGACTCGGAGTCCGCGCAAGGCTACACGCCGTTCGAAGGTCAGGAGCTGACCGGGCGAGTCAAGACCACTTTCCTGCGCGGCCGGCCGGTCTATCGCGACGGCAACATCGTCGGCGCACCGGCCGGGAGGTACCTGAGGCGGCCCGCGAGATAGCTCGCGTGGCGTGCGCGGATCGAGCGACGTCCTCGAGTGTCATTGGGTCTCCCCCGGGTCCGGGTGGTGACAATGGTGACGCCCGAGGCGAAGCGGCCGAGCGCATCGCGGAACCGCGGCGCGTCCACCCCGTTGCGGCAGTTCCGGCGGGGGGCGCGCAAATCAGTGGTCGATGGCGACATGGCTGCGTTCCCGGATGAAATCGACCACCCGCTTCACGGCGCGCCGGGCGCTTTCGGACTGCGGCTTGGTGCGCACGAGATCGTATGGCTCGCCCTCGAGCAGCAACGCTTCGACGTTTCCGCCCGCCTTGCGATAGCCGTCGCAGAACCGGTCCATGCACTCGCGCGGGTGCAGCGTGTCGCACATCGCCTGTACGTACAGGATGTCGGGTGTCTCGACCTTGTCCCCGCGCTCCAGCGCGAGCATCGGGCTTCCCTCGGCCATGGCGTCTTCGCTCAGCCAGTATTTCATCTGCTCCGGGCTGCTGCCGACGCGCGAGGCATGGGTCTGCTCTCCACGAGCCGCGCGTTCCGCGTTGACGCGAAAACGCGTGAGGGGACAGATGACCGGCCAAAGCGCCACGACGCAGGCGGCACGCGCGTCGACGCGCGCACCGTCTCCGTCGAGAGGCAGGGCGGCGTACCTCGGATCGTGCGGCTTCATGGCGGCCAGCGCCGCGAGATGGCCCCCGCTCGACGTGCCCATGGCGCCGACCCAATCGGCGCGCGTCCCACAGCGTTCCGCGTTGGCTTTCAGCCAGCGCACCGCATAGTTGATGTCGGCTACCGAAGCGGGGTAGGTGCCGTGCGGCGGCAAACGATAGTCCACGGCCAGCACGACGACGCCTCCCTGCGCGAGAGGCCGGTTGATCGCGTCGTTGCCCTCGCAGCTGCCCTGGATCCACGCGCCGCCGTGGGCGTCGACCATGGCCGGGAAAGGACCGCGGCCGTGCGGCCGGTACAGCCGCGCGCGCAGCGGCACGCCTTCGATGCGCGCGTACTCGAAATCCTCGGTCTCGGCGCCGAGCATCTCGCGGCTAGATCTTGCGCTCCATGCGCACCGGCTCGCCCCCCGTGGTGAAGCCCTGCATGCGGGTCAGCTCGATGATCATCGCCGCGCCCTTGCGCGCCGGGTCGTGGTTCTGCTCGACCTCCGGAATCATCTCGAAGACGCGGTTGCGGATCGCGTCGTCGGTTTCGATGCGGGCGAAGCCGGTCATGAGCAGCATGGCGCGCGGCCCGTCGCGATAGGCAAGTTGCACCATATGGTTCTTGGCGGTGGAACGCACCAGGCCGCCCGCGGCCTGGCGGATCCAGGCGCAGAGCGCGGTGTCGCTCCAGACCTGGATGCTGCCGCGGAAGGTGAGCACGGGGTTGCCGCTCTCGTCCGTGTGCGCGACCAGGATCGGGGTCTCGTTGATGCGCGCATTGTTGATCAGGGGCCGCGCGCCGGGCGGGATCTTGTCCACCGGCTGCGCCTGCCGCGGCGTGTAGCGCAGCTCGACGCGCGAGATCCTGTCGCCGTCGAAGCCCACCGCGACCGCGAGCGCCGCCGGCACCACGCCGCCGAGGTGCTCGAAGGTGACGTTCGCCCTGGCCGTGCCGTTCTCGAGCGCGGGGGCCGACCAACGGGCGTGACGCAGGGCCATCGTGACGGCCCAGTTGCCGCTCAGGCGCCGCAGGACGTCGGCGCGGCCGCTCAGCTTGTCCGTCGGGGCGCCGGGCATCGGGCCGTTGGCCTCGAGGACCACGGCATCGGCGAGATGCCGCTCGAGCGCGACGGCGGCCGAATGCTCGCCGGTGCGGATTGACTTCAGCAGGGCTTCGAAGGCGGCGAGTCGCGGGTTTATCGACATGGATCAGCGCTCCTTTGCTTCGCTTGCGAGGGCCTGGCGAGCCACCTTGCCCCACGTGGCCATTTCCTTGCGGATGAAAGCGCCGAGCTCTTCGGGAGTGCTGCCGACAGGCTGCAGTCCTGCCGCCTCGATGCGGCTCTTCACCTCGGGTTCAGCGAGCGTTCTGACGAGATCCTGGTGGACCCGGCCGATGATTTCTCGCGGCGTACCCGCCGGAGCGACCAGGCCCACCCACTCGTACGCCTCGAACCCGGGCACGGTCTGGCTGATGGGCGGCACGTCGGGCAAGCCCGGGTCCGGCGCCGGCGAGGAGACGCCGATCGCCACCAGTTTTCCGGACTTCACGAAAGAGATCGACGATGGAACGGGGCCGAACTGCAGCTGGATCTGGTTCGCCACCAGCGGCGGAAGCGGGCCGGTGGTGAAGGGGACGTGAGTCATCCTGATCCCGGCAAGCGACTCGAACAGGGCGGTGATGAGATGGCCGGAGCTGGCGATGCCCACCGACCCGTAGTTCAGCTCCCCGGGCCGCGCCTTGGCGTAGCGGATGAATTCGGCGACCGACTTGGCCGGCATCTGCGTATTCACCAGCATCAGCATCGGCGTGCGCGCGATCATGGTCACCGGCTCGAGGTCCTTGACCGAGTCGTACGGCATCTTGTCGCCGAGGATGAACGGATTGGCGGCAAAAGCGAAGCTGGCCGCGCCGAGCGTATAGCCGTCCGGCGCCGACTTCGCCACCGCGTTCATGCCGATGGTGGCGCCGCCGCCCGGTCGGTTCAGCACGACCACCGGCTGGCCGAGCCGCGCCGAGAGGGACGGGCCGACGATGCGCACGCCGATGTCGATGGCTCCGCCGGGAGCGAACGGGACGATGACTTGGACCGCACGATTCGGATAGCCCTGCTGCGCCCAAGCAGCCGCGGTCATCAGGCAGGCGCACAGGCAGGCAAGCCATTTGCTCAGATCGGGAATGTTCATGGAATTGCTCCAGTCTCGCAGCACGCATCATCGCCGGGCGCCGGACGCGCTGTCAAGATTGTCTTACAATCCGTAACTGGTTGTCCCGGCGCAGAGCTGGGAAATCCAGAGGCGTCTGGGCTTTCGGTGTCCGCTGCAGGGCTACGGCCGCCTCATGCGTGAGCTGCCTGAATGTCCGCCCAGGCGGGCCAGCGGCTGAGCAGCTCTCCGTAGCCGGAGAAGGGAATCCTCGCGCCGATCCGGCTCAGCCCGCCCCAGAGGATGGCGGTGAGGTGAGTCAGGACCGGCTTGCCGCTCTCCTCCTCGAGGCGGACGATGTGATCGATGACGGGCCACTGCGGACAGGCGATGAAGAGCCCCTGCGCCTGCGGCGCCTTGTCGAGCGCGCGACGGGCCGATTCGTAGGCGGTGGTCATGGTGGGGCGCTTCATGCAGTCGGCGAGCGCGTACTCGAGAGCCTCGTCCGCCAGTGTGCGCACGCCGTAGTGCTCGAAGTAGCGAATCATGTTGTCCTGGATGTAGCGCTGGTAGATCGACGCCACCGCGATGCGCTCCAGCTTCAGCGCCCGGAGCGCCGCAATCACGCAGTGGATATCGGTCGTGACCGGCACGCGCCGACCGACGGCATCCGCGAGCTCGCGCTCCAGCCGCTCGTGGTAGGGCGCGCCCTTGGAGGTCATGAGAGGAATTCCCGTCATCACGATGACGCTCACTTCCCGGTTGGCGAGCTCCTTCGCGCAGACATGGGCGAGGCCCAGCGCCTCGTCGAACTGGTATTGCCCGAATTCCGGCAGCCCCATGGTGGACCAGCACCACGACACGCCCGGCGGGGCCAGCCGGAACGCTTCGTGCAGCACGGTTTCGTTGGTGCGCGGCGGCCCGATGAATCCGATCGTCGCTTTCCATCCGTATGCGCCCATGGCCGCTCCTCTGCGGTGATCTGTGGTAGCTGGATTGTAAGACAATTTCTTGACAACGCACGTCGCCTGCCGCAACATCCTCGCCAATCTGGAGAGCACCCATGGCCAAGCTGCGTCACCTCGGCATCGCCAGCGCCGATCCCTGGAAAACGGCGGACTTCTACATCAAGGCCTTCGGCATGAGGAAGATCGGCGAGATCAATCCGAACCACGTCGGCGCCGCCGGCGTCTACCTGACCGACGGGGTGATGAACATCACCATCATCAAGTTCAAGACCGACGACTACGCCGGCGAGGACTTCGGAAAGGATTTCGTCGGTCTGCACCACATCGGCTTCGAGGTTGAAGACCATGCGAAGGCGCGGGCCGCCATCGAGGCCGCCGGCGGCAAGTACATGTGGCCCGGCGGCCTGGACCACCAGAAGTACCGCGACGTCGACAACCTGATCTTCGAGGTTACCGCCCAGGGATTCGTCACCGAGCCCGAGAAGGTGTCCAAGACCAATACCGGAGGCGGGCCGAAGGCCGGAGACAAGAAGTAGGGCGATGGCGGCGCATGAAGAGCATCAATCTCGAAACGGCCAACCGGCTCATTGCCACCGCGATCCAGCTCGCCCGCAGGCACGGCCATCTTCCGCTCACCTACTGCGTGGTCGACCGCAGCGGGCACCTCGTCAGCGCCCAGCGCGAGGACGACTCCAGCACCTTCCGTTTCGAGATCGCGTTCGGCAAGGCGTGGACCTGCATGGCGCTGGGGCACTCCACGCGCTTCGTGGAAGACCGCATGACGAAGAACCGGCCGCATTTCGTGGATTCGCTCGCCGCCGCGTCGCACGGCCGCTTCATCCCGGCGCTGGGCGGCGTCCTGATCCGGGAGCGTGAGGGCGGCGAACTGATGGGCGCGCTGGGCGTTACCGGCGACTCGGGCGAGAACGACGAAGCGGTCGCCGTCGAGGCAATCGAGGCGTGCGGCTTCAAGGCCGACCTCGGGTAGGCGCCGGGGCGAGCATGGGTACCCGTGCCGCAGGCAGGGCGGGCAGCCGGCAATCCAGCGCACGCCTCATGCGGGAGACGCTGTCGCGCAAGCTATGCAGTCTGATTACGAACGGAACGTACAAGCCCGGCGACCGCCTGACGGAACGCGAGCTGTCCGAACGCCTGAAGGCGAGCAGGCCGTCGATCCGCGAGACGCTGCGCCAGCTCGAGGCGGAAGGGCTGCTCGATCTCCATCCCAACCGAGGGGCGGTGGTGCGCATGCTGAGCGTGCCTGCCGTCCTCGAGCTGTGGGAGGTGCGCCTGGCGCTGGAGACGCTGATCGCCGAGCGCTTCGCCAGGCACGGGACGGCGGCGCAGATCGAGCGCTTCGAGCGCGCGATCGAGAGCATGGACGCGTCGCTGCGCTCCAAGGAGCGCACCCGCATACGCATGGCGAAAAGCGCCATGTTCGAAGCGTTCGCCAGCGGGGCGAACAACGGCATGCTGGCCGCGTATTTCCAGCAGCTCAACGTGCGTTTGAGCTTCCTCTGGTCTTCCTCGCTCATGATTCCCGGGCGACCGGCTGAAAGCATCGGCGAATTGCGCGCGCTTTCCACGGCGATCCGCAATCGCAATCCCGAGGCGGCGCGCGCCGGGGTGATTCTCTACAACGAGCATTCCAAGGCGATGGCGATGTACGCGCTGCGCGCGTTCATCGACAGCCGGGAGAAAGCCGATGGCGGCCGCAACAGGCGCTGAGCGGTCCGCGGGCGGGCTGACGGCCGCGCAGAAAATCCTCGCGCGGGCCTCCGGGCGCGCCCGGGTGGAGCCGGGCGAGGTCGTCCACCCCCGGCCCGAGCTGGTGATCATCCACGACGGCTACGTCGAGACCGCCTACGAGCAGCTCACAGCGCTCGGCTACGGCCGCGTGCGCGATCCCGAGCGGCTGGTTTTCGTCACCGACCACGAGGTGGCTTATACGACGCCGCGCGCGGTCGAGCGGGGACGGAGCATCCGCCGCATCGCCAAATCGTGGGAAACCGGCCGCATGTTCGACGTCGGCCGCGGCGGGCACGGCCATCTCTTCCCCATGGAGAACGGCCTGATCCGCCCGGGCATGTTCCTCTTCGCCTACGACATGCACTGCACCAACTTCGGCGCGCTCGGCGCGCTCGCAGTGGGCGCCGGCCCCGAGATCACCACGGTGCTCGCGACCGGCACGCTGTGGACCATCGTTCCGCACACGCTGTGCGTGCGCCTGGAGGGTGTCCTGCCGGCGGGCTCCCATGCGAGGGATGTCGGTTTCCTTCTCGCGCACGGGTTTGCGGAGGGCACGTGGAATGTCGCGTACGACTACCGCGTGATCGAGTTCACCGGCCCGGGCCTGCAGCGGCTCGATCTTGCGGCCCGGGTGGCGCTTTGCAGCTCCATCACCGAGCTCGGCGTCGCGAACGTGCTGTTCGGCGCGCCGCCGCCCGGGATCGACACTGCCGGAGCGCCCGACTTCCTGAGCGACGCGGATGCGGCCTATGAAGCCCGGATCACGATCGACCTGGCGAAGGTCGAGCCGCAGGTCGCGTTGCCGGGCGGCCCGGAGCGCGCCGCGCCGGCCGGCAGCGTCGCGGGCCAGCGCATCGATCACGCCTTTCTCGGCTCGTGCGGCTCGGGCATGTACCAGGACTTCGTCGACGCCGCCTCGCTGATGCGCGGCCGCTCGCTCCCCGACGGAGTCCGCATGTTCGTGGTGCCGGGCACCACCGAGACGGCGCGGCGCCTCGCCGACGACGGCCTCACGCAGGTCTTTCTCGATGCCGGCGCGGTGCTGTTGCCGCCGGGGTGCGGACCGTGTGCCGGCGGTGTCATGGGGCCGCTCGGCTCCGGCGAGGTCTCCATCTCGACCGCGGCGACGAACCACGAGGCGCGCTTCGGCGCCAAGGACGGCGCCGCGTACCTCGGCAGCCCGTTCACCGTGGCGGCGTCCGCGATCGCCGGCTGCATCGTCGACCCGCGCTCGTTCCGCGGGAGCGCGCGCTGATGGCTGCGCTCGTGCGCCGGGGCCGCTGTCATGTCTACGGCGACCATCTGCCGCTCGACGAGGGCATCATGCCGTTTCGTCTCGCCATTCAGCGCGTGAACGACCCGCAGGCGCTCATCCCGCATCTCTTCGAAGGCTTCGACCCCGGATTCCGCGAGCGCGTGAAGCCCGGCGACTTCATCATCGCCGGCCGCGACTTCGCTTGCGGCAAGACGCACATCCAGGGCTTCATCGCCATGACGGCGCTGAAGATGAGCGTCCTGTGCACCTCGATGCCCTACAAGGCGATGCGGCGTGCCGTCGCCGAGGGTCTTCCGGTGCTCGTCGGTTGCGAAGGCGCCGCGGCGTTCGCGGCCACCGGCGACGAAATCGAAGTCGACTTCTCCACGGGCGGGGCGCGCAATCTGACGCGCGGCAGCGTGAAGCAATTCCCGGCGATGTCGCCCATCCTGCGCGAGCTCGCGGCCAGCGGCGGCGCGCGCGGCGCTCTCACCGCGTGGCTGCGCGATCATCCCGAGCAGGCGGCCGGGGAGACGGTGAAGCCGTGAGCCTGCCGCCGGTGATGATCATGGTGGCGCCGACGGGCGCCCGCAAGCTGAAGCGCGACAATCCGGCGATTCCGCTCTCGCCGGCCGAGATCGCGGCGGAGGTCGCCCGCTGCGCCGCGGCCGGCGCATCCATCGCCCATCTGCACGCGCGCAATCCCGACGGCAGCCCGACGCAGTCGCTCGAGGTGTACCGCGAGATCACCGACCGCATTCGCAACTCCTGCGACATGGTCCTGCAGATTTCGCTCGGCACGAAAGGGTTTACCGTCGAGCAGGCGGTCGAGCCGGTCGTTCTCAAGCCCGAGATGGTGTCCTTGCCGCTCGACGCGTTCCGCGGCGACGACGCCGCGGCCCGCGAGGGCGTGCACGAGATGGCGCGGCAGGTGCGCCGCCACGGCGTCTGCCCGGAGCTGTCGGTCTACGACGAGGGAATGCTGGACGGCGCGATGGGGCTGATTCGCTCGGGGGACGTCGCGGCGCCGGCGTGTTTCGGTCTCATCCTTGCCGACCCTTCGTCAATGAGGGAGGGGGTGGCGAAGATGATGCAGCTTGCCGCCGCCCTGCCGCCGCAATCGCACTGGTGGATCGCGCGTGGCGGTCGCCACGCGCTGGGCTTGCGCGCGCTCGCCGTCGAGCTCGGCGGCCACGTGCGCGTCGGGTTCGAGGACTCGGTGCTCGACTTCGACGAATCGCGTCCCGCGCCTTCGAATGCCTATCTCGTCGAGCGCATGGCGAAGCTGTGCCAGGCCCTGGGGCGACGGATCGCCACGCCGGCCGAAGCACGCGCCGCAATCGGCAGGGCCTAGCCTCTCAGTCGAGGGTGAGCCTTACTTTTCGGTTTCGCGCCCGATCGCTGCGCTCGCAGGCGGTATGGCGCTAGAATTTGGCCGCGGCAACTCCGGAGCCAGGGCACATGATCGGCGTCTATCGCGAGTTCGAAGGCTGCATGCGGCTCGCCGGGTATGTGCTGAGCCGGCTGCCGGTACTGGCGAAGCCTCCCGTCGCGGAATCGCTGACCCGCCAGATCTACTTCACCGGCGCGAGCGCCACCGCGGGGATCGTCCTGCGCGGCGCGTTCATCGGCACGTTCATCATCGCCTACGTCATCGACGTGCTCGAGGCGAACGCGGCGCTCGCGGTGAAGATATTGGTGTGGGTGGTGCTGCGCGAAGTGGGGCCCCTGATCGCCGCGGTCCTCGTGATCCAGCGAAGCGGCACGGCGGTCACGACCGAGCTCGCGCTGATGCACATCTCGGGAGAGGTGGCGAATCTGCGGCAGATGCGCATCGATCCCCGCGACTATCTGGTGGTGCCTCGCGTCGTCGGGATCGCCGTGTCGACCGCGGCGCTGACCGTCTATGTGCAGGTGATCGCCGTGGGCGGGGGAATGCTGCTGAGCTCGCTCACCATCGACGCGTCGCTGCGCGAGCTCACCGGCGAGTTCTTCGCCCTGACGAGTCCCGTCGACTTCATCTACTCCGTGATCAAGAGCTTTCTCTTCGGCGCGGCGATTGCGCTGGTGTGCTGCTATCACGGCCTGCACCCACCGGGCACGTCGATCAACGCGGTTCCCAAGGCCGCGATCAACGGTGTGACGCAGAGCACGCTGCTGGTGTTGCTCCTGAACGTGGTGTTCGCCTACCTGGTGTTCGGCCAGGCGTTCTTCGGTCTGGTGACCGCCAAGCTGTGAGCACCGGGGCCCAGGGCCTGGCACTCGGATACGAGCCCGCCGCCGGCCGCGGCGAGTGCGCCGTCAGGATTCCGCTGGGGGGGAGCCACAGCGCCGGGGCCATGAGCGAATCGCAAAGGAAGCGACTGGTCAGCGCAGTCCTGGAGGTGAGGTCCGAGCCGCAGACCAGACTGGTGCTGCTGGGCGTCGACGTCGACGGGCTCCGGCCCGCGGGGCGCGCGGCCCTGAGGGACCGGATCGCGTTCCTCCCGGCCGACGGCGGGCTGCTCAGCAACCTCAACGCCTGGGAGAATATCGTGCTGCCGATCGGGTTCCATCAGCCGCGGCGGCTGTCCGGGGTTGCCGCTCGGGTGAAGGGCATACTCGAGGAGCTCGGGGCCGATCCGGGGGACTTGCTCGCCAAGCTGCCCGAGCGAATGACTCCATACGAGAAGAAACTCACCGCCTATGTCAGGATAGCGCTCGAGAATCCGGACCTGGTGCTGGCCGAGGAGCAGCAGCGCGGCCTGGATTCCGCGGGACGAGCGGCCGCGGCGCGCTTTCCCGCAGTCTATCTGGAGCGTTGTCCGGGGGGCACGTTCGTGCGACTGGAGGTTGCGGACGAACAGCCGTAGGGCGCAATTCCTATCGAGGGGGGATGTCATGCAGGAAGATCTTGCCAGGCCAAGGCGCTTCGTCGGAATCGGCAGGAAGGTGAGCCTGTTTCTCCTCACCGCGGTGTTCGGGGTTGTCGGGGTGATCCTGCTGGTGGGGTACAAGCAGGGCATCTTCGTGCGCCATACCAAGATCTACTTTCACGCGGCCGACGCTTTCGGGATCAGCAAGGGCACGTCGGTCAGGCTGTTCGGGCTTCCGGTGGGCAGCGTGAGCGACCTCGACATCTCGGATCGCGGGGTGAAGGTCGAGCTGTCCATCATCAGCGACTACACGCCGCGGGTGCCCAAGAGCTCACGCGCGAGACTCCTGCGCGAGGGGTATATCGGCGCGGCCACGATCCAGCTGGTTCCTGCGGCGGAGCCCGGGCAGGCAGCGCAGCCGGTGGTCGACGGGGACGAGATCGAGTACGTGCCGGCGCGCGGCGTCGCGGAGATGATCGACGATTTCAAGACGCAGTTCACGCCCGTGCTCAACGATCTCCGGAAGATGATCGCAGAGCTGAACCAGCCGAACAGCGATTTCCGGAAATCCCTCGCCGGAGCGAACGCGGTGCTGCAGCAGCTTCCCGAGACCAACCGCGAGATGCGCCAGGTCATGCGCGACGCCGATACCACGATACTCACCGTCGGTCGTCAGGCCGATGCGACCCTGGGCTCGCTCGGGAGGGTGAGCGCGCAGCTGGAGCAGCAGCTGCCCGTTCTCACCGGCAAGCTCGCGACCACGCTCGACACGATTTCCGAGACTTCGGCGCAGATCCGCGATACCACCCGCAAGAATGGCGACGCCCTGTACGATGCACTCGCTCAGATGCCGGGCCTGCTGCGCGACAGCGGCGAGCTGGTGCGCGACGGTCAGGACGTGGTCGGTGCGGCGCGCAATTCCTGGCTGCTCCGCGACAACGTCGAAATAAGGACCATGCACAGTCTCCCCGTGGACAGCTTCGAAGCGACGGCGGCGGGCGTCAAGCGCTAGCTCTCGATGCCGTCCTTGAAATCTTCCTTGCTGCGCGCCGCCGCATTGCCCCTGGCTCTGCTCGCGGGCTGCGTCGCGCCGCCGCCGGCGAACCCGCCCGCCACCGGCGAGGCCGCGGTCATAGAAGCCAACCGCCGGGCCGACGCGTACTTGCGCAACGGCGATCTTGAAGGCGCGGCGCGGCAGTACCGCGAGGCGGTCCGGCTGGCCCGGTCGGTCGAGGACGCCGAGAGCATCGCGGTGAACGTGATCAATCTATCGATCGTATATCAGCGTCTGGGCAGGGCGGACGAGGCGCGGGCGAGCCTGGCTCTGCTGCTCGAACGCGGACAGCTCCCGTATTCTTCGGAACGCATGGCCCAGGCGGCGCTGCGCCGCTCGGTGCTCGATCTGGAGGAGCGTCGGACCGCGAGCGCCGGCGAGTGGGTGGAGCGCGCGGCGGCGTACTGCGGGCAGCGAGGTTGCGCGGTCTCGGCCGCCATACAGAACGTCAGAGGGCAGCTTGCGCTCGAATCCGGGCGCCCGGACCAGGCGGCCGCCAGCGCGAAAGCGGCGCTGAGCGCCAGCCGCACATTGGGTGATCGCGCGGAGTCGGCGAACGCCTTGCGCCTTCTCGGCACCATCTCGATACGCGCCGGCGACGCGGGGCCTGCGGCCGCATACCTGGGAGAAGCCCTCGCCATCGACCGGGAGCTTGCCTCGCCGCGCAAGATATACCTGGACCTGATCGCGCTCGGCCGGGCGAGCGCCCTGCGGGGCGATCGCGGCGCAGCGCGCTCCTTCTACGAGCGCGCACGCGCGGTCAGCGAGGCGGACCGGGACGCGGACGGCGCGACTCAGGCGCGTGCCCTGATCGACGCGCTCGGCGACAATGTGCAGGCCCGGCAGCCCGCGCCGGGACGTCCCTGATTTCATGCCCGGTCCGAAGAAACCCCACAGTCTCGCCGACCACCTTTACGGCAGCGACCACGACCACCAGCACGACGGCGAGGACGGGGCCGACCACGACCACGATCATTTCTTCGAGGACGAAGGGAATCCCGAGGACAACCCCCTGTGGGTCCAGGACCACGTTTCGCTCAGGAGCGTGGGCATCGACATCGGCTCCTCGGGAACGCAGGTCATCTTTTCCAGGATCAATCTGCGGCGCATGGGCGAGGAGCTCTCGAGCCGGTACTTCGTCGTTTCCCGCGAGACGCTGTTCCAGTCGCCGGTCTCGCTCACGCCTTACAAGAGCGAGGAGCTGATCGACGAGGCCGAGCTGGCCGCCATCATCGACAAGGCTTTCGCCGACGCAGGCCTGCACCCGGACGATATCGATGCCGGCGCGGTGATCCTGACCGGCGAGGCGCTGCGGCGCGAGAACGCCAACGCGATCGCCAACCTCCTGGCCGAGCAGCGCGGGGAGTTCGTCTGCGCCAGCGCCGGGCACCACATGGAATCGATGCTCGCCGCGTTCGGCTCCGGCGCCGCCCGCGTGTCCCGCGATTCCGCCAAGCGCATTCTCAACGTTGATATCGGCGGCGGCACCACCAAGCTCGCTCTGGTCGAGGGCGGAAGGGTAACCGCGACCGCCGCGCTGCACGTCGGCGGGAGGCTGCTGGTCGTCGACGGAGCGGGGCGCATCGCCAGACTCGATCCAGCGGGGAGGCATCTCGCCGCCATGGCGGGATTCCGCTGGAACCGGGGCGATGTAGTCGAGGCGCCGTCCCTTGAACGGGTCGCAGAGAGTATGGCCGACTCTATCCTCGCCTCGGTCTCGGCGCGTATCCCGGCTGCGGTGCGGGACCTGTTCCTGACCGAGGCGCTTCCCGACCTGGAGGGCGTCGACGGCGTGATGTTTTCCGGAGGAGTCGCCGAGTACGTCTACCGGCGCGAGTCGCGCGATTTCGGCGACCTCGGCCGGCTGCTGGGGCTCGCGCTGCGAAGGAAGATCGACGCCGGCGCGCTTCCCTGGCCGCTGCTGCCGCCGGGGGAGTGCATCCGCGCGACCGCGCTCGGGGCCTCCGAGTACAGCGTGCAGCTCAGCGGGAACACTATATATATCTCCGATCCGGGAGCGTTGCTTCCACGGAGAAACCTGCAGGTGCTCCGGCCCACGTACGCCTGCGGGGAGCGCATCGACCCGGACGCGCTGGCGCAGGCGATACGCAGGCACTTCGGGGCCTTCGATCTGGTCGAGGGCGAGAGCGAGGCCGCGCTGGCGCTGCGCTGGGAAGGCGCGCCGTCGCACGAGCGCATCGCCGAATTCGCCCTGGGGATACGCCGCGGGCTGTCCGGAACCATCGCGAAGCGCATGCCTGTATATGTCATGGTCGACGGCGATATCGCGCAAACGCTGGGTGCGATCCTGCGCGACGAAATGGGCGTCGAGAGCGAGGTGCTCGTGATCGACGGGGTCGTACTCTGGGATTTCGACTACATCGACATCGGACGCATTCGCATGCCCTCGCAGACCGTCCCCGTGACGGTGAAGTCGCTGGTCTTCGGCGAGGATCCGCGAGATCCCAAGGGGGCGGGCCGGGCGCGGTCCGCCCGGCGGAACGACGGGTAGGGCGGAGGCGGCGGCGTATAATCGGCCGCATGGGCATCGAGTCGCACTACCACAGCAAGAAAGACCGCGTGTTTGTGCGCGGCATCACCGGGCACTACAAGCTCAAAGACGAGCTGGCGCGGCTGCGCGCCCTGCCGCGGGTGCGCAAGGGCAGCGAGATCAAGTTCGTCGACGGTCCGCAGACCTACAGCCGTCACTACGTCGAGCCGGTGGACGGCATCACGCAGACGCTGCATATCCACCTCGAGGAATACGGCCCGGGCGGCAAGTCGCAGAAGCACGGCCACGTGAACGAGGCGGCGTTCTACATTCTCGACGGACGCGGCTACGAGATTCACGACGGCGTGCGCTACGACTGGAGCGCCGGCGACGTCGCAGTGGTGCACAACAACTGCGTGCACCAGCACTTCAACGCGGATCCGGACAGGCCGGCCCGCGCCCTGGTGCTCAAGGCCAAGCCGATGTACATGTTCATGAACATGCTGTTTCAGCAACTGGTGGAGCCGCGGCCGACGGAGCCCGCTCCGGGCGGGAAGGATTTCAGCGCCCGGGAATCCGAGGACGACTACAACCACGCGAAGTAGCCGGGCGAAAGGACGGAGAAACGAATGGCATGGGGCGAAGCCAAGACCTGGAAGCGCGGCGCGGCGAACGCAAAGATCTACCAGGGGATGCTCGATGACGTGCTGAATCAGCCGGCGCGCAACGCCAAGCGCAAGAAGATCGTGCACCCGGAGGACATGCCCTGGGAGATGTCGCGCCAGGGCCTCTTGAAGCATCTCCTCAACGAGCAGATGAACACGCGCATGGAGACGGTCGACGCCTACATGCAGATCATTCCGCCCGGGAGCCGCTCGGGCAGGCACCGGCACCTCGCGGAGGAGTGCCTGTACGTGGTCGAAGGCCGGGGCTACGACCTGCACCAGGACTGCGACGTCGAGATCACCGACACCTACCACTGGAAGCCTCAGGCCGAGGTGAAGCGCTACGAGTGGGAGGCGGGCGACGTGATCTACATCCCGCCGAATACCATCCACCAGCATTTCAACGCGAGCGCAGACCAGCCCGTGCGGCTCATCTCGGCGATCAACCGCATCTACAAGTACTGTGGGCTGAACGACCTGGAGCAGCTCGAGGACGCGCCCGAGTACGATCCCAGGGTGGTGCTCACGGGCGAGCTCGTCGAGCGCTATCTCAAGGCCAGGATCGGGGAACCCGCGTAGACTGCATGGCCCGAAACGCGATCGTCCCCGAGGAATTCGCGAAGAAGTTCGCCACCGAGAAGGACACGCCTTACACGCGGTGGGTGCGCAGCGAAGGCCTGGATATCGTTCCCGCGCACTTCGTCCCCAACCTGCGCACCATCGAGCTGAAACCCTGGGCGAGGCGCGGCGGGGCCGGCGTCTACCTCAACCACGACGCGTCGCGGACTTCCAACGACTGCTACGTGTGCGAGATCCCGCCGGGCGGGAAGCTCGCCCCGCAGCGGCAGCTGTTCGAGGAGATGGTCTACGTCCTGGGCGGGCGCGGCTCGACCGCCGTGTGGAACGACGCCGGACAGCGCGTCACCTTCGAATGGAAAGCCGGGTCGCTGTTCGCGATCCCGCTCAACGCGTGGCACCAGCATTTCAACGGAGCCGGGCGCGAGCCGGTGCGCTACGTCGCGGTAACCAACGCACCGGCGGTGATCAATCTCTACGAAGACATCAATTTCGTGTTCAACACGAACCACGATTTCAAGAACCGCTTTTCGGGAGAGCCGGACTATTTCGGCAACAAGGGCGAGCAGAAGGGCCTGCTGCTCGAGACGAATTTCGTCGCCGATGCGGTCAACCTGCCGCTGATCCCGGCCAGGGAGCGCGGCGCGGGGGGCGGCCATATCCGCTTCAATATGGCGCGCGGCTCGATGAACAGCCATATCTCGCAGTTTCCCGTTGGGACGTACAAGAAGGGGCACGCGCACGGCCCGGGCGCCCACGTCATCATGCTCTCCGGGGAAGGTTACAGCCTGATGTGGCCCGAGGGCGACCATCCGCGGCGCTACGAGTGGCAGGTCGGGTCGATGATCGTGCCGCCGAACATGTGGTTCCACCAGCATTTCAACACCGGGACGACGCCGGCGCGCTACCTCGCGTTCAAGCACGAAGCCACATCGATCCGCAATCTGCAGGGGGTCCCGAAGGCCTGGATCAGCCGCCGGCTCGGCGGCGACCAGATCGACTACGCCGACGAGAAGCCGGCGATTCGCCAGGCGTTCGCCGAAGCTCTCGCCAGGCACGGCCTGAAACCGAAGATGGAAGAGGCCTACAACGCCGAGCTGGTCGAGCTGCCTCCCCGGGTGGTGGCGTGAGATCGGGCGTCGAGGTGTGGCGCGGCAGCGGATTTTGCGGCACAATCCCCCGCAGACGATTGTTTGGGCAGGAGTTTTGGTATGGCGGGTGAGATTCCGCTGATTCTGACGCTCGATAATCACGGTGTGCCGCACCGCTGGGTCACTTGGCAGCAAGCCTGCTTCTACTACGCCAAGAATCTGGTCGCGTGGACGCTGGGGGAGCGCGAGTTCGTTTTCCACGGCGGCATTTCCCAAGCGACCGGCAAGCGCTCCAGCATCACCGCGCGCTCGATCATCGCGATCAAGGGCAAGGCGATGGCGATGCGTGCCTTCAACCAGATTCCTCCGCTCAACAACCGCGAGCTGTTCCGCCGCGACCGTCACATCTGCGCCTACTGCGGGGGGGGATTCAGCTTCCTGCGGCTGACGCGTGACCACATCCGCCCCGTGTCGCGCGGCGGCACCGACACCTGGATGAATGTGGTCACCGCGTGCCGCTCGTGCAACGGGGTCAAGCGCAACCGCCTGCCGGAAGAGTCCGGGCTGGAGCTGCTGTACGCACCGTACGTACCGAACAAGGCCGAGTACCTGATCCTCACCAACCGCAAGATCCTCGCGGACCAGATGGAGTTCCTGGTCCAGCACGTGTCCTCCCACAGCCGCGTACTCACGCCGGCGAACGCGGCGGCCTAGCCGCCCGAGGCCTTCCGGCCTTCGCGCCGCGCAGGGTTTCTGGCGCGATGCGCACCACTCTGGGTTTGCCTGCGAGGGGTGCGCGTGAGGCGCAAAGACGCAACTGATTGAATTCGCTCGAGCCGGCCTCATATGGGGGCAAATGGACGCTTATCTGCATGTCGTTTGCCCCAACTGCGATACTACCAACCGCATCCCGCGCGAGCGGCTCGATGCGGGGGCAAAGTGCGGAAGCTGCAAGAGGGCGCTGGTGTCCGCTCATCCGTTCGAACTGACCCGGACGGGCTTCGACCGTCACGTGGGCGCCAACGACCTGCCGCTGGTGGTCGACTTCTGGGCACCGTGGTGCGGACCCTGCCGCATGATGGCGCCCGCGTATGAACGGGCCGCGGCGCAACTTGCACCCAACGTGAGGCTCGCCAAGCTCAACACCGAAGCCGAGCCGGGCATTGCTGCGCGTTTCGGCATTCGCGGAATCCCGACGCTGATCGCGTTCAGGAACGGGCGCGAAGTCGCGCGGAATTCTGGGGCGATGGATCTGCCCGGACTGCTCGGGTGGATCAAGGCCAACGTCTAATATCGTGGGTGCACATGTCATCACGTGATCCGACCAGCTGGATGTGGGCACAGGCCTGCGAATTGTTGAACGAGGCCGAGCGCATGCATCGGCAGTTCTTCCGCCTCGCCGCTTCCGGACGCACCCAGACAATGTGGGAGCCGCCGGTCGACGTGTTCGAGGACGAAAGCGAGATCATCGTTGCTGTCGCCTTGCCGGGCGTGGCGATCGAGCGCGTCGAGATCGCGTACGAGTCAGGCATGCTGGTGGTGCGCGCCAATCGCCGCTTTCCGTTCGCCGGCTCGCCCCGGGCAGTACGGCGTCTCGAGATTCCCTATGGCCCTTTCGAGCGGCGCATCCGGCTGCCGGAGGTGCGACTTGACGCCGGAACGAGCGAGTACGTGGATGGCTGCTTGATACTGAGGCTGCGCAAGACAGGACCATTGTGAACGACGACATCAAGAGCAACATCAATCCGGTCAGCGCCGACACCGGAGCACGCATCGAAGCGGCCACGCCCGCCGGGCAAACCCGGTCGCAAGGCAGCTCGCGTCCGGTGCCGGAAGATGCGCTCGTCATTGTACCGGTGCGTAACGTCGTGCTGTTCCCAGGCGCCGTGTTCCCGCTGATGATAGGACGGGAGCGCTCGCGCGCCGCGGCGCAGGAGGCCGTGCGCCTGGAGCGGCCGCTTGGCGTGCTTCTGCAGAGCAAGCCCGAGGTCGAGCTGCCGGGTCCCGACGACTTGCACTGGGTAGGTACCATTGCCAACGTGCTGCGCTACATCACGGCGCCCGACGGCGCGCACCACGTGATATGCCAGGGCATGAAGCGGTTCCGCGTGCTGCAATTCCTGGACGGCTACCCTTTCACAGTCGCGCGCGTGGAGTTCATTGAGGAACCCGACCGGGCCGATCCGGACATCGAAGGCCGTGCGCTCAGGCTGAAGCAGCGGGCCGTCGAGATATTGGAGCTGCTGCCGCAGGTGCCGGAGGAAATGGTGTCCGCGCTGCAGAGCGTGGAAGGTCCCGCGCGGCTCGCGGACTTCATCGCCGGCCTGATGGATATCAGTGCTGCGGAAAAGCAGAAGCTGCTCGAGACATTCGACCTGAAGACACGGCTCGACCGGCTGCTCGAACTTCTCGCGCACCGCATCGAGGTGTTGAAGGTGTCGCGCGACATCGACGAGCGCACCAAGGAATCGCTCGACGACCGCAACCGCAAGCACCTTCTGCGCGAGCAGATGCGCACGATCCAGAAGGAGCTCGGCGAGGGCGACGAGGGCGCAGCGGAAATCGCCGAGCTCGGCAAGGCGATCGCCGAAGCGAAGATGCCCGCGGAAGTGGAAAAGCAGGCGCGCAAGGAATTGAAGCGTCTGGAGCGCATGCCTGAAGGCGCCGGCGAGCACTCTATGATCCGCACCTACCTCGACTGGCTGGTCGAGCTGCCATGGGCGGCCGATGCCGTCGAGGCGGTCGATATCGCGCAGGCGCGGCACATCCTGGACGACGACCACTACGGCCTCGAGCAGATCAAGAAACGGATTCTCGAATACCTCGCGGTGCGCAAGCTCAACCCTTCAGGCAAGAGCCCGATCCTGTGCTTCGTGGGTCCCCCCGGCGTGGGCAAGACCTCGCTCGGGCAGAGTATCGCCAGGGCCACTGGCCGAAAATTCGTGCGCGTGAGCCTGGGTGGCGTCCACGACGAGGCCGAGATCCGCGGTCACCGGCGCACCTACATCGGCTCGCTGCCGGGCACCATCATCCAGAACCTGCGCAAGGCCGGCACGCGCAGCTGCGTGATGATGCTCGACGAGGTCGACAAGCTCGGCGCGGGCGGCTTTCACGGCGACCCGGCCTCCGCGCTGCTCGAAGTTCTCGACCCCGAGCAGAACTCGACTTTCCGCGATAACTATCTCGCCGTGCCGTTCGATCTGTCGGGCGTGATGTTCGTGTGCACTGCAAACGTGCTGGACACGATTCCCGGGCCGCTGCGCGACCGCATGGAGATCATCCAGTTGCCTGGTTACACCACCCAGGAAAAACTGCAGATCGCACGGCGCTACCTCGTTGCGCGCCAGCTCGAAGCGACCGGGCTCAAGGCCGAACAGTGCGGGATCAGCGACGGTGCCCTGGCCGTGATCATCGACGACTACACGCGCGAGGCGGGCGTGCGCAACCTCGAACGCGAAATCGGCAAGGTATTCCGCAACGTCGCAGTGCGCATTGCTGAAGGCAGCGCGCAGCAGGTTGATGTCGGCCCTGCCGACCTGGCCGCGCTGCTCGGTCCGCGCAAGTTCGAATCCGAAGTCGCGATGCGCACCGGCGTGCCGGGCGTCGCGACGGGACTCGCGTGGACGCCGGTGGGCGGCGATATCTTGTTCATCGAAGCAACGCGCATGCCCGGCAGCGGAAAACTGATACTCACCGGCCAGCTCGGCGATGTGATGAAGGAGAGCGCTCAGGCGGCGCTGTCGCTGATCAAGGCGCGTGCGCCGTCGCTCGGAATTCAGCCGGAAGTGCTCGAGAAATCCGACATTCACGTCCACGTGCCGGCAGGCGCTACGCCGAAAGACGGGCCGAGCGCGGGCGTTGCGATGTTCACGGCGCTCGCGTCGCTTCTGACCAATCGGCCCGTGCGCAACGACGTGGCGATGACCGGCGAGATCAGCTTGCGCGGACTCGTGCTGCCGATCGGCGGGGTGAAGGAGAAAGTCTTGGCCGCCCTGCGTGCCGGCATCACCACGGTGATGCTGCCTGCGCGTAATCGTCGCGACCTCGAGGACATCCCCGCCGAGGCGCGCGACAAGGTCAAGTTTGTCTGGCTCGATCAGGTGGAAGACGCGCTTTCCACCGCGTTGCCCGCCGCGCCGACGTAAGCTGCCCGCGCTCGACCACGAGCGTTCGGGCCGACTTCCAAAATTCCTGTATACATGTAGTAGCATCCACGCCGCTACCCGAGGCGCCATTTCGGGCAGGATATTAGAAGTCGGAAATCGTTAAACTGTTGAACTTCTGGAGAAACACGCCATTTCTCGGGACTTCTGGCGCAATTCCGGCTTTCATCTGCTCGAACGCGACGTAGGGGGGCGGCTCTCGGTCACCGACGATTTTCTGCGTGCCTATCTGATGCGCCCCGAGATCCGTCCCGTGGACGAGTCCGGGCCCGGGGAAATCGCGCTGCACCAAGCGCTGCTCGAGGATCCGCGCCGCGATGTCGACGCGCCGGCGCTGGAGGGCGTCGAGGACGCCGACGCGCGGGACAACTACCGGGTTCTCCTCTCCTTCTTCGGCAGGCTGAAGCGCGCGGCTTCCCTCGAATCCTGCTACTTCGGGGTGTTCTCCGGCGGCGGCGTGGATGTCCCGCCGCTGTTCGTCGATCAGCTCGCACAGATCATCGTCCGCAGCGTTCTGGAAGGCTGCGAGGACGCGCTCGAGCCGCGCGCGGCCGAGCTGTTCTTCCGGGAGCAGAAGGCGAGCACCGACGACGGGACGGTGATGCTCGCCGATCTGGAAACGGTGGAGATGCACGCGTCGGGCGGGACCTTCGGCAGCCTCGGCCGGCTCATCGTCGAGTCGCAGGCGCCGCTCGCGGCGGTGAATCTCGACGTCCTCGACACCGAGAACGCGCACCTCTACTGGATGCGCGACCAGCGCCACGATCTGGTGATCAGCCTCAACTTCGGGCGGGCGGCCAACGCGGCGTTCTGCCGCGTCATGGAAAAGTGGATACTGCATTTCCTCGGCGTTGCCGTCACCATCCGGCCGCTGCGCGCCATCGAGGACCGCGCCTGGGCCTGGCACGTCGGACTGGACGCCGAGTCGACCGCGATCCTCAACGGCCTGTGGCGCGGAGAGGAAGTCGAATCGGGGACATTTCGCCGCATGCTGGCCCTGTTCCGGCTCGATTTCGAGGACCCCGCCGCGATGCGCGCGGATATCGCGGGCAAGCCCGTCTACATGGCCCTGTCGATGAACGAGAACGGTGTGGTGCGCATGAAGCCGCAGAATCTTCTCCTCAATCTCCCGCTCGCTCCGCGCGCCTGACTCGCGTGGCTGCTCCTCCGTACTGGATGCGCGCCAAGCGCGCTTTGATCCGCGGGGACCCGGTCCTCGGGCGGATCATCCGCGCCCACCCCCGCATCGCGCTCCAGCCGCGCGGCGAGCCATTCTTCACGCTCGCACGGTCGATCGTC
Source organism: Burkholderiales bacterium (assembly GCA_035519135.1). Taxonomy (GTDB): domain Bacteria; phylum Pseudomonadota; class Gammaproteobacteria; order Burkholderiales; family SG8-39; genus VBDM01. The sequence continues at coordinate 121,291 of DATIWX010000133.1, read as the reverse complement.
GGGCAGCAGATTTCGGTGAAAGCAGCGGCAAGCATCTGGGGGCGCGTGCTCGGAGTCGCCCCGCGGATGCATCCGGAGGAAATCGCGGGCGCAAAGCACGCGAGGCTCGTCGCCTGCGGCCTGTCGCAGCGCAAGGCCGAGTACCTGGCCGGGCTTGCGCGCCACTTCATCGACGGGACTTTGCATCCCTTGGCCTGGCAGCAAATGGACGACGAGGCGATCATCGCCGAGCTTGTGCAGGTCCGGGGCATCGGCCGCTGGACCGCGGAGATGTTCCTCATGTTCAACCTGCTGCGGCCCGACGTGCTCCCGCTCGACGACCTCGGGCTGCAGCGCGCGATCCGCAACCACTATTTCAAGGGGAGGTCCGTGACCCCGCGCACGATGCGCCGTGTCGCCTCGGCGTGGGCACCCTGGCGCTCGGTCGCCACCTGGTATCTTTGGCGCAGCCTCGACCCGATTCCGGTCGAGTACTGAGGTCGGAACGAAGGGTGCTGCGGGCTTCGGGTACAATGGCCCGGGATTTCCCCTATGAAAACAACGTTTCTCGACTTTGAACAGCCGATCGCCGAGGTCGAGGCGAAGATCGAGGAGCTGCGCTTCGCCCAGGAGGACTCGGCGACCGACATCTCCGAGGAGATCCAGCGCCTGGAGAAGAAAAGCGCCGCGCTTACCAAGGAGATCTACGCCAAGCTGAGCCCCTGGCAGGTGTCGCAAGTGGCCCGCCATCCGCAGCGCCCGTACACGCTCGACTACATCGCGGCGCTGTTCACCGATTTCGAGGAATTGCACGGAGACCGCTCGTACGCCGATGATCCCTCCATCGTCGGCGGCGTCGCCCGCTTCAACGGCCAGTCCGTGATCGTGATCGGCCACCAGAAGGGGCGTGACACCAAGGAGAAGATCTTCCGCAACTTCGGCATGCCGCGGCCCGAAGGCTACCGCAAGGCGATGCGTCTCATGCGGCTCGCGGAGAAGTTCAACATCCCGGTGCTGACGTTCGTCGACACGCCGGGCGCGTATCCCGGGATCGGCGCGGAGGAGCGCGGCCAGGCCGAGGCGATCGGCCACAGTCTGTACGTGATGGCCGAGCTGAAGGTGCCGATCGTGGGCACCGTGATCGGCGAGGGCGGGTCGGGTGGAGCGCTTGCGATCGCGGTAGGCGATATCGTGATGATGCTGCAGTACGCGACCTACTCGGTGATTTCTCCCGAGGGCTGCGCGTCGATCCTGTGGAAGAGCGCGGACAAGGCGCCCGAGGCGGCGGAGACGCTCGGCATCACCTCGAGCAGGCTGAAGACCCTAGGCCTGATCGACAGGATCATCGGCGAGCCGCTCGGCGGCGCCCACCGCGATCCCGCAGCCATGGCGCAGAACCTGAAGCGCGCTCTGACCGAAGCATTGCGCGGCCTCGCCGACAAGCGTCCCCAGGAACTCGTCGAGGAGCGCTTCGAGCGCCTGATGGGTTATGGGAAATTCAAGGAAGCCGAGCTCAAGTGAGTTGCCCGAAAGGGTCGCCGCGGCAATCGCCCCGGCGATTTCGCCGGGTGCTCACCTTGTGCTCGGGCTTTCCGGCGGCATGGATTCGGTGGTGCTTCTGTGCATCCTCGCCGGGCTCGCGAGCGGCATGCGCTTCTCGTTCCGCGCCGTTTACGTCAATCACGGTATCAGCCCGAACGCCGGCCGCTGGGCGGAATTCTGCGCCAAACTGTGCGCCGGGCACGGTATTCCGCTCGAGGTGGTGCCGGTGGATATCGGTCCGTACCGTGGTCTCGGCCTCGAAGGTGCCGCGCGCAAGGCACGCTACGAGGTGTTCTCTCGCGTCGACGCCGATTTTGTGGTCCTTGCGCAGCATCGCGACGACCAGGCCGAGACGTTGCTCCTGAGACTGCTGCGCGGGGCGGGCCTGCGCGGCCTCGCCGCCATGCCCCCGATGCGCTCCCTTGCCGGGACGCGCGCCAGGCTTCTGCGACCGTTGCTCGACGTGGCGCGCGCCGAGATCGAGGCCTACGCGCAGGTGCACGGCCTGGAGTGGATCGAAGACGAAAGCAACGCCGACACCGCGCGCCGGCGGAATTTTCTGAGGCGCGAGATCCTGCCGGCGCTGGAGAAGCAATTTCCTGCTGCTCGGGCCGCGATCGCCCGCGCTGCTGCAAATCTCGGCGAAGCGCGCGAGTTGCTCGACGCCATGGGGCAGAGCGACTTTGACAGCTGCGCAGACGGCGACGCGGTCGATGTTCCCTCTCTGCTGCGGCTCCGCGAGGCGCGAGCCAAGAACCTGTTGCGCCACTGGTGCGATCGGGAGGGCGTCGAGCCGCTTTCGGCCGCGCGGCTCACCGAGCTGCTGCGCCAGCTGAAGGAGTCCCGGAGCGACGCTCAAGGGAGCTTTGCCGCGGGCAGGTCGAGATTCCTGCGCTATCGCAACCGGCTTCACCTGCGGCCGGCAGCGCACGCTGTAGAGCGGGACATGCACGAGGTCTGGAACGGCGAGAATGCGCTGCCATTGCTGGCGCTGGGTGGGGTGCTGAAATTCAGGCCCGAGGAAGGACGCGGCCTGAGCGTCGCGAGATTGCGGGCGGAGCAGGTCACCGTGCGCTTGCGACGGGGCGGGGAACGCCTGCGCCTCGATCACAGCCGTCCGCGGCGCACGCTCAAGAACCTGTTCCAGGAGCGCGGCATTCCCCCGTGGCGTCGCGACCGCCTGCCACTGGTCTACTGCGGCGAGAACCTCGTCTCGGTACCCGGCATCGGCGACGCCTGCGAATTCCGGGCGGAACCCGGGGAGCCCGGGCTTATCGTGGCGTGGGAACCGCTCGCGTAGACACAGGGGGAGCGGACGGAGCGGCCTGCGCGGCGAGCCTTGGAAAAACCGCTCGGATCAGGGTGCCGCGGCCCCCGGCGGAATCCGCCAGCTCGATTCTCGCGCTGTGTCTCTCCGCGATCTCCGAGACGATGGATAGCCCCAGGCCGCAGCCTTCGCCCCCGGTCGCGGGGACGCGGTAGAAGCGCTCGAACACCTTCTCGCGTTCCGCCTCGGGGATGCCCGGGCCGTTGTCCTCGACTTCCAGCACCGACTCCCCGTTGCGCACCCCCGTGCGCACGGTGACGCTGCCGCCAGCCTGCGTATAGGCCAGCGCATTGTCGAGAAGATTCGCCGCCAGCTCGCGCAGCAGCAGGGGTTCTCCCAGCGTCCAGGCGTCTTCGAGCTCGAAACCGAGGTCGATGTTCTTGCCGACGGCTCGCTGTACCCAATCGCGCACGTCCCGGCCGACGATTTCGTGGAGATTGACGGGCTGCCCGCCCGGCGATTCGCCGGGCTCGGCGCGAGCAAGAGTGAGCAGCTGGTTCACGAGGTGGCTGGTACGCTGAGTCTCTGCCGCGATCATGTCCAGGAGCGATCTCAGCTCCGAGGTCGAGGGCTCGCGGCGGGCGAGCTCGGCGTGGGTCTTCAACCCGGCGAGGGGCGTTCGCAGCTGGTGTGCGGCGTTGGCGATGAAGCGCTGCTGCGACGCGATCGCAGCATTCAACCGGGACAGAAGCTGGTTGAGCGCGGCGACGAGCGAGTGCACCTCCTGAGGCTTGTCGCGCTCGGAGAACGGGCGCAGGTCCCGCGGCGAACGCGCGGCGATCTCGCCGCGCAACCGGTCCAGGGGCCGCAGTCCCTGGCCGATGCCCAGCCACAACAGAGCGACCGCCGCAAAGGCGATCAGCACCTGCGGAACGGTGGAGGCGACCAGCAGCTCCAGGACGAGCTTGTCGCGCTTGATCAGGGTCTCCGCGACCTGAACGATGGCGGTCCCGGTCTCGACCCGGACGGCGCGCGCGGCGATCCGCACCCGCTCCCCCTCGAGCGTCGCGTCGTAGTAGATGTGCTCACCGGGTTGAAGGCGTTCGGGCGGTGCCGGCAACCGCGGGGTCCCCGCGATCAGCTCGCCCGCGGGCCCCAGCACCTGGTAGTAGACGCGGTCTTCGGTGTCGATGCGCAACGCCTCGATCGCGATCGAGGGAAGATCGAGCTCAAGCCTGGTCCCGCCGGGCTTCAGATGGCTCGCGATCGCGAGGGCCGGATCGAGCAGCGCGCTGTCGTAGGCCTTGTTCGCGGCGCTGAGGGCGATGCGATAGGAGAGGAAACTGCCGGCAGCGACGAGCAGCAGCAGCGGTCCGAGCAGCCAGTAGGTGAGATGCCGGCGCAGGCTAGCCTGCATCGGGATCTTCGACCATGTAGCCGAATCCGCGTACGGTGCGGATCCTGATCCCCGCGTCGTGCAGCTTGGAGCGCAAGCGGGAGATGTACACCTCGATGGCGTTGTGAGTCAGCGAGTCGTCCCAGCTGCACATCGCCTGGAGCATGTGCTCCTTGCTGACCACCTGCCCGATTCGCATCAGCAGGTACTCGAGCACCGCCCACTCGCGCGGTGTGAGGTCGAGGACGTCGGCTCCGATGCTTGCGCGCCGGGCCACCGTATCGACGCTGAGGCGCCCGAAGCGAAGTTTGGGACTCTTTACGACCTGGCTGCGGCGAATGAGCGCTCGAACCCGGGCTTCCAGCTCGGGGAGCGAGAATGGCTTGGTGACGTAGTCGTCCGCTCCGAGATCCAGGCCGCGCACGCGGTCGGCCTCGGCATCGTGGGCGGTAAGGATCAGGATGCTGCCCGAATCGTTGTCCCGGCGCAGCTGGCGCAGGACCTCGAAGCCATCCACTCCCGGGAGACTGACGTCGAGCACCACCAGGTCATAGTGCTCCTCGGCGCAGGCGCGCAAGGCAAGCTCGCCGGTTTGAGCGTGGTCGACCGCATAGCCCGACTGGCGCAGCGTGCGTATCAGTCCGTCGGCCAGCGCTTTGTCGTCTTCGACGATCAGAACCCGCATGACAAGTGTTTGAACCGGTTCGAAGTTCAGGATAGCACGCGAGCGGGCTCCAGGCTCCTGATCTGGACGCGTGGGCGTAGGCATGCCGGAAAAAAAAGTGCGTGGGAGCGTAGAACGCTCCCACGCCACAGAGGAGGAAAGAGACTACGCGAGAAACTCTACGCGGCCTGGCTTGCAACAACCTGATGTAAGCTTACGGAAGACTTACGAGTGACGATGATCGTCTCCGAACCGGCCTTGTCAGGCCTCGCGGCGGAAACCGTGAACCGGGAAGCCCCAGTAGCGATGACCCGCAAAAGCCTGATAAAATAAAACCTTAGGTGAGTTTCTCGCGGCCTTCCCGAATTCCACTGGAGATCCTGCATGGCAGTAGAGCGAACCCTGTCCATCGTGAAACCCGATGCCGTGGCGAAGAACGCCATCGGAGAGATCTATTCCAGGTTCGAAAGGGCCGGTTTGAGTATCGTCGCCGCTCGAATGCTCACTCTATCGCAGGTGCAGGCCGAGGGCTTCTATGCGGTACACCGCGAACGTCCGTTCTTCCGGGAACTCGTGAAATTCATGATCTCGGGGCCGATCATGGTGCAGGTGCTGGAGGGCGAGGACGCGATCGCACGGAACCGCGAACTGATGGGGGCGACGGACCCGAAAAAAGCGAAGAAGGGCACGATCCGCGCCGATTTTGCCGACAGCATCGATGCCAACGCCGTGCACGGTTCCGACGGTCCCGATACTGCGCGTACCGAGATCGCCTATTTCTTTCCGGCGTGCGAGATTTTTTCAAGGTAAATGAGCGTCAATCTGCTCGACCTCGATGGTGCAGCGCTTTCCGCCTTCGTCTCGGGACTGGATGAGAAGGCGTTTCGCGCGCGCCAGCTCAAGCGCTGGGTGCATCGCCTCGGCGAGAACGATTTCGAGCGGATGACCGACATCGCGCGGTCGCTGCGCGACAAGCTCGCGCGCGTCGCAACGATTTCCCCCCCGAAGATCGTGAGCGACAGCACTGCGGGCGATGGGACCCGCAAATGGCTGCTCGACGTCGGCAACGGCAACGCGGTGGAAGCCGTGTTCATTCCCGAGACTGGCCGCGGGACCCTGTGCGTTTCTACCCAGGCGGGGTGCACGCTCGCCTGCGAGTTCTGCTCGACCGGAAGGCAGGGATTCAACCGCAACCTATCTACCGGGGAGATCATCGGGCAGCTGTGGCTGGCCAACCGCGAACTCGGCGCCACGCCCGGAGGCGAGCGCGTCATCTCCAACGTGGTACTCATGGGAATGGGCGAACCCCTGCTCAACTTCGACAGCACCGTCGCCGCGCTCAAGCTGATGATCGACGAGGACGCGTACGGGCTTTCGCGACGGCGCGTCACGCTGTCCACGTCCGGCATCGTCCCGATGATCGACCGGCTTCGCGAGGAATGCCCGATCGCGCTGGCGGTATCGCTGCACGCTCCGAGCGATGCACTTCGCGACAGGCTCATGCCGATCAATCGGAAATATCCTCTCGCCGAATTGCTCGCTGCGTGCCGGCGCTATCTCGAGCGGGCGCCGCGCGATTTCATCACTTTCGAGTACGTGATGCTCGACGGCGTCAACGACGGCGAAGGGCATGCGCGCGAGCTGATCGATCTTGTTTCCGGCGTTCCATGCAAGGTCAACCTGATTCCATTCAACCCGTTCCCGAATTCCGGCTTCGTGCGCTCGTCTCGCAAGGCGATCGAGCGCTTCAGCGAATTGCTGAACGCCGCGGGGATCGTCACCACGACGCGCAAGACGCGTGGTGACGACATCGATGCGGCTTGCGGTCAGCTCGCCGGCCAGATCCAGGATCGCACCCGAAGAGCGACGCGACTGGAAGGGGTGGGTTCTTGAAGCGGCTCGGCTGCTTGGCGTCGCTGCTCACCGCTGCCGCATGCTTCGGATGCGCTTCGGACCGGCTTCCGGGCGAGCCCGGGGACGTCGACAGCGGGGCCATCATCGGGGAGCAGGCGAGCGGGCGGGAACGCGCGCGCATCCACACCGAGCTCGCCGGGTCGTACTATCAGAGGGGGAACCTCGGCGTGGCGCTGTCCGAGGCGCGCATCGCCATCGCGGCCGACTCGGGCTACGCGCCGGCCTACAACCTGCTGGGGCTCGTGTATGGGGATTTGCGCGAAACCGGTCTCGCCGAAGAGGCGTTCGAGCGCTCGTTGAAGATCAATCCCAGCGATCCCGACGCCAACCACAACTACGCGTGGTTTCTCTGCGAGAACAAGCGCGAGGAAGAATCGATTCGCTACTTCCTGATGGCGGTGCGCTACCCGCTGTACACGACTCCGCAAAAGTCGTACACGATGGCTGCCACCTGCGCCCTGCGCAAGGGCAACGAAAGGGATGCCTACGAGTATCTCGAGCGGGCGCTCAAGCTCGACCAGAACTACACTCCCGCGCTCGTCAATCTTGCCCAGCTGAAGTACCGCAGGGGCGAGCTCGACTCCGCGCGCGTGCTGGTGGGGCGCTACAACAAGCTCGCCGAGCCGACGCCGGAATCGCTTTGGCTGGCGCTGAGAATCGAGCGCAAGCTGGGAGACTCCTCCACCACGACGAGCTACGCCAACCAGCTCCGCAGGCGTTTTCCCGGATCGAAGGAGTACCAGGACCTCCAGAAAGGACGCTTCGATTGAGCGATACGCCTGAAGCACGCTCCGTTTCTGCGGAAGACGGGCCGGGACGCAGGCTCGCCCGCCTGCGCGCCGAGCGCAAGCTCTCGGTCGCCGACGTCGCGCAGCGCCTCAAGTACGGCGCACGCCAGATCGAGGCGCTCGAGTCCGAGGAATTCGACAGACTGCCCGGTGCCACTTTTGTCCGCGGAATGGTCCGCGGCTACGCGAAGCTCCTCGAGACCGATCCCGAACCCATTCTGGGCGCACTCGAGCAGCGCTATGTTCCCGGCGAGATCTCCCTCGACCTGCGCGCGAAGCGCGTTCCCTTCGCGCCTGGCGGCAAGCGCAGTGGCACGCGGAACTACCTGCTGCTTTCGCTGGTCGTGCTCGTCGTGGCCGGCCTGCTCTACGAGTGGCGAGCGGGGGCGTTTCCCTGGGCCAGACTGGCCTCGAGCACGGCGCCCGCACAGAAGCAGGCGAAACCCCGCCCCGCTCCTGTCCCCGCGTCTCACGCCGAGCCGGAGACTCCGGCTTCGCCGGCGGTCGTCGTCGCCGAGAAGCCCGCCGCCGGCGAAGCTCCGGCCCCGCGGTCACAACAGCAGGCTTCCGCAGGCGAAATCCGCGTAAGGCTGGAGTTCGAAGGCGAGTCCTGGGTCGAGATCAAGGACGGGGAAGGCAAGATGCTGATGTCGCAACTCAATCCTTCCGGGAGTCGCAGAGTCGTTTCCGGACGGGCACCCATGGCTCTCGTCATCGGCAACGCTGCGAACGTGCGCCTCATCTACAAGGACAAGCCGGTCGATCTGAAGCCCTATATCCAGATCGAAGTCGCGCGCCTCACGCTGGACTGAGACTAGACTGAGCGCTTGGAGTGAAAGCCACATGAACGGCATTGCGAGGCACGTTACGCGCCAGGTCCGCATCGCGGACGCGCTCATCGGCGGGGGCGCGCCGGTGCTGGTGCAGTCGATGACCAATACCGATACCGCCGACGCGCAAGGCACCGCCGCGCAGGTGGCCGAACTCGCCCGCGCAGGCTCGGAAATCGTCCGCATCACGGTCAATACCTCGGAGGCGGCGGCGCAGGTCCCGCGCATACGGGAGCGCCTCGACGCCATGGGATGCGAGGTGCCGCTGGTGGGCGATTTCCACTTCAACGGGCACAAGCTGCTCGCCGAGCATCCGGATTGCGCGAAGGCGCTGGCGAAGTACCGCATCAACCCCGGCAACGTCGGTCGGGGCGCCAAGCGCGACGAGCAGTTCGCGACCATGATCGAGATCGCGTGCCGCTACGAGAAGCCGGTGAGGATCGGTGTGAACTGGGGCAGCCTCGACCAGGAGTTGCTCGCGCGCCTCATGGACGAGAACGCCAGGTCAGTCGAGCCACTCGACTCCGACGCGGTCACGCGCGAGGCGCTGGTTGCCTCGGCGCTCGACTCGGCGGCGCGAGCCGAGGAGCTCGGCTTGCCCGGAGACCGCATCGTGCTCTCGTGCAAGGTGAGCGGAGTCCAGGATCTCATCGCGGTGTATCGCGAGCTTGCCCGGCGCTGCGACTATCCCCTGCATCTCGGGCTGACCGAGGCGGGCATGGGAACGAAGGGCATCGTGGCTTCGACCGCGGCGCTGGGCGTTCTGCTGCAGGAGGGCATTGGCGACACGATCCGCATCTCGCTGACGCCCGATCCGGGCGGAGACCGGACCCGCGAGGTGGTGGTGGCTCAGGAGCTGCTCCAGACCATGGGCTTGCGCTCGTTCTCTCCACTGGTGATCGCCTGCCCAGGCTGCGGCCGCACCACCAGCACCACCTTCCAGGAGCTCGCCGGCAAGATCCAGCGCTTCCTGCGCGAGCAGATGCCGCGGTGGCGCGAGCGCTATCCCGGCGTGGAGGACATGCACGTCGCGGTGATGGGTTGCGTGGTCAACGGCCCCGGAGAGAGCAAGCACGCCAACATCGGCATCAGCCTTCCGGGCTCGGGTGAGCGCCCGGTCGCCCCGGTCTACGTGGACGGCGAAAAGACCGTGACCTTGAAGGGAGAGCGCATCGCCGAGGAATTCCAGCAGCTGGTCGAGGAATACGTCCGCGGGGCCTACGGACCTGGCGGGCGCATGCGACGCGGGGCTGCCGAAAAGAAGAGAAGCATTCCGATCAAAGCCTCGGTGTAGGCGGCGCGGGCAAATCGATATGAGCGAGCCGATCCGCGCGCTGCGCGGAATGAACGATATCCTGCCCGACGAGGCCGAGCGCTGGGAGGCGCTGGAAGAGATCCTGCGCGATTGGCTGCGGAGCTACGGCTACCGCAATGTGCGCACGCCGGTGCTCGAGCACACCGCGCTTTTCCGACGCGCGATAGGCGAGGCCACCGACATCGTCGAGAAGGAGATGTATACCTTTGCCGACGAGCTGAACCGGGAGTCGCTCACCTTGCGCCCGGAGGCCACCGCTTCGGTCGTGCGCGCGGCCGCGGAGCACAGCCTGCTCTACGGCGGTGCGCAGCGGCTGTACTACATGGGCCCGATGTACCGCCACGAAAGGCCGCAGAAGGGACGCTACCGCCAGTTCCATCAGGTCGGGGCCGAAGCGCTCGGTTTTCCGGGGCCCGATATCGACGGTGAGTTGCTCCTCATGTGCGCCCGCCTGTGGGACGACTTGAATCTCGCAGGAGTGCGGCTGCAAATCAACTGCCTGGGCTCGGCTGCCGAGCGCGCGGCATATCGCAAATCGCTGGTTTCCTATCTGGAATCCCGGGAGAAGGATCTCGACGACGACTCCAGGCGCCGGCTTCGCGCGAACCCGCTGCGCGTGCTGGACAGCAAGAATCCGGAGATGCAGGCGCTCATCGCCGGCGCCCCGCGCCTGCTCGACGCCCTGGGCGAGGGCTCGCTCAAGCATTTCGAGGGAGTTCAGACGATTCTCAAGGACGCCGGGCGACCGTATGAGGTCAACCCGCGGCTCGTACGAGGGCTCGACTACTACAATCTTACGGTGTTCGAATGGGTGAGCGCGGACCTGGGCGCGCAGGCAACGGTGTGCGCAGGCGGCCGATACGACGGCCTGCTCGAGCAGATCGGGGGCAAGGCCGCTCCGGCATGCGGATTCGCGATGGGTATCGAGCGCCTGCTCGCGCTGCTCGGGGATTCGGGCGAACGCGCGTCCCCGGACGTGTACCTCGTCAATCAGGGGGAACGCGCGGAGCGCTTCGCGTTTCGCGTCGCCGAGACGCTGCGCGCGGCCGGCTTCAGCGTGGTGCAGCACTGCGGTTCGGGAACCTTCAAGTCGCAGATGAAGAAAGCCGACGCCAGTGGTGCCGCGGTGGCGGTGATCGTAGGTGACGAGGAAGCGCAGGCGGGCGAGGCGAGCGTCAAGGCCCTGCGCGAGGAGCGCGAGCAGTTCCGCGCGACGCTGGAAGGCCTTCCGAATGCGGTCGCGGACCTGCTCTTCGGCGAAGGCGACGACAAGGGAAATCAATGAGCACATACGATCTGGAGGAACAGGAACAGCTGGCCGCACTGAAGGCGTGGTGGAAGGAGCATGGCGGCGGCGTCGCCCTGGCCGCGATCCTCGTGGCCGGCGCAGTCGCAGCGTGGAACGGCTGGGTCTGGTACCAGCGCTCGCAGGCCGCGCAGGCGGCGGCGCTCTACGACACCCTGCAAAAGGCGGCTCGCGCCAATGACCTCAAGGCCACGCAGGAGACGGCGGGCGCGATTCTCGAAAACTACCCGCGCAGCGCCTACGCGCCACTCGCGGCGCTGGTCTCGGCCAAAGTCCAGTTCCAGGCCGGCGACCTGAAGACCGCGCGCGCCCAGCTCCAGTGGGTGATCGAGCACGCAAGAAGCGACGAGATTCGCTCTATCGCGGCTCTCAGGCTCGCGAGTGTGCTGCTCGACGACAAGGACCCGGACGCGGCCCTGAAGGCTCTCGAGGGAAAGCCTCATCCCGGCTTCGAGTCCCTGTACGCCGCACAGCGCGGCGACATCCTGATGACGCAAAACAAGCGCGCGGATGCGCGCGCGGCCTACAAGGCCGCTCTGGAGAAGGCCGAAGCGGGTCCTCTGCGCGAGGGCCTGCGCCTCAAGCTCGAGGCGCTCGGAGCGGGGTGATGCGGCGGATTCTTCTCGCGGGCGCGATTGCGCTTGCCGCATGCTCGGGCCCGTCCGGGCCGCAGATGGCCGAGCTCACCGACCTGCCGTCGAGCATCCCGCTGCGCTTCGTGTGGTGGGCCAGCGTCGGTCGGGCGGAAGACGCGATCCTATTTCCGACCGTGGTCGGCGGAGCCGTGTTCGCCGCTGCCCAGGACGGCACGGTCGCGCGCTTCGACGCGGCGACAGGGGCAGAAGCGTGGCGCGTCGGCTTGGAGCAGACGCTTTCAGGCGGGGTGGGTTCCGACGGAACCCTGGTCGCTGTCGGGACCTTCGAAGGAGAGGTCATCGTGCTCGACGCGGCCAAGGGCGCAGTGGCGTGGCGGGCACGCGTTTCGAGCGAAGTGCTGTCCGCCCCCGTGGTGACGGGGGATCTGGTGATCGTGCGGACCGGGGATGGTCGCCTGTTCGCGCTCGATGCGAAAGACGGCAAGCGGCGTTGGCTGTACCAGCGGACCAGTCCGCCCCTCTCGGTCCGCTCCCCCGTAGGGATGGCGGCCGACCGCGGCAATCTTCTGACCGGGTTTGCCGGGGGCAAGCTCGTGTCGATCGTGCTCGCCAACGGCGCGGTACGCTGGGAAACCACGGTGTCGCTGCCCCGGGGTGCGACCGAGCTCGAGCGCGTCACCGATGTGGTCGGGGTTCCGGTGGTGGCCGAGCGCGAAGTGTGCGCGGTGGCCTATCAGGGCAAGATCGGCTGCTTCGACGGGGTGAACGGCAACGTCTTGTGGTCGCGCGAACTGTCGAGCACGGCCGGGCTGGCGCTCGATGCGCGTTACGTATTCGTCAGCGACGACAAAGGGGCCGTGCAGGCCCTGGATCGCGCCGGCGGCGCGACGATCTGGAAGCAGGATCGCCTGTTCCTGAGGCGTCTCACCGCTCCGCTTCCGCTGGGGGACGTGGTGGCGGTGGGAGACGTTGAAGGGTACGTGCATTTCCTGTCGCGAGAAACCGGCGCGTTCGTCGGCCGAGCCGCCACCGACGGTAGCCCGATCCGTTCGTCTATCCTGCGGCTCGAGCAGGGCTTGCTGGTGCAGACGCAGGAGGGCAACCTCTACGCCCTGAGCCTGCGGTAGGCATGAAACCCACACTGGTGATCGTCGGCAGGCCCAACGTCGGCAAGTCCACCTTGTTCAACCGGCTCACGCGGACTCGCGACGCGCTCGTGGCCGATGTACCGGGCCTGACGCGCGACCGCCACTACGGCGCCGGGCGCCTCGGCGGACGCGGGTACCTGGTGGTGGACACCGGGGGGCTGGAGCCGGAGGGGCAAGGGGTGTTCGTCGAAATGGCCAAGCAGGTGCGAACCGCGATCGCGGAGGCCGACGTGATCGTGCTCGTCACCGACGCGCGCGAGGGCCTCACCGCGCAGGACCGCACCATCGCGGAAGAGCTGCGGCGGACCGGCCGGCGCGTGGTCATCGCGGTCAACAAGGCCGAGGGCATGAACCATGAATTGGCCAACGCCGAATTCCACGAATTGGGGCTGGGCGCGCCGCAGGCGATCTCCGCCGAGCACGGCGAGGGGGTGACCGACCTGGTGGAGGCGGCGCTCGCGGGACTCCCGGCCGAGGAAGAACGCGAGCAGGCCGACGGCGCCGTCCGCGTCGCAGTGGTCGGCCGCCCGAACGCGGGAAAGTCCACTCTCGTGAACACCCTTGTCGGAGAGGAGCGGGTGGTGACGTTCGACCAGCCCGGCACCACGCGCGATGCGATCGATGTGGAGCTCACGCTGAAGGGCCGGCGCTACGTACTCGTCGATACTGCCGGGCTGAGGCGGCGCGGGAGGGTTTTCGAGAGCGTCGAGAAGTTTTCCGTGGTGAAGACGCTGCAGGCCATCGATCGCGCCAACGTCGCCATCCTCGTGCTCGACGCCCAGAGCGATATCTCGGACCAGGATGCCCACATCGCCGGGTTCATCCTCGAAAGGGGGCGGGCGGTGGTGGTCGCGGTGAACAAGTGGGACGGGCTTGACGCCGACGCGCGCGAAACGGTGAAGCGCGCCATCGCACGCAAGCTGCGGTTCCTGTCGTTCGCGCATTTTCATTACATCTCCGCTCGCGAAGGCCGGGGCGTCGCGCGTCTGCTCGCTTCGGTGGACGCCGCCTACCGGGCGGCGATGGCGAAGCTCCCCACTCCCAAGCTGACGCGCGCGCTCATTGCCGCCGTGGAGAAGCAGGCGCCGCCGCGCGCGGGGTACTCGCGGCCCAAGCTGCGCTACGCGCATCAGGGGGGGAGCAATCCGCCTATCGTGGTGGTGCACGGAACCGCTCTGAGCGCCGTGCCCGAGAGCTACCGTCGCTACCTCGAGGCCGATTTCCGGAAGGTCTTCCGTCTCGAAGGCACGCCGCTGCGGATCGAATTCAAGAGCGGCCGGAACCCTTTCGTCGACTGATCCCTCTAAGCACTGTCGCCGCGGGCATGGCGCGCGGAACTCACGGATTCAAAAGCACTTCGAGCTGATGCAGTACATTGGCATTTCCCGAAAAACCCGATACAGTACAGCTTCAAATAAGACCCATCCGGGGTAACCCATGAGCAACAAAGGACAATTGCTACAAGATCCGTTCCTGAATACCCTGCGTAAGGAGCATGTTCCGGTGTCGATCTACCTTGTCAATGGCATCAAGCTTCAGGGGCAGATCGAGTCCTTCGACCAGTACGTCGTGCTCCTCAAGAACACCGTGACGCAGATGGTCTACAAGCACGCCATCTCCACCGTCGTTCCCTCCCGTGCAGTCAATCTGGCGGTCGACCATTCGGCGTCTCCAGAAGCCTGATTTCACCGCGTTTTCGCCTCTGATCCGGCTCGATGATTGAGCGTTCGCCGGGCAGAGAAGACGCCGTCCTGGTCGGGCTGGATTTCGGCGGCGGCGGCTACACGGAAGGCCTCGAAGAACTCGGCCTGCTCGCCGCGAGTGCGGGAATCCGCGCCCGCGCCGTCGTGCGCGGGCGCCGCGATCGTCCTGATCCGGCGTACTACGCCGGTTCGGGCAAAGTCGAAGAGATCAAGCGGGTTCTGAACGAGCAGGGCGCGTCGCTGGCGATTTTCAACCACGCCCTGTCTCCGGTTCAGGAGCGCAATCTCGAGAAAGCGCTCGGTCATCCGGTCGTCGACCGCACGCGCCTGATCCTCGACATCTTCGCCCAGCGGGCGAGGAGCCACGAGGGCAAGCTCCAGGTCGAGCTTGCGCGGCTGGAGTACGCGGCGACGCGCCTGGTGCGCGGATGGACGCACCTCGAACGGCAACGGGGCGGCCGCGGTTTTCTCTCGGGGATGGGCGAGACCCAGCTCGAGGTGGACCGGCGGCTCATCGCGACGCGAGTCAAGGTGCTCAAGGACAAGCTCGCCAAGCTCCGCCGGCGCCACGAGGTGCAGCGGCGCGCCCGGGAGCGCGGCCGGGCCTTCACCGTATCGCTGGTCGGCTACACCAATGCCGGCAAGTCGACCTTGTTCAACACCCTGACTCACGCGGGAGTGCTCGCCGAGAATCGCTTGTTCGCGACCCTCGACACGACGACGCGCCGGCTCTACCTGCCCGAAGCCGGAAATGTCGCGATCTCCGACACGGTCGGCTTCATCCGGGATCTGCCGCACACCCTGATCGCGGCCTTCAGGGCGACGCTCGAGGAGGCAATCCACGCGGACCTTCTCCTGCACGTCGTCGATGCGGCGAGCGGGGCGCGGGAAGCGCAGATCGAGGAGGTCGACAAGGTCCTCTCCGAGATCGGGGCAGGCGCGATTCCACGCGTCCTCGTGTGGAACAAGATCGACCGCAATGGCCTGGAGGCCGGAGTCGACCGCGACGAATATGATAGAATTCTGCGCGTTCGTCTAAGCGCGAAGACGGGCGACGGCGTGGATGGTCTGCGCCGGGCCCTGATCGAGGCAGCCGCCTCGAGGACATCTCCGGCGAGCCCGCCAAATTCGATGGATGTGCAGCGCCAAGCCGCCGAAGCTTAGGGGCTGTCGGGGCAGGGGTGTCGTTTGCCGCGGAGCTGGGATTCTCTATGTCACTGAATGACCCGCAATGGGGCAAGCGAGGCGGGGGCAACGAAGGGCCGCCCGATCTCGACGAGATGTGGCGCAACTTCAACCGCAAGCTGAACGCCCTGTTCGGCCGGCGCGGCGGCGGGGGCTCGGACTCGGGCGAACCGCCGAACATGAGGCAGCTGGGCGGAGGGGCCGGCCTGCTCATCCTGGTGGTGATCGTCGCCTGGCTCGCGAGCGGTTTCTACATCGTGGTCGAAGGCCAGCGCGGCGTGGTGCTCACCTTCGGCAAATTCTCCGAAATCACCAATGCGGGTCTGCGCTGGCGCATGCCCTATCCGATACAGAGCAACGAAATCGTGAACCTGGCCAGCGTGCGCACGATCGAAGTCGGCTATCGCAACAACGTCAAGACCAAGGTGCTCAAGGAATCGCTGATGCTGACCGACGACGAGAACATCGTCGATATCCAGATGGCGGTTCAGTATACGATCAAGGACGCGAAGGATTATCTGTTCAACAACCGCCAGCCGGAGGACAGCGTGCTTCAGGCCGCCGAGACGGCGCTGCGCGAGGTCGTCGGCAAGAGCAAGATGGATCAGATGCTGAATCAGGGCCAGGCTGTCGTCGCGAAGACCATGCCGATCATGCAGGAGATCCTGGACCGCTACAAGACCGGCATACACATCAGTAACGTGAATATCCAGAACGTGCAGCCGCCCGAGCAGGTTCAGGCGGCGTTCTACGATGCGGTGAAGGCCAACCAGGATCGCGAGCGCCTGAAGAACGAAGGGCAGGCGTATTTCAACGACGTGGTCCCGAAGGCGGGCGGCGTTGCTTCGCGGCTGCTGCTCGAGGCCGAAGGCTACAAGCAGCGGGTGATGGCCAATGCCGAAGGTGAAGCCTCGAGGTTCCGCCAGGTCCTGGTCGAGTACAACAACGCGCCGCAAGTGACGCGGGAGCGGCTCTATCTCGACACCGTCCAGCAGATGCTGGCGAATACCTCGAAGATCCTCATCGACGCCAAGGCGGGCAGCAATCTGCTGTACTTGCCGCTCGACAAGATCATCCAGATGTCGGGAGCGACGCTGCCCGAGGCGCTCGGCTCGTCGCGGTCCGTGCAGGCTCCGGAAGCGTCCGCGCCTACGGACAGCGGCGCCCGCTCGCGCGACACCTTGCGCGGGCGCGAGCGCGGGGAGCGGCCATGAACAGCCGTCTCGGCATGGTCATCGCGCTGGCGGTGGGAGCGTTGCTCCTGCTGAGCCTGTCGGCGTTTACGGTCGACCAGCGGCAGCGGGCCATCGTGTTTCAGCTTGGCGAGGTCAAGGACGTCGTCGAGGAACCCGGGCTGCATTTCAAGTGGCCGTTGATCCAGAACGTGCGCTATTTCGACACGCGCATCCTCACTTGGGACGACCCTGAGCCGCAGAGCTTCATCACGGCCGAGAACAAGCCGGTACTGGTCGACGCCTTCGTCAAATGGCGCATCATCGACGTCAGAAAGTACTACGTCTCGGTGGCCTCGGTGGGCGGTGACGAGATCGCGGCCGCCCGGCGGATCAATCAGACGGTGACCGGCCTGTTGCGGGAGGAATTCGGCAAGCGCACGGTGCACGACGTCGTGTCGGGCGAGCGTCACGAGATCATGAACACGGTGCGGGACAAGGTGGATACGGACGTCCGCTCGCTCGGCATCCAGGTCGTCGACGTCAGGCTGAAGCGCGTCGACCTTCCGCAGGAGGTCAGCGCCGACGTCTACCGGCGGATGGAGTCCGAGCGCAAGCGCGTCGCCTCCGAATTGCGCTCGAACGGATCCGCCGAAGCGGAGAAGATACGCGCGGACGCCGACAAGCAGCGCGAGGTAATCATCGCGCAAGCCTATCGCACCGCGCAACGCATCCAGGGCGAAGGCGACGCCAAGGCGACGGCGACCTACGCCCGCGCGTTCAAGGAGAACCCGGAGTTCTACTCCTTCTATCGCAGCCTTGAGGCCTATCGCGCGAGCTTCAAGAACAAGAGTGACGTCCTGGTGCTCGATCCCAATTCGGAGTTCTTCAAGTACTTCAAGAACCCGGGAAGGGGCGGCAAGTGAATGGGCACGACCTTCATCATGGCGTTCGCCCTGATGCTGATCATCGAGGGCGTACTCCCTTTTCTCCTGCCGACGCTATGGCGCGACACCTTCCGCCGCATCACGGAGTTCACTGACGGCCAGATACGGTTCTTCGGGCTGTCCTCGATGCTGGCCGGTCTGCTGATTCTCTATTTCGTCCGCTAGGGGCAGCGTGCGCAACTGGCTTCTCCCGGAAAATCTCGAAGACATCCTGCCGCCACAGGCGCAGCGCATAGACGCCATGCGCGCGAGGCTGCTTGAGCTGTTCCGCGTCCATGGCTACGAGCTGGTGATTCCTCCCATGCTGGAGTACATGGAGTCGCTCCTGACGGGGACCGGGCACGATCTGGATCTGCGCACCTTCAAGCTGGTCGACCAGCTCTCGGGCAGGATGATGGGCGTGCGCGCCGACATTACGCCCCAGGTGGCGCGGATTGACGCGCACCTGCTCAACCGGAAGGGCGTCGCACGGCTGTGCTACGCGGGAAGCGTACTGCTTGCCCGCCCGCGGGGGCTCGACTCGACCCGCGAACCCCTGCAGATCGGAGCCGAGATCTACGGCCACTCCGGAATAGAGAGCGATCTGGAGATCCAGCAGCTGCTCGCCGAGTCGCTCGCGGCGTGCGGCGTTTCGGAGGCGCGGCTGGATATCGGGCACGTCGCGGTGTTTCGCTCGATCTGCCGGCGCGGCGGCGTCACCGGGGAGCTGGAATCCGAGCTCTACGAGGCGCTGCAGGCCAAGGATCTGCCCGCGCTGCGCGCGGCGACGGATTCCCTCTCCAAGACGACTCGCGCGTCCTTGCTCGCCCTGCCGGAGCTGTACGGGGACAGTTCGGTGATCGAGCGCGCTCGCCGCGCTCTGCCCCGGTATCCGGAGATCGACCGCGCGTTGCGCGACCTGAAAGCGCTCTCGCGAAACGACAGAATCCCGGTGTCCGTGGATCTCGCCGACCTCCGCGGCTACCACTACCACAGCGGGGCGGTGTTCGCGGCCTACGCACCGGGCGTCGCCAACGCGATCGCGCTGGGAGGGCGCTACGACGAAGTCGGCAAGGCTTTCGGGCGAGCGCGCCCGGCGACGGGATTCAGCATGGATCTGCGCGATCTCGCGCGCAGCGCACCCGACGAGAACGGCGTTGCGGCGATCCGGGCTCCCCACGCCGGCGACCCCGGTCTCGCAGCCGCGATCCGCAAGCTGCGCCGCGCAGGGGAAATCGTCGTGGTCCGGCTGCCCGGCCACGCGTCGGAGCCCGTCGTGCCCGAATGCGATCGCGAGCTCGTAAGAAGCCGCGGCAGGTGGGTCGTGAGAAAGCTCGGGTAGCGGCGGAATGGGCAAGAACGTCGTAGTCATCGGCACGCAGTGGGGCGACGAAGGCAAAGGCAAGGTCGTGGACTGGCTCACCGACCACGCCCAGGGCGTGGTGCGCTTCCAGGGCGGGCACAACGCCGGCCACACCCTGGTGATCGGCGGCAAGAAGACCGTGCTGCACCTTGTCCCGTCGGGAATCCTCAGGAAGGGCGTGACCTGCTACATCGGCAACGGGGTGGTCCTTTCTCCGCGGGCGCTGATCGACGAGATGGACGAGCTCGAGCGCGCCGGGGTCGAGGTCGCCGCGCGGCTGCGCGTCTCGGAGGCTTGTCCCCTGATCCTGCCGTTCCACGCGGCGATCGACGTCGCCCGCGAGTCGGCTCAAGGGTCCGCCAAGATCGGCACCACCGGCCGGGGCATCGGGCCGGCCTACGAGGACAAGATCGCGCGCCGCGCGATCCGTGTTCGCGATTTGCTGGTGCCCGAGCGCTTCACAGCGAAGCTCGAGCCGCTGCTCGACTTCCACAACTTCGTCCTGACGAAATACCTCGCGGCGAAGCCCGTGGAACTCGCGAAGACGCGCGACGAGGCGCTCGCGCTCGCGCACCGGCTGAGGCCCATGGTCACGGACGTTTCGCGTGCGCTGCATCAGGCAATCGGCGCCGGCAAGAGTCTGCTCTTCGAAGGCGCCCAAGGGGCGCTGCTGGACATCGACCACGGCACCTACCCCTTTGTGACCTCGAGCAATTGCGTCGCGGGCGCCGCGGCAGCGGGCGCCGGAATCGGGCCGCAGATGCTGCACTACGTGCTCGGCATCACCAAGGCCTATGCGACGCGCGTCGGCTCCGGTCCCTTTCCTACCGAGCTCGGCGACAGCACGGGCGAGCTGCTCCGCACCCGCGGCCAGGAATTCGGCGCCACCACGGGACGCCCGCGCCGCTGCGGCTGGTTCGACGCGGCCGCACTGAGGCGTTCCATCCAGATCAACGGCGTGTCGGGCCTGTGCATCACCAAGCTCGACGTGCTCGACGGAATGGAGGAGGTGAAGCTGTGCACCGGTTATCGCATTGACGGGGAGCCCGAGGACTTGCTTCCGCTAGGGGCCGAGGAGGCGGCGCGCTGCGAGCCCGTATACGAGACGCTCCGGGGATGGAAGGAAAGCACCGTGGGCATCAATGCCTACGACAAGCTGCCCGCGAGGGCGCGTGAATATCTGGAGCGCCTGCAGGCGGTATGCGGCGTGCCCGTGGACATGATCTCGACCGGTGCGGACAGAAACGAAACCATCGTCCGCCGCCATCCGTTCCACTGAAAGGAGAGAGTTGTGCTGAACGGAGTCGTCTCGTTTCCGCCGGAATTCGCGAAGGCGTACCGCGCCAAGGGCTACTGGCGGGATCTGTCGCTTGCCGAGGAGTTCGCCCCCCTTTTCGAACGCTACGCCGAGCGGGTCGCTATCATCGACCGCGACGCTCGCGTCACCTATGCCGAGATCGACCGCATCTCCGACCGCCTCGCGCTGAACCTTCTCGACGAGGGACTCGCGCCCCTCGACCGGGTCGTGGTGCAGCTGCCCAACGTCGTCGAGTTCGTCTACCTTTATTTCGCGCTCCAGAAGATCGGCTGCATCCCCATCGCCGCGCTGTCGACGCACCGCTTTCTCGAGGTCAGCCAGTTCGCAAAGCTCTCGGGCGCGGCTGCCTGCGTGACTCCCGACCGGCACGGTGACTTCGATTTCACCGCGATGGTCCGCCGGGTCCGGAACGAGGCGCCATCGGTGAAGCGGGGAATCGTGCTGGGCAGCGCGCCCGCGGGTTTCCTCTCCCTCGGGGATCTCGTTGCGCGCGAGCCGAAGAGACGGGTCGAAGCGCTGCGCGCGCTCAGGATCGCCCCCACCGATCCCGCGATCTTCCAGCTCTCGGGCGGCACGACCGGCGTGCCCAAGCTGATTCCACGGACCCACAACGACTACGTCTACAACTCCAGGATCGCGGTGGAGGTGTGCGCCGTCACGGGCGACTCGGTGCTGCTGCTGGCGCTGCCGATCGCGCACAACCTTCCGCTCGCGTGCCCCGGGCTGCAGGGTTACATGCTCCAGGGCGCCAAGGTCGTCCTCTCCGCGAGCACGAAGCCGGAGGACCTGTTCCGGCTGATCGAGCGGCACCGCGTGACCCACCTCAAGGTGGTGCCGGCGCTGCTGATCCGCCTCATCAACGATGCGGCGATCGGCACGTACGATCTGTCCTCCCTGCGCATCATCCAGAGCGGAGGCCAGCGCATGCAGCCGGAGGTGAGGGCGCGCACCAAGCAGCTCATTCCGAGCGTTACCGTGCAGGAGAATTTCGGCATGTCCGAGGGGATGCTGTTCTTCGTGCGTCTCGACGATCCCGAGGACGTGCGCATGGAAACCTGCGGCCGGCCCCTTTCTGCCGACGACGAGGTCAAGCTGGTGGACGAGGAGGGCAGGGAGGTCGCTCGCGGAGAAGTCGGCGAGCTTACCTGCCGCGGGCCCTATACCCTGCGCGGCTACTACGGCGTTCCCGAATACAACGCGCGGCAATTCACGCCGGACGGTTTCTACCGTTCGGGCGACCTGATGCGCCTGCATCCCTCCGGGAACTACGTGGTCGAGGGCAGGAAGAAGGACCTCATCAACCGCGGCGGCGAGAAGATCAGCGCCGAGGAGATCGAGAACCTGATCCTCGCGCATCCGTCGGTGCAGAACGTGGCCTGCGTGCCGGTGCCTGACCCCAACCTGGGCGAGAAGATGTGCGCCTGCGTGGTTCTCAAGAAAAATTCCCGGCTGGAGCTGAAGGAGCTGGTCGAATTCCTCAAGGACAAGGAGATCGCCAAGTTCAAGCTGCCCGAGCGGCTGCTGGTCTGCGACGATTTTCCGGTGTCGACGTTCGGCAAGGTGTCCAAGAAGGCGCTGTCGGAGATGGCCTCCCGCCAGTGACGGCGATCCGGCTCATCGTACCTTACGTTGCGGGCGGCGGCAGCGACCAGCGCGCGCGCCTTGCGGCGCTGTACCTGGGGAAGCACCTCGGGCGACGTATCGAGGTGGTGAACCGGACCGGCGCTGTGGCCGGCCACGCGGCGATCGCCGAGGCGCCGGCGGATGGCAGCGTCATCGGGCTCATCACGGGGGAGATCGGCATGATGCATTGGCATCGCGGCCTGACGACGCTCACGCCGCGCAACTACACGCCGCTCGCCGTTCCGTATGTCGAGTCGGCCGCCGTGATCGTGGCCGCGGCCGCGCCCTGGCGCACGGCGCGCGAGTTCGTCGAAGCCTTCAGGGGGAGAAAACTCAGGGGGTCGGGCGGGCCGCACTTCGGCGTGTGGAAATTCGCTCTCGCCGGCCTGCTGGACGCGGCCGGTAT
This sequence comes from Burkholderiales bacterium, assembly GCA_035519135.1. GTDB lineage: Bacteria > Pseudomonadota > Gammaproteobacteria > Burkholderiales > SG8-39 > VBDM01. Next base: position 98,850 of record DATIWX010000133.1, on the reverse strand, counting down.
CAGCCCCTCGCGGCTCGACTGGACGGAGACGCTGAGCGGCGAGCAGGGCCTGGAGAACGTGCTTGCCGGCCACGCCGACGTGGCGCCGATCACGATGACCGACGCGCGCGCGTTTCTCTTCTCGGGGCAGGCGCGCGCGCTGGTCACGATGGAAGACGCGCGCCATGCCCGCTTTCCCGAGGTCCCGACGGTCGGAGAGGCGCTGGACGTGAAATGGCACGTCGCCCACTGGCGCGGGCTGGTGGCGCCGCGAGGCGTTCCCTCGAGCCTGTGCGAAGAATTCGTCTCGGCGCTGCGCGCAGTGGCGCACGACGCGGAGTTCCAGCGCGAAGCCGCGGCCAGCGCCTTCACGGTACGCTGGCGCTTTGCGGACGACTTCGCGTCCTATATGGAAGAAGATGACCGGCAGTTCGGGCACATCATCCGCCTGATCGAAGAAGGAGCGAAGTCATGCGCGCAGTGATCGCAGTGGCGGCCGGCATCTTCGCTAGCGCCGCGCTCGCCCAGCCTTATCCGTCCAGGCCGATTCGCATGATCGTCCCCCTGCCGCCGGGTGCGACGACCGATATCGTGATGCGCGCGACCGCGCAGGAGCTGTCGCCGCGGCTCGGCCAGCCGATCGTGGTGGACAACCGACCCGGCGGGAACTGGGTGATCGGCGCCGAAGCCTGCCGCAATGCCCCACCGGACGGTTACACGGTGTGCGTGGTCAATTCGGACGCGATGGCGTTCAATCCGCACCTCTTTTCGAACCTGCCTTACGACCCGGCCAGGGACTTCGTGCCGGTCACCAATCTTTTCTTCCTGTTCGAAGGCATCCTCGCCAAGGCCGCGCTGCCGGTGAGCACCATCGCCGAGCTGCAGGCGTACGCCAGGAAGAATCCGGGCAAGGTAAACTTCGGCACCCTGGGGCCCGGCTCGTCGAACGATGTGTTCCGCCAATGGCTGGCGCAGCAATGGCAGGTCGATGTCGCCGGGATTCCGTACAAGGGAGGCGGCAACGTGGTGGCCGCGCTGCTCTCGGGCGAGATCGACGTCACGAAGATCGGCATGGGCAACGTGGTCGGCCAGCTCAACAGCGGCAAGATAAAGATGCTCGCGATCCAGGGTACCCAGCGCTCGCGCATCGCCCCGGCCGTGCCGACCATGAACGAGGTCGGGCTCGGCGCGTATCCGCTGCGCGTGTGGTGGGGCCTGGTGACCGGCGCCGGCAGCCCCGACGCCGCCGTGCGGCGCATGAACGCCGAGCTCAGCAAGCTATACCGCGAGCCCAAGATGGCGGAGTACCTCGAAAGCCAGTTCGTCGAGGTGGCGGTCGGCTCGCCAGAGGAATTCGGCGCGTTCATGGCCGCCGAGCGAGGCCGCGCCGCCGAAACGGTCAAGGCCTACAGGATCCCGCGCCAGTGACCCCCTGGGGAAATTAATGCGAATCATCGACCTGCACTGCTACCCCGGAACGAAGGAATGGATCGCGTGCCAGGGGCCCTATGTGGACGCGCTCGCCAAGTACTGGAATCGCGGCTGGACCGCGAAGGCCGAGGACGAGGTCATCCGCGAATTCACCGACGCCGGCGTCGAGGCGCTGCTGGTCGCGCTCGATCTGGAGACGACGATCAAGACGCCGCCCGTGACCAACGAGTATGTGCATGCGATGTGGAAGCGCCATCCCAAACGCGTCATCCAGGCCTGGGGAGCGCTCGAGCCCGCGAAGGGCGAGGTCGCGATGGCGCAGGCGAAGAAGGCGGTTCGCGAGCTGGGGCTCGTCGGTTTTCACTTCCATCCGATCATGCAGCATTTCGCCGTGAACGACCGGCGTTACTATCCGCTATTCGAGCTCATCGATTCCCTGAAGGCCGCGGTGATGATCGACGTCGGCACGACCGGCATGGGCGCCGGCACGCCGGGGGGGATGGGAGCCAGGATCCGGCACGCGCACCCTTCGGCGATCGACGACCTCGCCGCCGACTTTCCCAACCTGAAGATCGTCATGGCGCACCCCGGCTGGCCCTGGGTCGAAGAGACCACCGCGGTCGCGCTGCACAAGGGAAACGTCTACTGGGAGATGTCCGGCTGGGCGCCGAAGTATTTCCCTGCGCAGCTCAAGGTGGACATGCGCGCGCGCCTCCAGGACAAGATCATGTTCGGCAGCGACTATCCCAGTTTGCCTTACGCGCGCATCCTCAAGGAGTGGCAGGAGCTAGGCTACTCCGATGCCGTGATGGAGAAGATCTTTCACGGGAACGCCGAGCGCGTTCTCGGATTGTAGGAAACCAAGCCCCATGCCCACACCTGAGACCAAACGCGCGGCGCTGGTGACCGGAGCAGCGAGCGGCATCGGCCGCGCGGCGGTCCTCGCCCTTGCGCGCGCCGGATACGACGTCGCGATCAACTACAGCCGCAGCGAGAAGGAAGCCAGCGCGGTCGCCGAGGAGGCTGGCCGCAGTGGTGTCCGAACGCTGCTTTCGCGGTGCGACGTGGCCGACGAAGCGGGCGTCCGCGCGATGCTGAAGAGCGTCGAAAAGGAATTCGGTCGGCTCGACGTGCTCATCAACAACGCCGGCACCACCGCTCAGTGGAAGCCGAAGGACCTCGAGAGCCTGTCGCTCGAGAACTGGGACCGCGTGTTCGCGGTGAACGTCCGCGGCCTGTTCCAGGTGACGCGCGCCGCGGTGCCGCTGCTGCGCGCCGCCAAGGGCTGCGTCGTCAATACCGCCAGCATCGTGGGCCTGCGCCCCGGGCCGCAGCCGCTGCCCTACGCGGCGAGCAAGGCTGCGGTGGTCAACCTGACCAAGACCCTCGCCTATAATCTCGGACCGGAGGTTCGCGTCAACGCGGTCGCACCGGGCTGGATGGAGGGCGACTGGATGCAACGAATGCTGAAGGACAAATACGAGGATTTGATGGGCAAGCGCGCCAGGGCGACGCCGCTCAAGCGCTGCGTCACCGCGGAAGACGTCGCGGAGACGATGATGTCCCTGGTTCTATCGAACCGCTTCGTGACCGGCGAGGTGATCGTGATCGACGGCGGATTTGCGAGCTCGACTTGATCGGGAGTGATGCGGGTATCGCCGGACCTGGTGCCGAGGAAGGGACTCGAACCCCCACAGTGTTGCCACCGCTAGGACCTGAACCTAGTGCGTCTACCAATTCCGCCACCTCGGCGAAAGGGCCGCGCCAGTTCCGGTCTTCAGCCCGAGCGCGGATTCTATAGGAAAGCAGCAGTTTGTCAACGTAGATGCGATCAACGAAGAAGCGCCACGATCATCGCACGGCCGACCCCCATCGCGAGCGGGAGGCAGCGCGCTACGAGAATCCCATAGCGAGCCGCGAGTTCATCCTGCAGACGCTCGCCGAGGCCGGCGTGCCGCTCACCGACGCCGAGCTCGCCCGGCGCCTGGCGATCGGCCCGGACGAGCGCGAAGCCTTCGAGCGGCGCCTCGCGGCAATGGAGCGCGAGGCGCAGATACTGCGCAACCGCAAGGGCGCGATCCTGGTCGCGACCAAGCTCGACGTCTTCGCGGGCCGCGTCGAAGGGCACCCGGACGGATACGGCTTCGTCGTTCCCGAGGAGGGCGAAGACCTCTATCTTGCCCCGCACGAGATGAAAAAGGTCCTCCACGGCGACCGCGTCATGGTGCGCGAATCGGGGGTGGATCGCCGCGGGCGCAGGGAAGGCAAGATCGTAGAGATAATCGAGCGCGTCAACCATCGCATCGTCGGGCGGCTTCACCGCGAGCACGGCGTTCTGTTCGTCGAGCCTTCGGAGAGGCGCATCGGGCAGAACATTCTCGTCGCCGCGGAGGATGCGGCCGGCGCGCGGGCCGGGCAGGTGGTGGTCACCGAGCTGACCGCGCAGCCCGACGGCCATGCCCAGCCGATCGGCCGCATCGTCGAGGTGCTGGGCGAGGCGACCGACCCCGGGATCGAGATCGAGATCGCTCTGCGCAAGCACGACCTGCCCTTCAAGTTCTCCGAACGCTCGGAAGAGCTCGCTGCGAGGTTCCCCGATGCGCCGCGCTCGGCCGATCTGGCGGGCCGCGAGGACCTGCGCCCTCTGGAGCTCGTAACGATCGACGGCGAGACCGCGAAGGACTTCGATGATGCGGTGTATTGCGAGAAGACGAAGGAGGGGTTCCGGCTCATCGTCGCTATCGCCGACGTGAGCCACTACGTGCGCGACGGCGACTCGCTCGACGCGGAAGCTCGCGAACGCGGCAACTCGGTCTATTTCCCGCGCCGCGTCATTCCGATGCTGCCGGAACGCCTGTCGAACGGCCTGTGCTCGCTCAACCCGGACGTCGAGCGTCTGTGCATGGCCTGCGACATGGCGATCGGACCGAGGGGCCAGATCGGGCGGTATCGCTTCTATCCTGCAGTGATGCGCTCGCGCGCGCGCCTTACGTATACGGCAGTCGCCGCCGCGCTGGCGAATCCGCAGGGCGACGCCGCGCGCGCTCTGAAGGGCTTGTTGCCCCGCCTGCAGCTGCTGGAGCAGCTCTTCAGGGCCTTGCTCAAGGCGCGCGAGGAACGCGGTGCGATCGACTTCGAGACCATAGAGACCCAGTTCATTTTCGACGAGCACGACCGCCTTCTGCGCATCGACCGGGTGGAGCGCAACGACGCCCACCGTATCATCGAGGAATGCATGCTCGCGGCCAACGTCTGCTCCTCGGATTTCCTGTCGGCGCGCGAGCATCCGGCCCTGTACCGCATTCACGAAGGTCCGACGCCCGAAAAACTGAAGGCGCTGCGGGAGTTCCTGAAGGGCTTCGGCCTGCAGCTCGCGGGCGGCGACAAGCCGACGGCGAAGCACTACGCCAAGCTTCTCGAGACCGTGCGCAAACGGCCCGACGTGCAGCTGCTGCAGACCGTGCTATTGCGCTCCCTGCAGCAGGCTCAGTACAGCCCCGAGAATGTGGGACACTTCGGCCTCGCGTACGAGCACTACACTCACTTCACCTCGCCTATCCGCCGCTACCCCGACCTGCTCGTGCACCGCTCGATCAAGGCGGTGCTCGCCGGGGGACGGTACAAGCCGGGCAACTGGTCCGACCTCGGAGCGCATTGCTCGCAGACCGAGCGCCGCGCGGACGAGGCCACCCGCGAGGTCGCATCCTGGCTCAAGTGCTACTACATGCGCGATCGCGTCGGCGAGGAGTTCGAGGGCTCGGTCTCCGCGGTGACGGGGTTCGGCATCTTCGTCGCGCTGGACGATTTCTACGTCGAGGGTCTGGTACACATCTCCGAGCTCGGGCAGGACTATTTCCAGTTCGATGCCACGCGGCATCAGTTGGTGGGAGACCGCACCCGCAAGCAGTTCCGGCTCGCCGACCGGGTGAGGGTGAAGATCGCCCGCGTGGATCTCGAAACGAGCCGCCTCGACCTTGTGCTGGCGGGCGACTCCGCGAGCGGCCCGCGCCACGTCCGGACTTTGCGTCGCCGCTCCAGAACGTAGAGGGGAGATGAAGCCGACCCGCGCGGTTTTCGGATTTCACGCGGTGCTGGCGCGCCTGCGCGCCGATGCCTCCTCCGTCGTCGAACTCTACCTCGACGAGAACCGGAAAGACGCGCGCGCCAAGGACCTTGCGCTTGCCGCGGAGAAGGCGGGCGTCGCGCTGATGCGCGTACCGACCAAGCGCCTCGACGGGTTCTACGGCGGCGGACGCCACCAGGGCGTCGTCGCCATAGTGTTCGACAAGCCCTCGCGCGAGAGCCTCGAGGACCTGCTCGACTCGCTGAAGGAGCCGCCCCTGCTTCTCGTCCTCGACGGGGTGACCGATCCGCACAACCTGGGTGCCTGCCTGCGCGTGGCCGACGCGGCCGGCGCGCACGCGGTGATCGCGCCCAAGGATCGTGCCGCCGGCATCGGCGCCACGGTGTCCAAGGTCGCAAGCGGCGCCGCCGAGTCGATCCCCTACTACATGGTCACCAACCTTGCGCGTACGCTGGACGATCTCAAGGAGCGCGCCATCTGGATCGTCGGCGCCGAGGAGAGCGCGGACAGGACCGTCTATGAATCCGACTTGCCCGCGTCGATCGCCTGGGTTCTCGGCGCCGAGGGAGAGGGCATGCGGCGGCTGACGCGCGAGCGCTGCGACCTGCTGGTGCGCATACCCATGCACGGGAGCGTCGCGAGCCTCAACGTTTCCGTCGCGAGCGGCGTATGCCTGTTCGAATCGCGGCGCCGGCGCGCCGCGGGCGGATAGACCGTCACATGTCGAATTCCGCCGACATGGCCCAGCGCAAGCGCGTGCTCGACCCGGTCGAGCGGATCTCGGAGGTGATCTTCGGCGTGCTGATGGCGCTGTCGTTCACCGGCGCGCTGAGCGTCGCAACCGCGGGCCGCGAGGAAGTGCGCACCATGATGCTCACCGCGCTCGGCTGCAACCTTGCCTGGGGCCTGACCGACGCGGTCATGTATCTCGTCGGCACGGTGGTGGAACGGTCCCGGAAGGTCGCCCTGCTGCGCCAGTTGGTCGAGGCAACGAGCGGGGAGGAGGCGCATCGCCTGATCCGCGAGGCGCTTCCGGAGCGTCTGTCGGCCGCCGCAGAGCCGGCAGCTCTGGAGGTCTTGCGGCAGCGATTGACCGCCGCCGCCCTCCCGCGACCGGGCCTGGTCAGGGACGATTGGGCCGCCGCGCTGGAGGTGTTCGGCCTGGTCGTCTTCGCGACCTTTCCGGTGGTCATACCGTTCGTCTTCGTCCACGAGTCGGCGATCGCGCTGCGCATCTCCAACGCGCTGGCGGTCGCTACGCTCTTCGCCGGCGGCTACATCCTCGGGCGATATGCCGAATCTAGCCCGTGGCGGTTCGGGCTCGCCATGGCGGCTGTTGGGACGGTGCTCGTCGCCGTGATCATCGCGCTCGGTGGGTAAGGGCGCCGACTTCTTCGCGCGATTCCTTCTCTCAGGTAACATCTGCGCAGCACCGGCACCTAACCATGTCAGACAAACGCCCCGATCTCACGCTCACCGTGCTCGCCGTGCTCTCGCTTGCCGGCCTCATCGGCACTTCCATCTGGGTGATGCGGCCGTTTCTCGGGGCGCTGACCTGGGCGACGATGATCGTGGTGGCCACCTGGCCGCTGATGCTTAGGGTCGAAAGGGCGGTGGGAAACCGGCGCTGGCTTGCGGTGACGGTCATGTCGCTCACCCCGCTCTTGCTCGTCATCGTGCCGCTGTCGGTGGCGATCGGCACCATCGTGGCGAACGCAAGCACCATCGCCGACTGGATCAAGGCCCTGACCGAATTCAAGGTGCCGTCGCCGCCGTCGTGGCTTGCGGGTCTGCCGCTGGTGGGTGATGGCGCGGTCCAGCTGTGGCAAGAGGTGGCGACCGAAGGCGTCGAGGTGCTGGCCAACAAGCTCGCCCCTTACGCCACGACCCTCAGCCGGAAGTTCGTCTCCGAGATCGGCAGTTTCGGCGTGGTATTCGTCCAGTTCCTGCTGACGCTTATCATCGCCGCGATCCTGTACGCGGAAGGGGAGCACGCCGCAGTCTGGGTGCGGCGCTTCGGCGCTCGCCTGGCGGGACGGCGCGGCGAGCAGATGGTGGTGCTGTCGGGGCAGGCGATACGCGGTGTGGCTCTCGGCGTCGTGGTGACCGCGCTGGTGCAATCCGTGATCGGGGGGGTCGGGTTGGCCATTGCCCACGTGCCCTTCGCCGCCGTTCTCACCGCCGTGATGTTCCTGCTCGCCGTGGCGCAGATCGGAGCGGCTCCGGTAATGGTCGTCGCCGTGATCTGGCTTTACTGGACCGGCGCGGCGGGATGGGGCACCTTCCTGCTGGTCGTCACGGTGATCGTCAGCACCCTGGACAACTTCCTGCGCCCGATCCTCATCAAGAAGGGCGCGGACCTGCCGCTGCTGCTGATCTTCACCGGCGTGATCGGTGGTCTCATCGGCTTCGGGCTGATCGGCATTTTCGTCGGCCCGATGGTATTGGCGGTGACCTTTACGCTGTTGCGCGCATGGGTCGAAGAGGGCGAACCGGGCCGTCACGGCCCGCGTACCGAAAGCGGGAGTACGGAGTGACTCGAGGCGTTCATTGCGCGCTCTTGAGGCCGGATTCGATGGCCCGCAATTCAGCCGCGAGACGCAGCGACCTGCTGAAGGGCACGCCGGCCTGCTTGTACCAGTAGCGGGCGTTCTCCATGTCGCCTTCGAGGCGGTGTGCCAGTCCATGGATGTGACAGGCGAGCGGGTCCTCCAGGTCCATGACAAGCTCGTGGGCCTCGGGCCATTGCCTGCGACGCAAGTGGGCGAGGGCGCGGCGGTGCCTGTCGCTTGCCGCCTTCATTTTCAATCGCGGCCGTCGGCTTGCGGCGAGGGGAACTTGGACGATCCGAACCGGATCACGAGCGTCGCGAGAGCCAGCAGGAGGATGGCGCCGGACACCACGACGATTCCCCAGTCCGCCGTCTCGGGGCTGTGATGCGCCTGGACGTCCGAGATCAGGAGCCGGGTCAACGCCGTCATCGCGACGTAGATGAGAAACCGCACCGGCATGTGGTTGGTCTTGAAGTAGATGCCGACCATCGCCCCGAGCTCGAGGTAGATGAACAGCAGCAGGATGTCGTCGATCGAGGCGTGCCCCTTGGTCGCCATGCCGAAGAAGGCGACGACAGCGGACCACACGATGGCCCCGCCGATCGCGAATAACGCCAGATAGTGGAATGCGTCGACCAGAACGTTTCCGATCGCATCTGCGGTGGTCTTGATCCGTTGATCCGTGGTCTCGGCCCATTTGAGCTTCATCGGTCTCCCCTTCTCGGTTCTCCCTGCTGCCGCGTTCGGAACCGGGCTGAGGTCCGCGCCCGCGCCCGCGCCGCCTCGACTTCCCGATTGCGCGGCTCGGCGTTCGTCACCAGCGAGCCGATGAGCGCGCGGGCGGCCGCGGTGACTTCTTCGACGGCGTGGTCGAACACTACCTGATTGGCCTTGGAGGGGCTGGCGAAACCGCTCAGCTTCCGCACGAATTGCAGGGACGCTGCCCGGATCTCCTCGTCGGTGGCCGGCGGCTCGAAATTGAACAGGGTCTTGATGCTTCTGCACATGGTTCCTCCGGTTCGGCGACCTCGCCGGGACCCTGAATATCATAGCTTTGTTCGCCGACCTTGGTCCGAGTGGGCACTTGCGTGTTACGCCTTGATTCAGTTAGAATTCACTCCCTCGACGACCGCTGCGGCGGTCGTTTGTTTTCGACCCTGCCGCACCCCTCCTCGCCGCGTCGCAACGGCGGACTTGAGCGGGCGGCTTCATCCATAGGGAGCATTGATGCGACACTACGAAGTGTGTTTCATCGTCCATCCGGACCAGAGCGAGCAGGTTCCGGCTATGATCGAGCGTTACCGCGCGACGGTGACCTCGAGGAACGGCAAGATTCACCGCCTCGAGGACTGGGGCCGCCGCCAGCTCGCTTTCCCGCTTTCCAAGGTTCACAAGGCGCATTACGTGCTGATGAACATCGAGTGCGACTCGGAAACGCTCGGTGAGCTCGAGCACTCGTTCAAGTTCAACGACGCGGTGCTGCGTCACCTCATCATCAAGATGGAGCGCGCCTGGACGACGCCCTCGCCGATGATGAAGGAAGAGAAGTCGAAGTCGGTGCTCAATCCCGGTGAAGCGCCGCGCTCGGAGCCGGCCAAGCCCGCGGAGCCGGCGAAAGCCTAGAGCGTTGGCGCAGGCCAACCGGGTTGCGGTGTCGGGAAGGCTTATCGAGCTGGACGGGCTGCGGCATACCCCCGGGGGTGTACCGATGATGAAGTTCCGGCTGCAGCACGATTCGACGCAGACGGAAGCCGGAGTCGTGCGCAAGGTGAGTTGCGAGATTGCCGCGGTGGCGTTCGAGCGCGAAGCGAGGCTCCTAGCCGCCGCGAAACTGGGAAGCAGCGTGAAGGTAACTGGATTTCTCGCCGCGAAGAGCCGCACCAGCCGATCGCTTGTGCTGCACGCGACGGAAGTCGAATTCAAGGAAGGAGACTGACATGCCCCCACCGAGAGGTCGAGGCGGATTCAAAGGCAAGGGTAAAGGCAAGGGCCGCGACGGCAAACGCGAGCAGAAAGGCGCGAAACAGCTGTTCAAGCGCCGCAAGTTCTGCCGCTTTACCGCGGAGAAGATCGAGTGGATCGACTACAAGGACGTCGACCTGCTGAAGGATTTCGTCGGCGAGAACGGCAAGATCATTCCGGCCCGGATCACGGGCACGCGCACGCACTACCAGCGCCAGCTGTCGGCGGCGGTGAAGCGCTCGCGCTATCTTGCGTTGTTGCCGTATACGGACCTTCACTAAGAGGTTGCCATGCAAGTCATTCTTCTGGAGAAGGTCGTGAACCTGGGTGGCCTCGGCGACGTGGTCAAGGTGAAGGACGGCTACGCGCGCAACTATCTGCTGCCGCAGGGCAAGGCGACGCGGGCGACCCCCCAGAGCCTCGCCGAATTCGAGAAGAAGCGCGCGGCGCTCGAGCAGGCGCAATCCCAGGCCCTCTCGGCGGCCCAGGAAAAGGGGACCAAGCTCGACGGCCTGATGGTGCAGATCACCCAGAAGGCAGGGGTGGACGGGCGCCTGTTCGGCTCGGTCACCAACGTAGACATCGTCGAGGCGCTCAAGGCCCAGGGATTCGAGGTCGAGCGCGCGATGATCCGCCTGCCGCAAGGGCCGCTGAAGACCGTCGGCGACCACGAGGTCTCGGTTGCGCTGCACGCGGACGTCCTGGCGCACATCAAGGTCTCGGTGCTCGGAGAAACAACCGAGCAGTAGCTCACCCGCAAGCCGTTGATGCGAAAAGGCCGCGCTTGCGCGGTCTTTTTTGTTGTAAAGTGGCCGCAATCCGCATCGATCGCCTTTCATGGCCCAGCCCGTACCTCAGATCCCCAGCGATTCTCAGCTGCTGAACCTCAAGCTCCCGCCGCACTCCATCGACGCGGAGCAGTCGGTGCTGGGAGGTCTGCTGATCGACAACGGCGCTTTCGACAGGGTCGGCGATGTGCTTGCCGACTCCGACTTCTACCGTGACGACCATCGCCGCATTTTCCGGCAGATTTCGCGCCTGATCGAGCGGGGCAAGCCTGCCGACGTGGTCACCGTGGACGAGGCGATCAAGGCCAGCGAGGACAAGGACAAGACCGGCGGCATCACCTATCTCGCCGCGCTCGCCGGCAACACGCCCTCTGCGCACAACGTCAGGCGCTACGCGGAGATCGTGCGCGAGTGCGCGGTCCTGCGAAGGCTCATCGAAGTCTCTACCGAGATCGCCGACGGCGCGCTGAACCGCATGGGCAAGGATGTCGGCCAAGTGCTCGACGAGGCCGAGTCAAAGATCTTCCAGATCGCCGAGGCCGGCGCGAAGACCCGCCAAGGTTTCATGGAGATCCAGCCGCTGCTCACGCAGGTCATGGAGCGCATCGACCTCCTGTACCACAAGGACAATCCTTCCGACATCACCGGTATTCCCACCGGTTATCGGGATCTCGATCGCGACACATCGGGGCTGCAACCCGGCGACCTGGTCATCATTGCCGGGCGCCCGTCGATGGGAAAGACGGCGCTGGCACTCAACATCGCCGAGCACGTCGCGGTGGAAAACAAGCTGCCGGTGGCGGTATTCAGCATGGAGATGTCGGGTAGTCAGCTCGCGATGCGCCTGCTCGGGTCGATCGGCCGGCTCGATCAGCACAAGCTGCGCACGGGAAGACTGTCCGACGACGACTGGAACCGGCTCACCAACGCCGTGGGCAAACTGCACGACGCGCCGATACTCGTGGACGAATCGGGCGCGTTGAACGCCCTGGAGCTGCGCGCGCGGGCACGCCGCCTGCACCGGCAGTACGGCGCGCTCGGCCTGATCATCGTCGACTACCTGCAGCTGATGCAGGCATCGAGCGAAGGCGAGAACCGCGCCACCGAGATCTCCGAGATCTCGCGATCCCTGAAATCGCTCGCCAAGGAGCTCAAGGTTCCGGTCGTGGCGCTGTCTCAGCTGTCGCGCGCGGTCGAGCAGCGCACCGGTCCCAAGCGCCCGATCATGTCGGACCTGCGTGAGTCAGGCGCGATCGAACAGGACGCCGACCTGATCCTCGCGATCTACCGCGAGGAGGTCTACACCCCCGACACGCCGGACAAGGGCGTGGCCGAGATCATCATTCTCAAGCAGCGCAACGGCCCCATCGGCACGGTGAAGCTCACGTTCCTCGGGGAGTACACGCGCTTCGAGAACCACGCGCAGGGCAATTCGTTCTAGCCGCGCATCCCGCTACTTCGCCGCGCTGCTCTTCAAGGCCTCCCAGCCGTCGATCCGAATCCTGGCGACGACCTCGAAATCCGCGCCGAGCGGACGGAGTACCGCAGCCTCACCCTCGGCGAGATAGGGCGGGCCGGCGACGCTGTAGAACGGGTTGCCGTGACTTACCACCACGAGATTGCCGCCGGCGCGAACCGGCGTAGCCAGAATCTTCTTCAGCGGCGCGTAGCGGTCTGACAGGGCCGATGCCGCTGGCCCGCCGCGCACCTCGGTCATCTTCTCCACCCGCCCAAAGAGCAGCTGTGCGGTCTCCACGGTGCGGCAGAAGGGGCTCGCGAGAACGCGCTCGACCGGAATCCCGAGCTGGCTGATCGCGGCGCCCGCGGCCCGTGCGTCTGCGCGACCCCTGTCGATGAGATTGCGCTGGTCAGCGCAATCCTCGTAGCGCTTCATCTTCTCGTCGTTCTGGCTGAAGTCGGTGGCGGCGTGCCTGAAGTAGAGGACGTAGCCTCCGTGACGCAGGTCCGCGAGCACCTGCGCCGGGGTGGGTTCACGCGGGGGGAGCGAGCTGCGCTGCGCCCAGGCCTGACTGCAGAGGAGGACGGCGAGGAGCAGCGTTAAGCGGGCGGTCGTCATCGGCTTTCCGGAACGTGAACGATTGTACGCGGGACCCGGCAGCAGCTTGACGCGCAGTAATGAGAACGGTTATCATTTTTACGTGCGTCCCGCGCCGGAAACAAATTTGCCGCTGAATCAAGAGACTGTGGACACCGGTTTCCCGAAAGGGCGAGCGGTGAGCAGGCAGCTGCTCGGGGAGCGGGGAGAGCTGGTAATCGAGCACAACGGCCGGGAGTACCGCCTGCGGCTTACCCAGAACGGAAAGCTGATTCTCACCGCCTGATTCCAGAGATAACGTCCAGCGCAAGTCAGATCGAAAGGTTCACTGAAATGCTGCAGATGCTGATCTTCACTCTCCGCGAAGGCATCGAGGCCTTCCTCATCGTGGCGATCGCCGCGACCTACCTCAAGAAGACCGGCCGCGCGCTGCTGCTGCCGGCGGTCTGGTGGGGTACGGCGCTCGCGGTCTTGCTGTCGCTGGTGCTCGGCGTGTTTCTCGCCGAAGCGGCGGTACAGCCGATTTGGGAAGCGGTGCTCGCTTTGGTGGCGGCGGCATTCGTCATTTCCATGGTCGTTTATATGCTCAAGCACGCGAAGCAGCTCCGCGGAGAGATGGGCGCGCGGCTGGAGTCGGCGGCGCAGTCGGCCGGTACCGGTGCGTGGATCGGAGTGTTCGTGGTAATGCTCCTGATGGTCACGCGCGAAGGGATGGAGATGGCCTTCATTGCGGCGACCCTCGCCCGCCAGGCCGAATCGACTTCGCTCTTCGCGGGTGCGCTTGCCGGCATCGCGCTTGCTGCTTCGCTCGCCTGGGCCTGGTCGCGATACGGGCATCGGGTCAATCTCGGACTGTTCTTCCAGGTGACTTCAATTTTCCTGGTGCTGTTCGCGGTGCAGCTGTGCATCTACGCGTTTCATGAGGCGACCGAAGCAAACGTGTTGCCGATCGACAACCCGTATTGGCATATCGCGACCGAACCCTACGGCCCGGAGGGCCAGTACGGCGCCATGCTCACCTACGCTCTTGTTCTGCTGCCGGGCCTGTGGCTGGTCTGGTCGCTTCTTGGGGGCGACGCCGCGCAGAAGAGGGTCAAGGCCGCCCGGCTCGAAGATGCACGGTCCTAGACGGCATCCCAGAAGTTTCGGCAAGTCAATGCGGGACTAGCGGCCACTGGATCGAAGGGGCCTGGCGAGAGCCATGACTGCCCTAGGAAGCCGGCTTGTCCCCCATCTGCGACTGTGTGTAGTTCTGGATACCGATTCTGGTGATAAGGTCCAGCTGGATCTCGAGCCAGTCAATGTGCTCTTCCTCGCTCTCGAGAATGTCCTCGAACAACTCACGCGAAGTGTAGTCGCCTGACTCCTCGCAATACGCAATCGCACTCCTCAGCATCGGGTGCGCGTGCATTTCGAGCTTCAGGTCGCACTTCAACGCCTCTTCGACGCTTTCGCCGACCAGGATCTTGTTCAGGGCCTGGAGATTGGGAAGCCCCTCGAGGAAAAGAATGCGCTCGATCAGCTTGTCCGCGTGCTTCATTTCGTCGATCGATTCGTGATGCTCGTGCTCCGCGAGGCGTTTCAGGCCCCAGTTCTCGAACATGCGCGAATGCAGGAAGTACTGGTTGATCGAGGTCAGCTCGTTGGTCAGCACCTTGTTCAGATGCTCTATGACTTTCTTGTCGCCTTTCATGCGTATCGCTCCTCATGCGAGACGGTCCGAGAATACCACGCACGTTGCTTGAGGCAACGCTTGCGACTCGGTCAGGAGGGGATGAGGCAGGGAGGGAAGGTCAGGCCGCCTGCAGGCTCGAGGTGAGTACCGGTTCGCGGCGAGCTTGGGAAAGCACTTCGTTCGCGCAACTTGCGCACTTGCCGCAGCGTGACGCTACGCCGAGCTCGCGACGCAGATCTTTCAGCGTGCGTGCGCCACGGGACGCCGCCTCGCGGACTTCGCGATCGGTCACGCTGTTGCAGATGCAGACATACATTGGGGTGGCTCGAGGCTTGTAATGCGAAGCATTCTCATTTATATTCAGGCTGGCGTCAAGCCGAGATTGCCGGAGCGCGGTGATTTTCGATTCAACGTTGGATATACGTGTAACTAATTGGATTCTCGATAGATTAGCCAAGGTGCCAGCCAGTCAGCCTCGGATGCTGAGTTAGCCAGCCATGTTTCCCAATCGTCCCATTCAGCTGGAGAGCTCATGAAGAAATCCACCCTAAGCTGGGCGCTCGCCGTTTTCGGATCGATGCCCGCTTTTAGCCAGACGGTAGACGAAAAGCTGCAGATCCTGCAGCAGGAGATCGACGAACTCAAGGCGCAGACTCGCAAGTCGGCGGCGCCGCCCCCACCGACTTCGCCCTACTCGCCCGACTACAGCTCGATGCTCGACCGGAGTTCGGAGCTTGCCAATGGCAGTACCAATATCGTTGGCTACGGCGAAGCGGGGTACAGCAAATTTCGCGAGAGCGGCAACGCTACCGCCGACCTGCAGCGGTTCGTGTTCGGCTTCAACCACCGGTTCGATGAGCGCCTGACCTTGCATTCCGAGGTGGAATTCGAGCATGCGGTCGTCAGCAAGGACGATGAGGGCGAGGCCGAGATCGAGCAGGCCTGGGTGAATTACAGGATGAGCGACGCTGTCAATTTCAAGGGCGGCCTGTTCCTCATCCCGATCGGCATTCTCAACGAGACCCATGAGCCGCCGACCTATTACGGTGTGCAACGCAACCAGGTTGAAACGCGCGTCATACCGACCACCTGGCGCGAGCTGGGCGCCGGCATGCACGGCATGTTCGGCGAGAGCTTCAGATACGACGTGGGTGCTACGACCACCTTCGACTCCGGCAAACTCGACGATCCGACCATGGGGATCCGCAGCGCGCACCAGGAAGGACAGCTCGCCAACGCCCGCAATCTCGCGGTCTACGGCGCGCTCAGCTACCGGCGCCCGGGTTTCCTGGTCGGCGCCGGCGTGTTCACCGGCGACACCGGCCAGAACGGAGCGTCCAACCCGGCGCTGCAGGGAGTCGCGGCTCGTTTCACCATGTGGGACGTCCACGCGCAATACCGGGTCGCCGGCCTGGATCTGCAGGCTCTCTATACGGCAGGCACACTCGGTGATGCCGACAAGATCACTGCAGGGACTGTTGCAGCCAATCTCGCTGACCCCAGCGTGCCCGCTTTTGCGGCACCGAAATCGATGAAGGGATGGTACGCCCAGGCTGCGTACCACCTGTACAAGCAGGGCAACTTCGACGTGGCCCCCTTCATTCGCTACGAGCGCATCGACATCAGGCAGGCGGAGGATCCAGCAAATGGCCTGTTCCAGGATCCGAACAACAACGAGCGCATCAAGACCCTGGGAGTCAACTTCTGGGTCCATCCGCAGGTGGTGCTGAAGGCCGACATCCAGCGTTACGCGACCGATAAGTCTCAAGATCGCTTCGATATTGGCGCGGGATTCATGTTCTGATGAGTTCGAGGATGCGCTGCTCGCTTGCGTTATTCATGCTGGTGCTTGGCGCGGCCTCGGGTTACGTCCGAGGCGAGGTCTATCAGGAGCCGGACACCTTCGTTGCGGAGGTGTTCGGTTCAAAGCCTGCGCCCAAGGTGCTCTGGCTGACCAAGGACATACAAGCGCAGGCGGGCGCGATCCTGGGCCATCCCCCCGCGCAATTGCGCCAGCGCTACTGGAACGAAGGCCGCAAGAGCGTGTGGATTCTCGAGGAAACGGGGAGGGAGGAGCTGATCACTGCCGGATTCGTCGTCGTGGACGGACACATCGATCACGTACGCGTGCTCGTCTATCGCGAAAGCAGAGGGCAGGAGGTCCGTCAGTCGTCGTTCCTGAGACAGTTCAAGGACGCGAAGCTTGTACGAGACAACCGGCTCGACCGCGATATCGACGGCATCGTGGGTGCGACCCTGTCGGTCGGCGCGCTGGAACGCATGGCGCGGCTCGCGCTCCTTTTCGACCGCCTCAGTCGCGACAACGCCCACGGATAGCGCTGTGTCCCCGAAGCTCCTCCTGCTCCTTTTCCTGCGCCGCTGGCACGCGCGTATCGGCTTTGCAGCGGTCGTCTTCTTCCTCTTCCTCGCGGTGACAGGTTTCGTCCTGAACCACGCCGCTGACCTCGGTCTGGATACCAAGTACGTGCACGCCGCGTGGCTTGCGCGCTGGTACGGTCTGGCGCCCGAGCCTCCGCGACACCTGTTCCGCGCCGGACCGCACGACCTCGTCGCGGCGAACGGCCGCTGGCTGCTCGACGGCCGGATCTCGGGGGAGGCCTTCCCCCAGCCGATCGGCCTGGTCGAGCTGCAGGACATGGTGGTCGTCGCGAGTAGCGCCGCGCTATACCTCTATGGGAAGGACGGCGCGCTTATCGAGCGGCTGGACCGGAGCGAGCTGCCGGGAAGCCCCGTCCGGGCGATCGGGTCGGAGGAGCGGCGGCTCGTGTTGCGGACGGGGGCAGGGACGTTCGAAAGCACCGATGCGCTCTCGTGGCGACCGGCACCGCGCGACGCGATCGCCTGGTCGGCCCCGGCCGAGCTGTCCCCGGCGGAGCGCGAGCACTACCGTGAGCTGCTCGAACCCGGAGTCTCCGTCCAGCGGCTGCTGCAGGACGTCCACAGCGGGCGGTTCGCTGGACGCTTCGGGCCGCTCGTCGTCGATCTTCTGGCGGTATTCCTCGCGCTCCTGTCGCTCAGCGGCGCGTGGCTGTTTCTGAAGCCCAGGCACCATCACAGGCCCCACCGGGAGCGGCATTGACCGCGCGCGGCATCAGGCTCGCGCTTCTCTTGATCGCAGGGCTCCAGCTCTGTGATGCGCGCGCGCACGAGTACCGCGCGAGCGCGTACGTCTTCGGCACCATCGTTCAGGTAACCGTGCTCGACGCCGACCCTGTCCGAGAGAGGGCGGCCGTTGCACGGGTCCTCAGCGAGTTCGACCGCATGCATCGCGAGCTGCGCGCGTGGAAGTCGGGCAATCTCGTCGCGCTCAACCAGGCGATCGCCCGAGGAGAGTCGGGCATCCGCACGACCGCAGAGATTGCGGCGCTGATCCGGCAGGCGCAGCGCCTCGCGGAGCGCTCGGGCGATCTCTTCAACCCCGCCATCGGCAAGCTCGTGGCGCTCTGGCACTTCCACCGCGACAAGCCCGGGGGCCCCGTCCCCGATGCGCGCGATGTCGAGCGGCTGGTGGCCGCGCACCCGCGGATGAACGATCTCAGTGTACGGGGCAACGAAGTGACCAGCGCGAATTCCGCCGTGCAGCTGGACTTCGGCGGTTATGCGAAAGGGTATGCGCTCGACCGCGCCACCGAAATCCTCCGCGCCGAAGGGATCGGGAATGCCCTGATCAACGTCGGCGGCAACGCCCTCGCCCTCGGTCGTCACGGCGCGCGTCCCTGGCGGGTCGCGCTGGAATCCCCTCGCGGGACGGGACTGCTCGCAACGCTCGAACTGAACGATGGCGAGGCGGTCGGTACATCCGGTGACTATCGGCGCTACTACGAGATCGACGGCAAGCGCTACTCGCACATCATCGACCCGCGAACCGGCTACCCCGTTGCGGGAGTCGAATCGGTTACCGTGCTGGTTTCGGGCGGGGCCGGGGCGGGCGCGCTGTCTGACGCGGCCTCCAAGCCGATCTTCATCGAGGGCTCAAGGGGCTGGAGGACCGCAGCCGCACGTATGGGCGTCTCGCAAGCAATGCTCGTCGACGCCGAAGGCACCGTTCACGTGAGCCCTGAGCTGAGGTCGCGACTGCACTTTACCGACCCTGCTCGGGTCGCTATTCGCTAGCGGGATGGTTCGCCTCAGGCCAGGCGCACGTACTCGTAGTCGACCGCGAGGTTGTTGATCCCGCGGTCCGGCGGCGCGATCCAGGCGGCCATTTTCCCGGGCTGGACAACGCGCTGCATCAAGCTTCTTACGAATGCCTTGTCGGCGGCGCTGGGGCTCCACCCGGGCAGTTGCCGCTCGAACTCCTCGCGGCTGATGAGCTTGCCTTCGAGGTCCGTGGGGACGTTCGCCCAGGCGCCGATCGCGCGGCGGAAGCGGCTGCTCGGCAGTTTCAGCTCGAACGCATAACCGGAGCGCTTGATCTGCATGTTCCAGCGCTTCAGGCCGATCTCGCAGTCCTTTACGTAGGCCTCGCGAAGGACCTCGTTCATGGCGTTGCGCATACCAACGGTCTCCCTCTTCAGGCCTCCCCGGCCGTCGGGCAGGTCGAGCTCGCAGGTCGCGTCCGCACAATTGTGATCCTGGTACTGCGTCGTTTCGTCGGGCCGCCCCTTGATGCCGTTGGCAAAGGTGCTCGCAGCGTTGGACGATACCTCCGACCCGAAAAGATCGAGGGAGGAGCTGAACCAGAAGTTGAGGTAGCGCTGAAGCAGGGGCAGGTCCACGGCGCCCTGGCGGCGGATCGCCTCGACGTCGTCCGTACCTATCTCCTTCATCACTTCCAGAGTGCGCTTCACAATTCGTCCGATTCCGGTCTCGCCGACGAACATGTGGTGGGCTTCCTCGGTCAGCATGAACCGGCAGGTGCGCGCGAGCGGGTCGAAGGAGGATTCCGCGAGACTCTTGAGCTGAAACTTGCCGTCGCGGTCGGTGAAGTAGGTGAAGCAGAAGAAGGACAACCAGTCCTCGATCGGCTCGTTGAAGGTGCCGAGAATGCGAGGCTTGTCGACATCTCCCGAGTGGCGCGCAAGAAGTCCCTCGGCCTCCTCGCGTCCGTCGCGGCCGAAATAGGCGTGCAGCAGGTACACCATCGCCCACAGGTGCCGGCCTTCCTCGACATTGATCTGGAACAGGTTGCGCAGGTCGTAGAGCGAAGGGCAGGTATGGCCGAGCAAACGCTGCTGCTCGACCGAGGCTGGCTCAGTGTCGCCCTGCGTGACGATCAGGCGACGGAATTGGGAGCGGAATTCGCCCGGGACCTGCTGCCACACCGGCTGCCCGAAGGAGTCGCCGAAGCCGATGGTGCGATCGGGCATGGGATCGGCAAGGAAGATGCCCCAGCGGTACTCGGGCATCCTCACCGAGCCGTAGTTGGCCCAGCCCTGCGCGTCGACTCCAATCGCGGTGCGCAGGTACACATCGGCGGAGGCGAAGTCACTCGGGCCCATCTCGCGCCACCAGTCGAGGAAACGCGGTTGCCAATGCTCGAGCGCGCGCTGCAGCGTCTTGTCGTTGACGAGGTTGACGTTGTTGGGGATCTTCTCGCTGTAATCGATGCTCATGTGCTTTCCTTGCCCTTGACTTCTAGATCCGGTCCCAATTGAACCTTGCTTTCGCACCGCTACCGTAGACCTTCAGCGCGCCATGCTCGCCGACCGCGTTGGGACGGCTGAAGATCCAGTTTTGCCAGGCGGAGAGTCTGCCGAAGATGCGCGTTTCCATGCTCTCCTTGCCGGAGAAACGCAGGTTCGCCTCCATGCCGGTGAGGGCGTCGGGGGAGAGGCTCGCGCGCTCCTCGATCGCGATGCGGACTTCTTCGTCCCAGTCGAGATCGTCCGGTGTGAACGTGACGAGCCCCAGCTGGGATGCTCTCTTGGCGTCGAGCTTCTCCCCGATGCGCGACCGCGCGGCCTCGACTGGCGGCCTCTCGCCACAAAAGCGCGCACTGATCCGCGTTTCCTGGCTCACCATGGGGTAGGCACCGAAGTTCATCAGCGAGAGGGTAATCGCCGGGGCCTCTGACTCGTCGTCGGGCAGCTCGAGCATGTAGCTGCGGTCGGCGGCAAGCGCGAGCTCGAGAAGAGTCCCCGCAAAGCACGAGCCCTTGTCGATGACGGCGAAGAGGGTGCGGGAGGACACATCCAGCCGCGCAAGCGTGCGGCGCAGGAAGCCGATCACCTGCCGTACGAACCAGTCGCCCTCATTGGCCTTCAACGCGGCGTCGGCCGCGAGCGCTTTGCCCGCATCGCCGCGAGTATTGAAGATCCATGTGCCGATCTCGAGGTCGTTGGTGCGTAGCATGAGGATCGCGTCGTCGAGCTCGCGCGCCATCGCCAGCGGCCACCACTTGTCGCCTGCCGCATGGATCGCCTCGACGCCAGAGGCAACATCGGTCCGGGGCGCAAACACCGTGATGGTCGCCGTGCGCTGCTTGCGGTCGATTTTCACGTCGACGTTGTCGTAGTGGTAGCCCCCGGCGTCGATCGTGCGCTTGAGCGAGTTGAGCTTGACGCCGATGCCGCCGCCACGCGTGCTCTGCAACGCGAGGGCAGCCGCACGGGCCGCCACGGTGTCCTTGAAGGCTTGCGGCTTGGCGATATGGTCGATCAGGCGCCATTGCTTGGCGCGGTCCGCGCGCACGCCTTCGCTGGTTGTGCAGAACACGTCGGCAAGATCACGCCTCACCTTTCTCTTGTCGGTGACGCGCGTGAGGCCGCCCGTTCCCGGAAGCACGCCGAGAAGCGGCAGCTCGGGCAGGCTCACCGTGGAGGAGCGATCGTCGATCATGAGGATCTCATCGCATGCGAGGGCGAGCTCGTAGCCGCCGCCGGCAACCGTACCGTTCACTGCGGCGAGCGCCTTGAGGCCCTCGTGGCGGCTCGAATCCTCGATGCCGCTGCGGGTTTCATTCGTGAACTTGCAGAAATTCACCTTCCACGCATGGGTGGACGATCCCAGCATGTAGATGTTGGCGCCGGAGCAAAACATCCGCTCGCGCGCGCTGGTGATCACCAGGCACTTCACCTCCGGATGCTCGAAGCGCACGCGATTGAGCGCGTCGGCGAGCTCGATATCCACGCCCAGATCGTAGGAGTTGAGCTTCAGCTTGTAACCGGGCTTGAGGCCCTTGTCCTCGTCGACATCCATCGAGAGCGTGGCGATCTGGCCGTCGAAGGACAGCTTCCAGTGCGCGTACCGGTCGGGATGCGTGTCGTAGGTGACGAGGGAAGGAGTGGGGTTAGGTTCAAGGACTGCGCTCATGGGTGCTCCCGATGGGTGAGGGCGCTTGCCCGGTCAGGCGGTGATCGATTTTCGCAGGTCCGCCAGGCTCTTCTCGGCGGATTTTCCCGCGGTGTCCACAACGACGTCGGCCTGCCGGTAAAGCACGGCCCGACCCTCGAGTATGCGTCGCAAATCCTCCATCGCCTGGTCGTTTCCTGCCATGGGGCGCGTGTCGCCCTGCGCGATGACGCGTGCCATGTGCTCCTCGGGCGCGGCCTTCAGCCATACCGTAAAGCAGGTCGAAAGAAGCAGCTCGTAGGTTCCGGGCTCGGAGACGATGCTCCCTCCCGTGGCGATGACGGCGCGCTCGTTCTTCTCCAGGACTCTTTCCAGGCAGCGGCGCTCGTAGCGGCGGTAACCGGACTGACCGTAGAGCAGGAATATTTCCGACAGACTCGTTCCCGCCTCGCGTTCGATCTCGCGATCGAGCTCGACAAAGGGCACGCCCAGCGCCTTGGCGAGCTTGGCCCCCAGTGTCGACTTGCCGGCGCCGCGCAGCCCGATGAGAGCGATCCGCTTCATGCGCTCGTCGCGCGCGTTGCCGTAGTCGCGCAGCAGCTGCGAGTGGACGGCGGCGAGCTTCTGGCGTGGAAGCTTCTTCAGGAACTGGGTGGTGAGGCTCAGCTCCGCGTCTTCGCCCGAATCCTCGGCGAGCAGTTCGATGAGCGACAAGTCGAGCGCGCTCGCGATCTGCCGCAGCAGGAGGATGGAGACGTTTCCCCGACCCGCTTCCAGTTGCGCCAAGTAGCGCTCGGACACGCCAGAATCGGCTGCGAGGACCTTGCGCGAGATGCCTCGTCTCGCCCGTGCATCGCGCAACTTGTGACCTAGAGCCGCAAGGTAGGTTTGCTCGTTGTCTGAGACTTGTTCCTTCGTATTAATAATACGTTGCGAAGGTGTATTAATGTCAATACTAGGCATCGGCACTGTGCAGTATAATGCTTGTGATTCGCATTGCATGCAGTATAATGCCGCGCATGTTGGAACACAAGCGCGACGGAAAAAGAAAGCGATGGCGCTCGAACTGACCATCCTGGTTGGGACCATGACGGGTACCGCGCAGCTCGTCGCACAGGAGATCGAGCTTACCCTGGACGACGGCGACACCCGGGTGCACACAAGAGTGATGGACGGCCTCGACGCGAGCGTGTTCTCCGGAGGGGGCCTGTTCCTCATCTGCTCCTCGACCTACGGGCAGGGCGACGTGCCCGACAACGCGAAGGAGCTCTACGCGTCGCTTCAGGACGCGCGTCCCGATCTGTCCAACGTGCAGTATGGGGTCATCGCCCTCGGCGATCGTACCTATGCCGAGACCTTCTGCAACGGCGGCAGGCGTTTCGACGCGATCCTCTCGGAGCTCCGGGCGCGGCGCATCGGCGACATCATGCTGCACGACGCGAGCGCGGGGACCATGCCGGAAGAGCTGGCCGTTGCTTGGGCCGCCGACTGGATCGCGCTATGCCGCAGGGAAGCCAAGCTCGAGGCGTGAGTCGAGAAGGGCCCGAGCACATGCCGTCGCTCAGTACCGTCGACCAGTCGGTGAGCCCGCCGACCATCCATGTCCCCCGCGACTACAACGCCGCACACGACCTGGTCGAGCGCAACCTGTTGGCGGGCCGCGCTGCCAAGGTTGCTTTTGTGGACGACGCAGGGCGGTACACGTTCGGTGAGCTCGCCGAGCGCGTCAACCGCTTCGGCTCGGGCCTGTACGCGCTGGGCCTAGGCATGGAAGACCGCGTGTTGCTCGCGCTGGCCGACACCATCGATTTCCCGACCGCGTTCCTCGGTGCAATCAAGGCGGGAATCATCCCGGTCTCGGTCAACACCTGGCTCAAGCCGGGAGACTACGAGCATATGCTCGCCGACAGCCGGGCGAGGGCGCTGATCGTCTCGGAGCACCTGGAGCCGCAGTTCGCTCCGCTCGCGAGGAAGATGCCCTTCCTGAGGCACGTGATCGTTTCCGGCCGCCGCGCTGCGGGGCGCATTGCGCTGGATAATGTGCTCGCGGACGGAAGCGCCAGACTTGACCCCGCTCCGACCACGTCGGACGATCCTTGCTGTTGGTTCTATTCGTCGGGATCGACCGGGGCCCCGAAGGCCGCCGTCCACGTCCACTCCAGCATGACGATCACTGCGGAGCTGTATGGGAAGGCCGTGCTCGGGGTCACAGAGCGTGACGTGCTGTTCTCGTCGGCAAAGCTGTCCTTCGTCTACGGACTGGGCAACGCGCTGACCTTCGCCCTGGCTACCGGCGCGGGCTCGGTGCTGATGGCGGAGCGCGCGACGCCGGCGGCGGTGTTCAAGCGCCTCGTTGATCAAAGGCCGACCATCTTCTACGGCGTGCCGACCCTGTACGCGTCGATGCTGGCCAGCCCGGAATTTCCGAGGCAGCGCGAGCTGGCGCTGCGGGCGTGCGTCTCAGCCGGAGAAGCACTTCCGGCCGACCTTGGCAGGCGCTGGAAGGAAAGAACCGGCGTCGACATCCTCGAAGGCATCGGCTCCACCGAGATGATGCACATGTACATCAGCGCGAGGCACGGTGATGTGCGCTACGGTGCGACGGGAAAGCCGGTGCCGGGCTACGAGCTTCGGCTGGTGGACGAGGAGGGCGGGCCGGTGAAACCGGGCGAGCTGGGCGAGTTGCAGGTCAGGGGGCCGACCAGCGCGGCCTACTACTGGAACAATCGCGAAAAAACCCGTTCCACGTTCCTGGGACCCTGGTTCAGAAGCGGCGACAAGTTCAGGCAGGACGAGGACGGCTACTACGTCTACGCAGGGCGCGCCGACGACATGCTCAAAGTCTCGGGCTTGTTCGTGTCGCCCGCCGAGGTTGAGGCCGTGCTCGCCAGCCACGATGCCGTCCTCGAGGCGGCGGTGGTCGGGCGGGAAGACGACAACCGGCTGGTCAAACCCAAGGCCTTCGTCGTGCTCAAGGAACACGCGTCGCCGTGCGATGAGCTGAAGCTTGCGCTGCAGCAACACATCAAGGACCGGCTCGCGCCCTACAAGTACCCACGCTGGATCGAATTCGTCCCGGAGCTCCCGAAGACCGCCACCGGCAAGATCCAGCGCTTCAAGCTCCGCTCCTGATTGGTCGCACGGCGCTTGCCCGGCGCCGCCGGGGCGCCTAGAATTGGAACGATGGTTCAACTTTTGAATCGACGTTCCAGCGAGGCGTCCCCGTCTGAGCGGATGCAGCGCAAGAACGATGCGCGCCGTCTCGACATCCTGCGCGCCGCTGCGCGGGTCTTCCGCCGGCTCGGCGTAGCCGCCACCGGCATGCGGGAGATCGCGGAGGAGGCCGATCTCTCTCCCGGCAACCTGTACTACTACTTCGACGGCAAGGACGAGATTCTGCGCTTCTGCCAGGAGCGCACGCTCGAGCGCCTCCTCGGCGCGGTGAAGGCGGCGGGGGCGGTCTCCGGCCCCCGGGCTGCACGGCTTCGCTCGGTGCTGAGCGCGCACGTGCATTGCATGCTCGATGAGATGGAGGGCGCGACCGCGCATCTCGAGGTCGAGGCTCTTCCCGAGGGCATGCGCTCAGGCGTCATACAGAAGCGCGACGCCTATGAGCGCGCGGTGCGGGCTCTTGTCGCAGAAGGCGTCAAGGCAGGTGAATTCGCGCCGTCCGATCCGGCCCTGGTCACGCGGGCGATGCTGGGCGCAGTGAATTGGACAGCCCGCTGGTACAGGCACGACGGCGCGCAATCGGTCGCCGAGATCGCCGATTTGCTCTCGGACTACCTTGTGCGCGGGCTGCTGCCGGCGCCATCCGCGAGGAAGACCAAATGAGCACGCAGGCCCCCAAGAACGTCCATCTGACCCTGTGCGTGAATGGCGAGTCGCAGGAGATCTCCTTCGCTCCCTACAAGACCCTCCTTGAAGTGCTGCGCGAGGACATGAACCTCACGGGCACCAAGCACGGCTGCGAGCTCGGCGAATGTGGCGCATGTGCGGTTCTGATCGACGGAGTGCCGGTGCTCTCCTGCCTTGCCCTCGCACTGGAATGCGAAGGCCGCGCGATCGACACCGTCGAAGGCCTCGCACACGGCTCGAAGCTGCATCCGCTCCAGGCGGCGTTCGCCGACCTCGGCGGCGCCCAGTGCGGCTACTGCACGCCAGGGATATTGATGACGGCGAAAGCTCTGCTCGAGAAGGACGCGAGCCCTGGCCGCGAGAAGATCAAGGAAGCGATCTCGGGGAATCTTTGCCGCTGTACCGGGTACCAGCAGATCTACGAATCGATCGAGGAGGGGGCCCGGAGAATGCGGGAGGGTGAGCGATGAGCGCGAAGAGGCGCTTCGACGTCATCGGCAAGCCGCGCCGCCGCGTGGACGGGCGCGCCAAGGTCACGGGTCTTACGCGCTTCGCCGACGACGTAGTGCTGCCGCGGATGGTGCATTGCAAGTTGCTGCGCTCGCCGCTGCCGCACGCCGTGATCGAATCCATCGACACCTCGAACGCGCAGGCGCATCCGGGCGTGCACCTGGTGCTCACCGGAAGGGATTTTCCGGTCACCTTCGGGATCCTGCCTGTTACCCAGGACGAATATCCGCTCGCGCCCGAGCGCGTCCGCTACGTCGGCGACCCGGTCGCTGCGGTGATCGCGAAGGACGAGCAGACCGCATTCGAAGCGCTCGACCTGATCAAGGTCCAGTACCGGCAGCTCAAGACGATCTCCGACCCGGAGGAGGCGCTTGCGACCGAGGAACCGCGCATCCACAGCTACGGGGAGCGGGGCAATATCCATCGCCTCCAGGCCTATGAGTTCGGCGATGTCGGGGAAGCGCTCGCGAAGGCCGATCATGTGTTCGACGACGTGTTCTTCTACCAGGGCAACACGCACCTGCCGATCGAGCAGCACGCCTCGGCCGCTGCGGTAGACGGAGAGGGCAAGCTCACGCTGTGGTCCTCCACCCAGGTGCCGCACTACATCCATCGCGCGCTCGCCAACGCGCTGCAGCTGCCGCCGGCCCACGTGCGCGTCATCGCCTGCCCGAACGGCGGCGGATTCGGGGGTAAGTGCGATCTTCACAATCACGAAATCGTAGTGGCCAAGGCCGCGCTCCTGCTCGGCAGGCCGGTGAAGATCTGCCTCACGCGCGAAGAGGTTTTCTACATGCACCGTGGCCGCCACCCGGTGACCATGCGCATGCGTACCGGGGTCACCAAGGACGGCAGGATCACTGGCATGCACACCCAGACGCTGCTCGACGGCGGCGCCTACGGCAGCTACGGCACGGCGAGCACCTTCTATACGGGCGTGCTGCAGACGGTTACGTATGAGATCCCGCGCTACAAGTTCGACGCCGCGAGGGTGTTCACGAACAAGCCGCCCTGCGGCCCCAAGCGCGGCCATGGAACGCCGCAGCCGCGCTTCGGCCAGGAGGTACAGCTCGACAAGATCGCAGAAAAGCTCGGGCTCGATCCCGCGGAGCTGCGCCTTTCGATCGTTGCGAAACCCGATACGCTCACGGCGAACTGGCTGAAGATCGGGTCCATCGGTCTGGCCGAATGCATCCGCAAGGTCGTGGCGAGCTCGGACTGGAAGAACAGGCATCGCAAGCTTCCCGAAGGCCGCGGCGTCGGTATCGCCTGCGGCGCCTACCTGTGCGGCGCAGGACTACCGATCTACTGGAACAAGATGCCGCAGTCGGGCGTGCAGCTGCTGCTCGACCGCAGCGGTCAGGTCACGGTGTTCTGCGGCGCGACCGAGATCGGGCAGGGCTCGGACGACGTGCTCGCCGCCATCGTCGCCGAGGTGCTCGGGATCGACCC
The DNA here is from genome assembly GCA_035519135.1 of Burkholderiales bacterium. Taxonomy (GTDB): domain Bacteria; phylum Pseudomonadota; class Gammaproteobacteria; order Burkholderiales; family SG8-39; genus VBDM01. The sequence goes on along the minus strand of DATIWX010000133.1, from coordinate 71,249 downwards.
TTTCGACGTGCGCGTGGTCACGGGGGATACCGGCATCACGCCGGTCGACCTCGGCTCCTACTCGAGCCGGGTGACGGTGATGATGGGCAACGCCGCGATCCAGGCGGCGGAGCGCCTGCGCGATCTGATCGCGCGGGCCGCCGCCGATCATATGGATACTCTGCCCGACAACGTCGGGTTTGCGCACGCGCGCGTATTTCGCGCCGACGATCCCGGCAAGCTCATGAGCTTCCGCGAGGCGATCATCCTTGCCGAGGAGAAGTTCGGCACGCTCGGCTCGGTCGGCTCGTATACGCCGCCGCGCGCGCCCGGGCGCTACAAGGGGGCGGGTGTCGGGCCTTCGCCCGCCTACTCCTACACGGCCTGCGTGGTCGAGACCCAGGTCGACAAGGCCACCGGCTGGATCAGCGTCCCGAAGGTGTGGATCGCGCACGACATCGGCCGAGCCATCAACCCGGTGCTCGCGCGCGGCCAGGTCGAAGGCAGCGTCTACATGGCCTTGGGCGAGGCGCTGATGGAGGAGCAGGTATTCCGGCGCCTGCCGCCGAAGCTGTCCAATGCGCTCGTGCACAAGATCCCGTCGCTCCTCGAATACAAGAGCCTGACATCCCTGGACATGCCCGAGGTTTTCACCGAGCTGGTCGAAGACCCCGACCCGAATTGCCCGTTCGGTGCCAAGGAAGTGGGGCAGGGGCCGCTGCTCCCGGTGATGCCAGCGGTGGCGAACGCGATCTACGATGCGATCGGCGTGAGGATCGACGAGCTGCCGATCACGCCGGACAAGGTGCTCGCGGCTCTGGAGAAGAAGGCCAAGGGCGAGAATCCGCGCGTCGGGCCGGAACGCTTTCCGGACGTGCCCTATCCCGAGCCGATGCAGGTTCTGCCGCCCTGGGAGGGCGGCGACGGCAACGCGATCAACGTGCCGCGCCGGTCCGCGCCGAAGGAGAAGGTCGCGTCATGATGCGGCTGCCGTGGTTCGGCTTTCGATCGCCGGCGAGCGTCGGCGAGGCGGCGCGGATTCTCGCCGCCGAAGGTCCGCAGGCGATGCTGATCGCCGGCGGCACCGACCTGCTCCCCAACATGAAGCGGCGCCACCAGACGCCGGCGACGCTTGTCTCCATCAGCCGTATCGAAACACTGAAGAAAGTAGGGAACGGCTCCGGCGCCGTCCTGGGCGCCGGGCTCACGCTGAGCGAAGTCGTCGCCAGCCCCGCGGTGCGGGAAAATTACGCCGGCCTGTGGCAGGCGGCGGCGCAGGTCGCGACCGTGCACCTGCGCAACATGGGCACGCTCGGCGGAAACCTGTGCCTGGACACGCGCTGCAACTACTACAACCAGAACTACGAGTGGCGCAAGGCGATCGACTTCTGCCTGAAGAAAGACGGCGAGATCTGCTGGGTCGCGACCGCGAGCAAGCGCTGCGTCGCGACATCGTCGACCGACTGCGCGCCTGCATTGATTTCGCTAGGGGCGAGCGTTCGCCTCGTGTCCGTTCAGAGCGAGCGCGAGGTGGCGCTCGCCGACCTGTACAAGAACGACGGCATCGATTACCTCGCGCGCCGGCCCGACGAGATCCTCACGGAAGTAAAGCTGCCCTCGCCCGCGGGCTGGAAGAGCAGCTACTGGAAGCTGCGCCGCCGCGGCGCGTTCGACTTCCCGGTGCTGGGCGTCGCCGCGGCGGTGAAAACCGCGCGCGACGGCACGGTCGAGGAGGCGCGCATCGCGCTCGGCGCGGTATCCTCGCGCCCGTTCCTGACCAAGGGCGGCGAGCTGTTGATCGGCAGGAAGCTCGGCGACGACGCCATCGCGGAAGCCGGCGCCAAGGTCGCGTCGGCGGCGAAGCCCATGGACAACACCGACCTGGATCTTTACTGGAGGAAAGGCGTGGTGGCGGAATTCGTGGGCTACGCGCTGCGCGAGATCCGGGGTGACGACATGAGCGAGACGCGCACGCGGATCACGCGCCACGCACTCTAGGACGGCGCCACTCCGATCAGCTTCTGGATCACCGGCCGCGAGCCTTCGAGCGCCACCCGCTGCATGTAGAAGGCCAGACCGCGCATCCCGCCGAGCTCCTCCCCGCCGCCCGCGCGCCCCGGGCCACCGTGAACGAGCTGCGGCAGCACGGTCCCCGGCCCCGGCGACATCTCGATCTTGGGGTGCCCGAGAAAGATTCGTCCGTGATAGGGCGCGATGCCGGTGACGATCTCCTCCAGGAATTCCGCATCCTCCGAGTACACCGAGGAAACCAGCCCGCCGTTGCCGCGGGCGACGATCGCCGCCGCGTCCGCGCCCTTCCCCGAGTAGGGCAGGAGCGAGGCCACCGGGCCGAACACTTCGCTAGCATGCACCGAAGCGGCGAGTGAATCTTTCGAGAATTCCATCAGCACCGGGGAGATGAAAAAGCCCTTGCCCGCGATCGCGGCCGCGCTGCCGAACGCCGCTTTGCCTTCGCTGGCCAGCTTGGCGATGCCTTGGCGCACTTCGGCGAGCTGACTGCCCGCGGCCAGCGGTCCCATGCGCGTTTCTTCCTGCGAGGGGTTGCCTACACGCACGGCCTTCAGTCCTTCGGCGAGGTCGTCGCGGACCGTTCCGGCGTGACCTTCGAAGACGAGCACGCGCCGTATCGCGGTGCATTTCTGACCGGCCTTCTGGGTCATGTCGCGCAGCACATCCTTGAGGAAAGTCTCGTACATGTCGCTGCCTGGCTCCACATCCGGTCCGAGGACCGCCGCGTTCAGGCTGTCCGCCTCGACGTTGACGCGTACCGATTCCCTGATGACGTTGGCGAGCGCGCGAATACGCGCACCGGTGTCGCCGGAGCCGGTGAACGCGAGCACGTCCTGGCTGCCGAGCAGCGCGGGCAGGTCGCGCGGTGCACCGACGAGGAGCGAGAGCACACCCTCGGGCAGGACCTTCCGCTCGACGAGGATTTCCATGACGCGGTGCGCGACCATCGCCGAGCTGGTCGCCGGCTTGGACAGCACCGGCATCCCGGCTAGGAGAGCCGACGCGGCCTTCTCGGCCAGTCCCCAGGCGGGGAAGTTGAACGCGTTGATATGCACGGCGACGCCGTGGCGGGGGACGCACACATGCTGCCCGTGGAACCGCGGCGAGCGCCCGAGCTGGATCCCTTCGCCGTCCACCAGCAGCTTCACCGCGCCGAGCTTCTCGCCCAGCTCGGCGTAGGTCTGGAGCGTGAAGATCGCGCCGTCGACATCGAATTTCGCGTCGGAGCGGGTATTGCCGCCGTTCGCGACCGCGAGATCGAGCAGCTCGTCGCGGTGCGCCTGGATCGCCTTCGCCATCTCCTTGAGGAGAGCGCCGCGCCCGGCGAAGGACAGGGCGCGCAAGGCCGGTCCTCCTCGCCTGCGGGCGTGATCGAGGGCGGAGACGAGGTCGAGGCCCTCGCTCGAGACCTCCGCGAGCGGCTCCTCGGTCGCCGGATTGACGAGCGTCTGCGGCGCGCCCGATCCTTCGATCCAGCGGCCGCTCAGGTAACTGCGCAAGGTCTTCATGCGGGACTCCTCTTTCGGCTGACGCTAGGATAGCCGAAGCGGGAGGTTTGCCGGCATGCACTAAAATGCATCGCATGTTTCCCATTACTGCCGGCAGGCCATCAACCTTGGCGCCGAACGGCATGGTTGCCTCGCCGCACTCGCTCGCCTCGGCCGCGGGTGTCGACGCGCTGCGCGCCGGAGGATCCGCCGTGGACGCGGCTGTCGCCACGGGCGCGGCCCTGTCGGTACTCTATCCGCACATGACGAGCGTCGGCGGCGACGCGTTCTGGCTCGTCTACGACGCGCGCACGCGTCGCGTTCGTTACCTGAACGGTGGCGGATGCGCGGCCCGCGGCGCAGGTATCGACTGGTTCCGTGCGCGCGGCATGAAGGAAGTTCCGCTGCGCGGTTTTCTTCCTGCCACGCTGACGACGCCCGGGGCGGTCGCCAGCTGGTGCGCCGCGCACGAGGAGTACGGCAGGCTGCCGCTCTCGCGCGACCTCGCGGCGGCGATCGGCTACGCGCGCGAGGGATTTCCGGTCACCGGGCGGCTGGCGCGCGCGATCGAACTGCACGCCTCGGACGGATCGCTGAATGCCGGCGCTCTTGCGATATTTGCTCCTGGGGGCGCGGTACCGCGCGCCGGCGACAAGCTCGTCAACGGCGGGCTCGCGCTGGTGCTGGAGCGGATCGCGCAAGGCGGGCGCGAGGGCTTTTACGGGGGCGAGACGGCGCGCTCGCTCGCGGCGTTCGCCCGCGCTGGAGGAGGATTCTTCGACGAGGTGGATTTGAGCGCCCAGCGTGCGAGCTGGGGCGAACCGCTCTCCGGCAGCTACCGTGGTATCGAGATTCTCGAGACGCCGCCGCCGACGCAAGGGTTTACCGTGATCCAGATGCTGAATCTGGTCGAGACAGCCGAGGTTGGCAGAATGGATCCGCTCGGGCCGGAGCTGGTGCACACGCTGGTGCAGGCGAAGCAGATCGCCTATCACGACCGCGACCGCCTGCTCGCCGACCCCGAGTTCCAGCCGGTGCCCGTGGAGAAGCTGATCTCCAAGGATTATGCCGCCGAGCGCAGGCGGCTGATGCGCGCCGACCGCGTGCTTCCCTGGGACCTGGTTCCTTCTTACGGCACCCTCGCCGGCGATACGGTATTCGTCTGTGCGGTCGACGCCGAAGGCAGCGCAGCAGCCCTGATCCAGAGCCTGTATTTCACCTTCGGCTCGGGCGTGGTCGCGGGCGACACGGGTATCGTGCTGCAAAACCGCTCCGCGTACTTCTCGCTCGACCCGCAACATCCCAACCGGCTCGAGCCGTGCAAGCGCCCCATGCACACCTTGATCGCTTCTATGGCCCTGAAGGAGGGCCAGTTGCGGCACGTGCTCGGCTGCATGGGGGCGGACGGGCAGCCGCAGATCCACCTGCAGACCTACGTTGATATGGTCGATTTCGGGTTCGATGTCCAGCAGGCGCTGGAAATGCCGCGCTGGCTGTCGGGGCGCTTCAACATCGGCGATCCGCGCGACCTGCTCAACATGGAAGGGCGATTCCCGGATGCGACCATCAGGGATCTGGAGCGCCGCGGGCATGCAGTGAACCGATGGCCGGACTGGTGCGAGCTTGCCGGGCATGCGCACGGCATCACGATCGATCCGCTCTCGAGCATCCGCACCGGCGGGGCGGACCCGAGAAGCGACGGAGCCGCCGCCGGCTACTAGAAGGGGTCAGGTACCGGGCTGAGACTCCTTGACGCTCCGGGCAGGGGAGCGAACAATGCCAAGCAGCGCGAACAGAGGAGGAGCGCCGTGCCGTCCCGAAGCAGCGCCGATCATTCGGTCAGCCCGCCCAGCGTCCGGATTCCCCGCGACTACAACGCTGCCTACGACCTGATCGAGCGCAACCTTGCCGCGGGGCGCGCAGCGAGGATCGCGTACATCGACGATGCCGGGCAGTACACGTTCGGGCAACTCGCCGAGCGGGTCAACCGTTTCGGCTCGGGGCTGCGGGCGATGGGCCTCGAGATGGAGCACCGGGTGCTCCTTGCTCTTACCGACACCATCGACTTCCCCACGGCGTTCCTCGGCGCCATCAAGGCGGGGATCATCCCGATCGCCGTGAACACGCTACTCACGCCGAAGGACTACGAGTACATGCTCGCCGACAGTCGCGCCAAGGCGCTGATCGTGTCGGAGCAGCTGCTGCCGCAGTTCGCGAGCATTGTCGGCAAGCAGCCTTTCCTGAAGCACGTCATCGTCTCCGGCAGCGCCTCAGGACACATCGCATTCAAGGACGTGCTGGCAAAAGGGACGCCGGACCTTTCGCCGGCCCCGACCACGTGCGACGATGCCTGCTTCTGGCTGTATTCCTCGGGTTCGACCGGGATGCCGAAGGGCACGGTGCACGTGCACTCGAGCATGATCCTGACCGCGGAGCTGTATGCGCGCGGCGTGCTCGGCTACAAGGAGAGCGACGTGGTGTTCTCGGCCGCGAAACTCTTCTTCGCATACGGCCTCGGCAACGCGCTCTCCTTCACACTCACCGTCGGCGCCACCGCGGTGCTGATGGCCGAGCGGCCGACGCCCGCCGCCGTCTTCAAGCGGCTGAAGGAGAAGAAGCCCACGCTCTTCTTCGGGGTTCCGACCCTCTACGCCGCGATGCTGGCGAGTCCCGATTTCCCCGGACGGGACGCGCTGGCGCTGCGCCAATGCATTTCGGCAGGCGAGGCCCTGCCGGCACAGATCGCGAAGAGCTGGAAGGAGAAGACCGGAGTCGAGGTTCTCGACGGCATCGGATCGACCGAAATGCTTCACATCTTTCTCTCCAACCGGCCGGACGATCTGCGCTATGGCACCACCGGAAAGCCTGTTCCCGGGTACGAATTGCGCGTGGTCGACGAGCACGGCGAGCCGGTGAAGCCGGGCGAGATGGGCGAGTTGCAGATCAGCGGACCCACCAGCGCGGCCTACTACTGGAACAACCGCGACAAGAGCCGCAGCACCTTCCACGGCGGCTGGACCAGGAGCGGCGACAAGTACATCCAGGACAAGGATGGCTACTACGTTTACGGGGGGCGCTCGGACGACATGCTGAAGGTGTCGGGAATCTACGTGTCGCCGGCAGAGGTCGAGGCCGCGCTCGTCGGACACGAAGCGGTCCTGGAAGCGGCCGTGGTCGGCGCCGAAGACGAGAACAAGCTCATCAAGCCCAAGGCGTTTGTCGTGCTCAAGCCGGGCAATTCGGGAAACGACGCGCTCAAGGCGGCGCTGCAGCAGCACGTGAAAGACAGGCTCGCCCCATACAAGTACCCGCGCTGGATAGAGTTTCTCTCCGAGCTGCCGAAGACGGCGACGGGGAAAATACAGAGATTCAAACTGCGCGCCTGAGGGCGCGCACGAGATTCCGCCGTGGAGCGCTAGGGCGACGCCGTGCTTGAGAAGCTGCGAAGCATCAAGACGAAGGCCACGCTGGCCGTCACGGTCTGTGTCGTGTCGCTCCTCGTTCTGGTCTCCGCGCTCGAGATGGTCCGGGTGCGGGCGAACTTGAGCGAGTTGCTCGGAAACCAGCAAATGACGCTGGTCTCCCGGATGGCCGAGGAGATCGACGAGAAGCTCAGGTCCACGCATGAGGTGCTGATCGCGATGGCCAAGATGCTTCCGCCGGAAATAAGCCGTGACTCCGCGCGGCTGCGGAAGTATCTCGAGGACCGTGCCGGCGTTCGATTGCTGTTCGACAATCTTCTGGTCTTCTCCTCCGCCGGAATGACCCTCGTCGACCTCGGGGCGACCGGTCTCGAAGGAACCAGCGTGAGCGATCGCGAGTTCTTCCAGAAGGCGGTGAGCGATCGCAAGCCCTATATTTCGCAGCCGTTCCTCGGCAGGAACAGCAGCAGGCCCTTTGTCGTGCTCACGGCGCCGGTACTGGACCGGCGCGGCAGGGTGGTGGCTGTTCTGGCCGGCTCTCTGGCCCTGTTGCGGCCCAATTTCCTCGGCAAGCTGGGGACGGCGAGCGTCGGCAAGACGGGCTCGTTCGCGCTGCTGGGGCGCGACCGGACCATCATCATCTCGAGGTCCGCGGACCGCATCATGTCCGCGGGACCCGCACCAGGTGTGTCCCCCTATTTCGATCGCGCGGTGGCTGGCGAGGCGGGCTGGCAGGAGGGCGTCAACAGCCGCGGGCTGCATGCCCTGTTCAGCTACGCTCCACTCGTGGCTGTACCTTGGGTGCTGGTCGCCGCGCTTCCTGTCGAAGAGGCCTTTGCGCCCATTGTCGCGACGCAGCGGGACATCGCGCGGATCACGATGCTGCTCATCGTCCTTATTGCGCCGCTCGTTTGGCTTGGAACGCGATACCTCCTTGCGCCGCTGCTCGGGCTGCACGACGCAATCCGCCGCGTGCGCAGCGACCCGAGCGCGGCGGCGGAAGTGCCGGTCCGCAGCCGCGACGAGATCGGCGAGCTGGCAGACGATTTCAACAGCCTCATCAGGGAGCGTACCCGGGTCGAAGCCTCGCTGCGAGAGAGCGAGCACCGCTTGCGCATGATCACCGACAACACGCCCGCCCTGATCGGCTACGTCGATTCGGACCTGCGTTATCGCTATTGCAACGGGACCTATCTCGAATGGTTCGGAAGAAGGCCCGAGGATCTGCTCGGACGCACCCTGCAGGAAGTGCTGGGAGAAGCGGCATACGCGGTTCGGGAGCCGCATGTTCGCGAGGCGCTCGCGGGCAGAGAGGCGAACTTCGAAGTGCCCCCGGCCGTCTCGGGCTTCAATCGATATGCGCACACGCGCTATGTGCCGGACCGGCGTCCCGACGGCAGCGTGCAGGGGTTCTACATACTCGCGAGCGACGTAAGCGCTCTCAAGAAGTCGGAGGAGCAGCTCCGCGAGAGCGAAAGGCAGCTAAGCCTCGCGCTGGAAGGTTCGGAGCTCGCACTGTTCGACTGGAATATCAAGACCGGCGAGGTGTTTCTCAGCGAACAGTGGTCGGTAATGCTGGGCGGCGAGCCCCAAATAACTCACACTACGTTCTCGGCGCTCGAGGAGATCACGCACCCCGACGACAGACCCCTTCTGCAGGGAATCCTCCGCGACGCGCTCAAGGGCCTGACCTCTCACTACCGCGCCGAACACCGGGTCAGGACCAACAATGGCGCATGGATCTGGGTACAGGGCCACGGGCAGGTGACTGCGCGCGATTCCGCCGGCTTCGCGACGCGCATGGTCGGCACGAGTGCCGATGTCACTGAACGCAAACGGGCCGAGCACGAGCTCGCGCAAAGTCGCGCCGAGCTCGAGCGCGTAGCGTGGTACGACGGACTGACAGGCTTGCCCAACCGCAACCTCCTGGTCGATCGCCTTGAGCAGGTACTGGCGCGCAGCCGCCGAAGCCGGCAACCGCTCGGCCTTTTCTACCTCGACCTCGACGGCTTCAAGGCGATCAACGACAGCATGGGCCACGCGGCTGGGGACGCCCTGTTGAAGCAGTTCGCCGAACGCCTGCGCCGGGCCGTGCGCACCAGCGACACTGTTGCGCGGATGGGCGGTGACGAGTTCGTGGTTCTGCTGGAGGATCTGCGCGCGCCCCGGGACGCCGATGCGATCGCAAGCACTATCATCGAGGCGGCGCGCGAGGAATTCACGATCGACTCCAAGGTGCTCCGCGTAACGACTTGCATCGGTATCGCCTTCACCAAGGGCGAGACAACCGGCGCAGAGCTGCTCAAGCGCGCCGATGCGGCGCTCTACCAGGCAAAGCGCGCCGGGCGCGACCGGTACCACATCGCCCAGGCCGACCCTCCCCTCGACCAATCACGGGAAGCGCCTGCGCGAGGCCGCTCTTGATCGGCCAGGTCCGATCATGGGTGGGGGAGGCGAAGCGCATCGTCGTCCTGACGGGGGCGGGAATCTCGACAGAATCGGGCATTCCCGATTTCCGCGGGCCCCAGGGGGTGTGGACCCGGGACCCGCAGGCCGAGAAGCTGTCTGATATCCGCTGCTACGTTGCCGACCCCGAGATACGCCGGAAGTCGTGGCAGTCGCGCCTGGACCATCCGGCCTGGAGCGCGCGCCCCAACGCGGGCCATGCCGCGATCGCCGGCCTTGAGCGGCGCGGCAAGCTCCACGCCCTCATTACCCAGAACATCGACGGGCTCCACCAGAAGGCCGGCAACTCGCCCGAACGCGTCGTCGAAGTCCACGGCACGGTCCATGTCGCGGTGTGCCTGTCGTGCGCCTGGAAGGGGCCGATGCAGGAGACGCTCGAGCGCGTTCGCCGCGGAGAGTCCGATCCACCCTGCGCGCGCTGCGGAGGGATACTCAAAAGCGATACCATCTCGTTCGGGCAAGCGCTGGTCCCGGAGGTGATCGACCGCGCGATGACTGCCGCGGTCGAGTCGGACTTGTTCATCTCGATCGGCACCAGCCTGCAGGTCTATCCGATTGCCGGTGCCGTTCCCGCCGCAAAGAGGGCCGGCGGGCGCGTGGTCATCGTCAACGCGCAGCCGACGCCGTTCGACGGAATCGCGGATGCGGTGTTCCGCAGCGCGATCGGGGAAACCCTGCCGCAAATTCTCGGCGGCGCGGACGAAGCACCCTCTTGACGCGGGCGCACTTAGGGCGCCAAATGCGCACCCTACTAGGCACAGGAGAGACGATGGAGGCAGTTTCCGCGGACGCCCAGGATCGACGGCGGGGATTCTGGGAGCAGCTCCTGCCGCTCGGGCACTGGCTCGGCGCGGACGCCGGGGGAGGCAGCGAGCTGGGACAGGCCAAGACGCGCCTGTTCTGCACCTTCTTGGGCCTGGGCGGCTTCGGGGTCATAGGGTATTTCTCGGGCCTTCCGTCCGGCATCGTCGGCATCGGGATCGTGTTCTTCCTGTACACCGTCATCTACCTGATCCTCGTGCACAGGCATCCCGTGCCGACGCACGGGAGGCGCGGCTTTGCAGTGGCGATGGACAATCTGGCACTGATCTACATCGCGTACTTTGGCGGAGCGTACGCCGCGTACGTGGGCTTCCTATACCTGGTGACCGTCGGATGGGGGCTGCGCTTCGGGCGCCACTACCTGTTTCTCGCGACGGCTATCGCGACCGTCGGCATGGGCGGCAACCTGGCAATGAGCCCGTATTGGAACGACAACCTGCTCTTCGGCGGTACCATCATCTTCGGATTGATCGCCAACGCGGTCAACGCGTCGATCCTCCTGGGAAGGATCTCCGCGGGCAATCGACAGCTCGCCGAAAAGATCGGGGAGATCTCGCGCCTTGCGTGGCAGGACCAGCTGACCAAGCTTCCCAACCGGCCGTATTTCCGTGACCGCCTGGGACAGATGCTCGCGGCGGCCGCGCGAAGCGGGCGCCAGGTCGCGCTGCTCCTTTTCGACATCGATGGCTTCAAGGCGGTGAACGATACCTTGGGACACGAGGCAGGGGACAGATTGCTGCGCGAGATCGCCGAGCGGGTCGGACGCCGGGTTCGCCAGGCCGACACCTTCGCGCGGGTCGGCGGCGACGAGTTCGTGATTCTCATGGACATCGCTCACGACAAATCCGACGCGGTTCCGGTGGCCGAGACGGTCGTGGCCGCGATCGCCGAGATCGGGATATTCGCCGAGCAGGGACTGCGCGTCGGTGCCAGCGTGGGAATCGCGTGCAGCGGAAGCGTGGCCAGCCGAGAGCGGGTCGCGGACGAACTGCTGATACTGGCCGATCGCGCCATGTACGAGGCAAAGCGCGCGGGGAAGGGACGTTACAGGTTCGCGGATGCGGGTAGTTGATCCGGCATGGCGAATGCGAACTCAAGCACGCACGTGAATTCATCCACGATTGTCCCGTCCGCGTGCGTCGGCTTCGTCGGCCTGGGAAAGATGGGATACCCGATGGTTCGTAGTCTCTCCCGTGCCGGGTACCGTATCCTTGTGCATGACCTCGACCCGGAGGCCGTGCGGCGCGCGTGCGAAGCCACCGGCGCGATAGCACCGGGGTCCCTGAAGGAGATCGGGCAGGGCTGCCAGGCTGTGATCACGATGCTCCCTGACGGGAACGTGGTGCGGACGGCAGCCTTGGGTCGCGACGGATCCGGGGAGGGGCTGCTCGCCGGGCTCGCCTCCGGCAGCGTGCTCATCGACATGAGCTCGTCTTCGCCGGTCGGTACGCGGGAGCTCGGTGCGTGCCTCGCCGAGCGTGGCGTTGAAATGATCGACGCCCCCGTCTCGGGGGGCGTGAGGAAGGCCGAGGATGCGACGCTCTCCATCATGGTCGGAGGAGGCGAGGGGACCATCGCGCGCTGCAAGCCGGTGCTCGAAGCGATGGGCAAGCAGATCTTCCTCACCGGTCCGCTCGGTTCGGGGCACGCCATGAAAGCCCTCAACAACTACGTATCGGCAGCGGGGCTCGTCGCTGCGACGGAAGCGGTGCTCGCGGCCGGGCGCTTCGGGCTGGATCAGGCGAAGGTCGTCGACATGCTCAACGCGTCGACCGGCATGAACAACTCGACCCTAAACAAATTCCATCGATTCATCCTGTCGCGCACGTTCGACTCGGGATTTTCGCTCGACTTGATGGTCAAGGACCTCAAGACCGCGCTCGAGGTCGCGCGGTCGACGGCGTCGCCCGCGCCCTTTGCCGAGGCGTGCGTCGAAGCCTGGAGCGAGGCGCAGGCCGCGCTCGGTCCCGGCCAGGATCACACGGCCGTGGTGCGCTACTGGGAAGGCCTCGCAGGAAGCGAACTCGGGAAGAAATAGTCCCGCCCCTTGACGCAGGCGGGCGAGGGCCGCAAGCTACGAAGCCGACATTGGAAATCATGAAATGCCGAACTCCGATCCCAAATCGCCCGAGCTGAAGCTCGACCCCGACAAGCTCTACCTCGAGGAGGTCCTGACCGACCGTCGCATCGGGACGCTGCGCAGGCTGAGCCCGGTCACCCGAAACGGAACGCCGGATGCCACGCGCGCCGTCACTTACGTAGGCGAGACGCAGATACTGACGCCTGCCGGATCGATTCCCATCGCGTTCGAGATCGAGGCGGCATCGCTCGGGGAGGCCGCGGAGAAGTTCGGAGCGCTCGCCAAGGAAGCAATCGACCGCACCGTGCGCGAGTTGCAGGAACTGCGCCGTCAGGCCAGCTCTTCGATCGTGGTTCCGCAGGGCCCGCTTGGCGGCGGTGGCGGCAAGATACAGCTACCCTGACCCGATCCCGGCTACTTGATCAGGCCGGATTTGACCGCGATCTCCGATACGCGACGGTGCTCGTCGCGGATCTCCTCGAGGAGCCTCTCGGGCGGGGCATAGTCCATCAACATTCCGAGCGGCTTGAGCTTGCTGCCGATGGCAGGGGACTTGATGGCGCGCTCGAGCGCGGGCACCAAAACCCGGCTGACCTCCGCGGGTACTTCGGCCGGAGCGAAGAACGCGACCCAGATTCCGAACAGCCCCTCCGAGTAGCCCAGATCAGCCAGCGTCGGGATGTCCGGGAAGTCCGGGTATTTGCTCGATATGACGATCCCTCGCAGCGCGCCGCTCCTCAGATGGCCGGTCATGGTTCCCAGGGCGAGCACCACGCCTTCCACGTGTCCCCCGAGCAGCGCCGTCACGCCGGGCGAGGCCCCGGTAAAGGGGACCGGGACGAGGCCGGCACCGGTGAGCGAGTTGATGGTGCGGACGCAGAATTCACCCACCGAGCCGGCGCCAGCGGTACCGATGCGCACGCCCCCCGGGTTTTTCTTGGCGTATTCCACCAGCTCGCCGAAGGTTCTGTAAGGTGCATCGCCGCGCACCGCGAGGATACTGGGTGAGCGCATGGCGAGACCCAGAGGCGTGAGATCGGTCAGCGCGTTGTAGCTCGCGGTCTTGGGGTCGAGAATCGACCTGAAGACGAGCGATGCGTTGTTCGTCAGGATGATGGTATGGCCGTCGGGCTTCGCCTTTACGACGGCTTCGGTGCCGACCGCGCCGCCCGCGCCAGGCCGGTTGACCGGAATGATGGAAACCTTGAGCTCCCGCGCGAGCTCATCGGCGATCGCGCGTGCCGATGTATCGGTCGCGTCACCGGGCGCCAGCGGAATGACCAGGGTGACGGCGCCCTTCGGGTACTCCTGGGCTTGAAGCGGGACGGCGGCGGCGAGCAGCAGGAAGGCGCAGAAGCGGAACAATCTCGCACTCCTCATCGTCGGAATAGAGGCCGGGGCGAATTCCCGGCGCCGATGATTCTATCCCATCAAAACGTCGTCTGGGTCTGCACGAGCCATTGTACTGACTTGATGTTCGGATCGCGGTTCAGCGGGAAGGCGAGATCCATGTGGAGCACGTTCCCGAAGGCCGAGCGCGCGCTCAGGATGCGCAGGCCGAAGCCGACGTCGCTGAGCCAGCCGGCGTGCGCGGTGTTGGCGGTGGGACCGCCCCATGCCCGACCCAAGTCGTAGTACACAGCGCCTCCTACACGGAAGAGCTGGAAGGGGTACCAGTCCGTATACACGCGGTCCTCGATGTTGAAGATCACGCGGTTCTCCCCGCTTTGATAGTTGCGGGGATAGCCTCGCAGGCCGGTGTCGCCCCCCACATAGAGCTGAGAGGATCCAGTGGCACTTCTCACCAGGTCTCCGGATAGGCCGGTAAAAATCAGCGTGCGGCTGTCCGGACGGCTGTAGAACTTGATCGATCCGCCGCTCGCCTGCTTGTCGAGCGGACCATACCCGGTCTGACCGGTGGTGGAGATCGAGGTGAGCAGGATGCCGCCTGTGGGTACCCGGTATCCGTCGTTGGCGCTGAAGGTGTAGAGCCAGAGTTGCTGTGTCGAGCCCAACGATGTCAGCGAGCGACCGAGCTGCGCGCTCGACGTGAATCCCATCACGAGGTATTCAGGGCGCTCGATCTGATCCAGGTTCTTGTATTTCTCGTAGTTGTCCTGCACGACGTCGTAGTGAAAGTAGGGCGTCACCAGGGTCTGGTCCGCCGGCAGTTGCGCGGGAGCCGGAAGGTTTCCCTCGGTGTTGTAGGCGTCCTTCTGGTAGTTGAGGCCGACCGAGTAGCGCTGCACCCAGTCGCCGACGAGTCCCCGGGACCAGCCTCCGAAGCCGTCGGCCGACTCCTGCCGGTGGCGGTATTTCGCGGAAGTCGTGCCGTTTTCGAAGATGGAGTCGATGCGCGTGTCCTGCGCGGTCCTGATGCCGGCAGCCCAGCGTGTGTCCAGCGCGTAGAACGGCCGGTTGACCGATATAGTCCGGCTCTCGCCGTCGCTCAACTGGGCCAGCGAATAGTTGATTGCCGTCCAGCCGTCGAACGCGTGCGGGTGCGATACTTGGTACTGGGTCCCGGTGCGATCGGGATCGGAGACGCGGTTGACCCCGACCAAGATGCCGCTGCCCAGTGCGTTTGATTCCGTGAACCCTATGTTGGTCCTGTTGGAACCCCCGCTGCGGCTGGCGCTCAGCCCCGGCTGCAGCGTCCAAGTGTCGCGCGTCCTCACTTCGACGTCGACGACTCCGTCGTGATAGGCAACCGGCACGATGGCGACGTCGTACAGGAATCTGTTCGATCGCAGCAGACGCTCGGTCTCCTCCAAGACGTGGACCGACACGCGCTCGCCGGTCTTGAAAAGGAGTTTGTCCTGGATGACGCTGGGCCGGGTTTGAATGTGAATGGCGTTGGCGGCCCGATACAGAGGGCCGTTCTCGCGTTCGTTCTGCAGGTCGAAAATATTGCGGGGGACGATCCGGATCTCCCCGATCATCGCGCCTGCCTTTTCGAGCTCCGCGAACGAAGGGAGTTTTCCGCCCGCCGCCGGCACGGACTCGGGTGGCGGAGGCGGCTTGGCTTCCGGTGGGGTCTCTTGAGCCGCCGCCGGTCCGCACGCGACGATGGCGAGCGCAAGGCAGCTCAACGATTGAACGAATCGGTCCGACACGCCCGATTGTGCTGGCGATGAAATGGCGCGTCAAATTCGGCGGCTCGATGGAAGGTTCCCGGTGATGAGAACCATTTCCGGCGAACCGAGCCTAGGACGGTCGGTCGAACACCTCGTAGCCGAGCTGCTTGCACTGCGCGTGCGCATAGCGGAGTCCGGCCGCACGTTCCAGGCCGCCGCCGTCGGCACCTACGACCTGCTCTCCACGAATGTAGACGACCATGGGATACGCGCCCGGGTACATACCGCCCTGATCCCGTTCGTTGATCATCACGCATACCGCCCACCCGTGCGCCCGCTCGTGCGAGAGCGTATCCCTTTGATAGAGGGGCGCGGGTCCGGCCACGAACTCGATCACCGCGTAAGCGGGCTCGTTGAGCCGCTTTCTCAGATAGCCGCGGACGATCTTTTCGTAGTCTTGCGGTCGCGGACCGTAGTCGAGCGCCGCGATCTGCGCGCTGGTCAGCGGCGCGGATTGGCACCCCGCGAGAATGGCAACGGCGATCGACGCCGCTGCGAGCTCCTTCACCCGAGGCCGCTCAGGGCGTGACGAAGGGCGCACCCAGCTCGTTACACCCGGTACGCGCGTAGCGCCAGCCGATGACGTTGTCGTCCGCCCCGCCGTTGACCGCGACGATCTTCCCTTCGCGGATGAAGAACACCATCGGGTACGGTCCCTCGTACGTCCCCTTGGTGTTCTTGTCGTTGATCACCACGCACACGCCCCATCCGTACTGGAGCGATCGCAGCGTCGTGTCCTGCTGATAGAGCTCTCGAGGCCCCGCCTTGAATTCGACGATCGCCCCGCCGGGGTCGAGCAGCTTGGGCCGGAGATAGTCCCGGATGAGCGTCTCGTAGTTCTCGGGGCGCGGACCGTAGTTGTAGGCGGCCATCTCCTCCTGGGTCGGAGGGCTCTTGCATCCGGCGGCAAGGACTGCCGCGGCCGCGATGACCGCAGGCATCATCCACGAGCGCCGCATGAGCTCCCCGCTTCCCGGGCGCATCGACTACTTCGGCTGAGCGACGGTGCGCAGATACGGCTTGAGCGTCTTGAAGCCCTGCGGATACTTCTTCTTCGCTTCCTCGTCGGATACGGAAGTCGGGATGATCACGTCCTGCCCTGGCTTCCAGTTCACCGGCGTAGCGACCGAGTGCTTGGCGTTGAGCTGCAGCGAGTCGAGCAGGCGCAGGACCTCGTCGAAATTCCGGCCTGCGCTCATGGGGTAGACCAACATCGCCTTGACTTTCTTGTCGGGTCCGATCATGAACACCGAGCGTATGGTCGCGTTGTCGGCGGCTGTCCGCTTGCCTCCGCTCGCGTTGGGGTGAATCATGTCGTAGAGCTTGGCGACGGTCAGGTCGGCGTCGCCGATCATGGGATAGTTGACCGCGGTTCCCTGGGTTTCCTTGATATCGCCGAGCCAGCGCTGGTGGTCGCTCACCGGGTCGATCGAGAGCCCGATGATCTTGGTATTGCGCTTGTCGAACTCGGGCTTGAGCTTGGCCATGTATCCCAACTCGGTGGTGCAGACGGGCGTGAAGTCCTTGGGATGCGAGAACAGGACCGCCCATTTGTCGCCGATCCATTCGTGGAACCGGATCTTGCCTTCGGTGGTTTCCGCGGTGAAGTCCGGTGCTTCGTCTCCGATGCGAACTGCCATTGTTGCCTCCGTAGTAAGTGGCGGGCCGGCGCGTCGTCTGCCGCGGCGTGTCCGACCCGGAGTTCGAGAATTCCCGTTGAGCGTTTCGGAACGAAAAAATTATACCCCGCCTGCCGGTACGATGACATTTCTTCGCTCGTTTCGCCCTCCCTGTGTAGAATTTCCTCCTCGGCGCCGGGGACACTGCCTAGCATGGCGGGCAGGACCCGCGACGGCGCAACGAGGGAGGTCAAGTGGCGACAAACGAAGTGGGCAAGCCCGAACGCTCTCCGACGGTGATCCTGTTCGCCGAGATGCGCGGCTTCACGGGCATGTCGGACATGCTCGACCCCGGCGTGGTGATCGCGAGGGTCGGGGAATTTGTTTCTCTCGTCTGGCAGGCAGTGGAGGAGCATGAGGGTGCCGTTGCAGACATCCTCAGCGATACCATGATGGCGACTTTCACCGGACAGGACGATGCTCAGCACGCGATCGCGGCCGCCCAGGAAATCCAGGCCAGGTTTGCGACCCTATCCGAGGCTTGGCATCGCGATTTCGGCATCCGCGCGGCCGTCGCGATGGGCCTGCATTGCGGGGACGCGGTGGTGGGATTCGCCGAAAAGAGCCCCAATCCCGAGCAATTGTTCGTATTCGGCGATTGCGTGAGCATCGCCAACCGGCTGCTCCATCGCGCTCGCGCGGGCGAGTTCGTCCTCTCCGAGACCCTGATGGACCTTGCCTTGGAGATGGGCCTGACGCTCGACGCCGAAGAGCTGCCACCGCTGGAGATTCCGCGGCGCGAGCCGATCAAGCTGTACGGCGTGCTGCTCGACACGCGGCTGGATTTCACTCGTTGAGTGCCGTCGCGGCTCATCCCGTGCGACCGGGACTATCCGTGCGCGCGTCTTGGCGTTCTGGAGCGGAGTGTGGAAACCGAGGCGGCCTGGCGCGAGAAGATCCTGACCTGATTGCGTCCCCGACCCTTGGCTTGGTACAGGGCCTGGTCGGCGGCGCGGATCAGCGCGTCCGGCTCCGTGGCGCCTTCGGGAAATATCGCTACGCCCAGCGACGCGGTGACACCCATCAAGAAGCCGCTTTCTTCGCGCACCGCGAGACAGATCGCATCGGCCCTGCTGCGCGCGCTCTGCAGCGTGGCGTTGGGCAGCACGAGTGTGAATTCCTCGCCGCCGAAGCGGCAGGCGATGTCGCTGCCGCGGATATGACGCTTGAGCAAGGCTGCCACCTGCACGAGAACCTCATCCCCTGCGCTGTGGCCCGCGGTGTCGTTCACTCGCTTGAAGTGATCGAGATCGATCATGATCACCGCGACACGGATACCCTCGCGTTTGGCTCGCACTAGCTCGCGGGAAAGATAGTCGTGCAGGAAGCGTCGGTTGTAGAGATTGGTGAGCGGATCGCGGATCGCCTCTTCTCTGAGGGTCTTCAACGCCTGCGCGAGCGCCTCGATAGCGCGGCTGCGCTCGCCAACGACGGCATTGAGCACCAGACCGGTGATGACGACGGTGCTCGTGAACGCGAGCAACAGGAGCGGCATCGCACCGGGGAGCGCGGACGCAAAGGGTCCGCGGCCCTCTAGCGTATGCCATACGGCGATGGCGCAGACAAGCGCGTTCAGCGTTGCAACTTCCCGCTGGGGAAAGCGCAGCGCCGCCCAGATCACAAACGGCAGGATCACGAACGTCAGCGGCAAGGACGGCAGGGAAGGCGGCAGGCCGTCGCTGAAGATCGCCTGGGTCATGGCGAGAGTGGGGACCGCAAGACACAGCATTTCCAGAGTCTTCGGGCGCGATCCCTCCGCGCTGCGGCCGGACCAGCTGAGGATCAGCGGTGCGACGACGACCATGCCCATGGCGTCGGCTTGCCACCGGGTCCACCAGATCCAGGCGAGTGCCTGCGGAGCCGGCGAATGAGGCCAGACCAGCTGGGCCGTCGCCACGCTGGCAGCGATCGCGGAACTCAGTGCCGCGATGGCGACGAATTCCACCACGTCCTCGCCGCGTTCGAAACTGCGAGGCAGACCGATGCAGCGCCGCACCAGAGCCGCGGCGACCAGAGCTTCGAGTGTGCTCCCGGCCCCCAACAGGGCCGCGTCGGCCGGCGAAGGCTGCACCGTCATTCCGGCGAGCGCCGCCCCAAGCCATACGCCGGGCCAAGCGCGGAATCCGAGAAGCAGCACGCAGGCCAAGGCGATGCCCGAGGCCGGCCACACGGCTGCCGTCTGGCCGGCCTCGGCTCCTGTCCACAGAGCCAGCTTGGCTGCGGCAAAATAGGCGGCGGCGACAATCAACAGCCGCGAAGCGTAAGAGACGGAACCCTCGCAGCTGAGCACCCGTCCTGGCACGACTGCGTCCACTTTCTACTCCATGCTCTCGTGAATAATCAGGAGATTACAAATGATTCTTGCGGTGGAATATTAGGCCTGGTGGTGTCGTCGGACAAGGCTCAGACGGCGCGGTTCGTGACATATGACGCAGTCATATATGACTAACCAGGAAACATGACAAAGGCATAAACATGCGCGTCGCCGTAATTGGAGCCGGCGCCGCCGG
Source organism: Burkholderiales bacterium (assembly GCA_035519135.1). Lineage (GTDB taxonomy): Bacteria > Pseudomonadota > Gammaproteobacteria > Burkholderiales > SG8-39 > VBDM01. The sequence goes on along the minus strand of DATIWX010000133.1, from coordinate 51,636 downwards.
ATTGCTCTTCTCCCTCCTGATCAAGCGCCGTTTCCCGACGTGGGAAGTCGAAGCCTTTGAGCAGAATCCCGAGGGGGCGACCTATGGCTTCGGGGTGGTGTTTTCCGACGGCGCCCTCGCGTTTCTCGAGCGGGACGAGCCCGAGCTTTCTTCCACTATCGAGACGGCCATGGAGCGCTGGTCGATGCAGCGACTCGTGCATCGCGGCGAGCCCGTCGATGTGGACGGGAACGGGTTCTCGGCGATCGGTCGTCTCGCGCTCCAGGAAATCCTGCAGAGTCTGTGCCGCCGGACCGGCGCAATGATCCATTACGGCCGGGCGATCTCCTCGCTCGACCAGCTTCCCCGAGCGGATCTCGTGGTGGGAGCCGACGGTTCGAACTCGCTGGTGCGCAACGCGCTTGCCGCGCAGTTCGAACCAAGCCTCAAGCTGCTCACCAATCGCTTCGCATGGTACGGCACGGCGCAGCCATTCGACTGCCTGACGCTCACGTTCCGCGAAAGCCGGCACGGCGCGTTCGTCGCGCATCACTACCGTCACGCGCCCTCGATGAGCACCTTCGTGGTCGAGTGCGACGAGGCGACGTGGAGGAGATCCGGGCTGGATCGCATGAGCGACGGCGAATCGCGGGCCTACTGCGAAGCCGTGTTCGCGCCCGACCTCGCAGGACACGCTCTCGAGTCCAACAAGTCGATATGGCGGCAGTTCCCGCTGGTCCGCAACGAACACTGGCTCGCGCGCCGCTCGCCCTCGGGCTACGCGGTCCTCCTCGGCGACGCGCTGCGTACCGTGCATTTCTCGATCGGGTCCGGCACGCGGCTCGCATTCGAGGATGCGATCGCGCTGGAGCGCGCCTTCGCGGAGTGCGGAGAGGACGTCCCGCGCGCGCTTGAATCCTTCGAACGCGAGCGCAGACCGGTGGTGGAGAAGCTCCTCGCCGCGGCCAACGCGAGCTCGTATTGGTATGAGAAATTTCCCGAGAAGATGAAACTCGAGCCGTGGCAGCTCGCGTACGACTATATGACGAGGAGCGGGCGCATGACCGAAGAACGCCTGCGGGCACTGGCCCCGAAATTCATGGCCCGCGTCGACGCGGAACGGGGCAGAAACTGAGATCCGGCGTGCTACACTCGCCGCCGAGACGGGACATCGAGAAGAATGGATGTGACCACGAAGGAGCAGTCGTCGGGCAGCGCCGTCAGCGATCTGCACAAGCACCTGCGAGACGGAAGTTTCGTGGTCACCGCAGAGCTCTCGCCTCCAGTATCCACCGATCCGGCAGAATTCATCGAGCGTGCCCTCGCCTTGCGGGGGCTGGTTGCAGCGATCAACGTGACCGACGGGGCCGGGTCGAGAGCCCACATGTCGAGCCTCGCCGCGGCGCATTTCCTGGTGTGCAGCGGCGTCGAGCCCGTTCTCCAGATGACCTGCCGCGACCGCAATCGAATCGCTTTGCAGGCGGAGTTGCTCGGCGCTGCCGCGCTCGGCATTCACAACATTCTCGCTCTGCGCGGCGACGACCCCAGGCTCGGCGACCAGCCGGAGACCAAGGCGGTTTTCGACCTAGACACCACGGCCCTGCTCGCGACGGCGCATCGAATGCGCATGGAGGGCCGCCTTCCCTCGGGCGCCGAGATCAAGGGACCGGTGAGGCTGGTGCTGGGCGCAGCGGAATTGCCCGTAGATCCTCCCCCTGATTGGCGCCCCAGCGGTCTGCTCGCGAAGATGCAGGCCGGAGCGGATTTCATCCAGACGCAGTTCTGCATGGATGCGGATGTGGTTCGGCGCTATGCCGCGCGCCTGCTCGACCTGGGGGTCGCGCAAAAACTGCCGATCCTGATCGGTATCGCACCCATTCCCTCGGCGCGCTCGGCTCGCTGGATGAAGGAGAAGCTCTACGGAGCGATCATTCCGGAAGAGATCGTCGAGCGGCTGGAGCGCGCCGCCGATCCCAAGGCCGAGGGCAGCAGGATCTGCGTCGAGCTTCTGCAGCAGCTCGCGGACACCCCGGGCGTGGGCGGCGCACACGTGATGGCGCCCACTTTCCACTCGGCGATCGGCCCATCGATCGAGGCCTCGGGCGTGGTGGGCAAGAAGCGCGCCTCGCTCAGGGGCTAGCGTAGAATCATTTCACCAGACAGCGTCGGTTCCGAGGGGCCAATGACGGTTCGATCACTGCTACATATTGCGCTTGCCGTACCGGATCCGACGGTCGGCAGGAAGTTCTACACCGATTTCGGGATGGAGGCGGAGGAGCACGACAGGCGCATCGTGATGCGCTGCTTCGGTCGCGACCAGGACCAGGTGGTGCTGGTCGAAGGCCAGAAGAGGCACATGCACCACGTCGGCTTCGGTACGAGAGCGGAGGACCTTCAGAGTCTCAAGAAGAAGCTGGAGCAGAACGGCACCAAGCTGGTCGACGCGCCGAAGGAAACGCCCTACGAGGGCATCTGGTTCCGTGATCCCGACGGTCTGCTGGTCAATGTGCGCGCCGCCGAGCCGGCGAGATGGCGCACCGCGCCGGAGTGGAAGATCAACAACCCCGGGCACCTCAACCGCGCCGGCATCCCGGGACACCCGAAGCGAGATGTCCAGGTGCGCCCGACGCGGCTCGGCCACACGCTGCGCTTCACCCCGCAGATGGAGAAGATGGTGGACTTCTACACCCGCGTGGTGGGGCTGCAGCTGTCCGACCGCGCTCAGGACATCGTCGCCTTCATGCGCGGGCAGGGCGGCAGCGACCACCACATCTTCGGCTTCATCCACTCGGATCGCCCAGGGTTTCATCACGCCAGCTTCGAAGTCGGCAACGTCGACGAGATCGGGATCGGCGCGTGCCGGCTGCTCGACAAGGGCTACAAGGACGGCTGGGGGTTCGGCCGGCACGTCATCGGCTCGAATTTCTTCCACTACATCCGCGATCCCTGGAACAGCATGGCGGAGTACTTCTGCGACATCGACTACATTCCAGGCGACGCAAAATGGACGCCGACGAACTATCCGGCGGAGGACTCCCTTTACGTCTGGGGACCGAAGACCCCCGAGGCCTTCGGAATGAACTTCGAGTAATACCGGGGACAGACCCCTATTTCCTATGCTTTGCCGACGTGCTCTCGCAGGAGCCGCAGGGAAATAGGGGTCTGTCCCCGGTTTGCTACGCGGCGAGCGAGATCACCGAGTCCTCGTACTTCCCCGCACCCATATCGCCCTCGGCGAAGATGCCGCGCTCGGCGATCCACTTGAAGGACTCGTCGAAGACTTCCTTGGTGTAGGGCTCGAAGACGATGCGCTCGCCGGGGCCCCAGCGGCGGGTGTCCATCTGATCGAGGAAGCGCTTGGGGAACTCGTTCTTGTAGTAGTGCGTGTAGAGCTCGGGGCGCAGGTCGATGTCGCGCTGCGCTCGCCGAAGAGCGCGGAAATACTTGCGCAGGTCCTCGGGATCGGGATTGCCGCTGATCGAGGTCGCCATCATGAACGTGGTGTCGATGATCTTGCGGAAGCCGAGCTGCTCCAGGAAGTAATACGGTCCGCTGAAAAGGGAGGCAGCCGGCACTTTGCGGTCGATCAGCTTCTCGAGTCGCGAAAACAGCAGGCCGTCGGCGAACGAAAGCTTGATCTCGTCGAGCGGCAGATACTGCTCGAGGCCCTGGATCGTCGAGTAGTGGCTCCCGGACTGGTAGCCGACCGAGATCGGCACGCCTTTCAATTCGCGCGGATGCGTGATATCGGACTCCGGCGGGACGAACACGCCGCAGGGCGCGACCGAGTAGGCGTCGGCGTAGAGCTTGCCGTGTCCGGTGGAGGCGGCAACGTTGACCGTCCAGTGGCACGCACCGCTCACGTCGCAGGCCCGGCCTTGCTCGATGCTCTGGAAAGCGCCGATCTTGTTTGCAGTCGCATGTTTCTTCACGGCGTCGCCCGGTCCGTAGTTATCGCGGAATTCGTAGTCGAGGCCCTCGGCCTTGAAATAGCCCTTTTCCTCGGCTACCCATTCCTGCAACCTGAAATGCGGAGAGATCACGAATTTCGACATCGACGGCTCCTCGGCGACAAGTCGGTGGCGTAAAAATCTACTCCGGCGAAGGCCGGAAAGCAAAAAAACGTCGTCGTGGGACGCGGCCCACCACCACGTGGGATGTTGCCCTGTAAGATACGGGACGTATCGGGAGGAGAGCTGCAGCACACCATGGATTTCCTAGTCAACGGGTCGCCGCGCCGCATCGAGATCGCTCAGCTCGTCATCGCCGGCTGGACGGGGCGCGACAAGGGCTCGGTGGAGAAGCATATCGCCGAGCTGGCGGCGATCGGCGTCAGGCGCCCGCGCGCCGTGCCCATTTTCTACCGGGTAGCGGCGGGCCTCCTCACCACGGCGCGCGAAGTCGAGGTGGTCGGCGAGGACTCGAGCGGCGAAGTCGAATTCGTCCTGGCCGCCGCGCCCGATTCCCTCTACGTCGGTGTCGGCTCCGATCACACCGACAGGAAGGTCGAGGCCTACGGCGTCACCGTATCCAAGCAGATGTGCCCCAAGCCGATCGGACGGGAGTTGTGGCCGTTCGACGAGGTCGACGCGCACTGGGATCGACTGGTTCTGCGCTCGCACGTGACGCGTGCGGGCAAGCGCCTGCTGTACCAGGAAGGAGAGGTGGGCCACATGCTCGCGCCGCGCGAGCTGCTCGGACGCTTCTCGGGTTCCACGTATCTCGCGCCCGGGACGGCAATGTTCTGCGGTACGCTCGCGGTGCGCGGGAAAATCGGCGGGGGCGAGCGCTTCGAAATCGAGCTCCACGATCCGGTTAGGAACCGGAGCCTGCGGCACGAGTACGCGGTGCGCGCGCTCGCGATCGCGGACTGAGGCGAAAGGAGTAGCCATGGCGATCCGGAAAGAGCACACGGAGTTCCACAAGGTCGATCTCGAGCGCGGCTGGGAAAACCTGCCGGGCTATCCTGCCGGGATCCGCCAGCAGGTGCTCGCCGGTTACCTGGACGAGAAGAAAGGACGCGGCTTTCGCACGCGCCACCTGAAGTTCGAGCCGGGCGTGTACACGACCGAGCCCTTCATCCACGAGTACTGGGAAGAGGTGTATGTCGTCTCCGGGGATCTGATCGTGGGCAGCGACAGGCATGGTAGAGGCGGCACGCGTTTCGGTCCCCATACCTACGCCTGCCGCCCACCGGGCACCGCTCACGGACCGTTCAAGTCGGAAACCGGCTGCCTGCTGCTCGAGATGCACTACTACGACACCGAGTTGAAGGCATAGTCGCAGGTCCGAAGAAATGGCCGACACGCTGACCACGCCGATCGCCGCGCTCGGGCGATCTCTCGCCGAAGGCAAGACCACCAGCCGCAGGCTGGTCGAGGAAGCGCTGGCGCGCATCGCCGACGCGAACGGCGAAGGCGGGCGCGCCTTCACCAAGGTGCACGCCCAGGGCGCGCTGCTGGCCGCCGAGGCTTCCGACCGGTTGCGGAAGCAAGGCGTGGTGCCTTCCCCGCTCGCCGGCCTGCCGGTGTCGATCAAGGATCTTTTCGACATCGCCGGCGACGTGACCACCGCCGGATCGAAGATCTTGCGTGACCGCCCTGCGGCGGCTGCCGATGCAGTCGCGGTGGCGCGGCTGCGCGCGGCGGGTGCGGTGGTGATCGGTCGCAGCAACATGACCGAGTTCGCTTTTTCGGGCATCGGCATCAACCCGCATTACGGCACGCCCGCCAACCCCTACGATCGCGCCGCGCGCAGGATCCCGGGAGGGTCCTCCTCGGGCGCAGCGGTGTCGGTCTCGGACGGGATGGCGGCGTTCGCGCTTGGAACCGACACCGGCGGCTCGGTGCGCATTCCCGCGGCGCTGTGTGGCATCGCGGGGTTCAAGCCGACCACGGCGCGCGTTCCGCGCGAGGGGGCGTTCCCCCTGTCGACGACCCTGGACTCGGTCGGGCCGCTCGCTCCCACGGTCGCTTGCTGCGCGACGATCTTTCAGGTGCTCGCGGGCGAGGTGCCGCGCCCGCCTGCTCCCGCCGCGCTCTCGGGAATGCGCCTGGGCGTGCCCAAGAACCAGATGCTCGAGGATCTGGATATCGAAGTGAGCGAGGCGTTCCAGGCGGCCCTGCAGCGGCTGTCGCGCCGCGGGGCGAGGATCGTGGACGTCGCCGTGCCGGAATTCGACGCGGCGGTGAAAGCGAATCTCGGCGGGGGGATTTCTCCCCCGGAGGCTTACGCCGTGCACCGCCGGTGGGTCGAGCGGGAACGGGATTTCGACCCGCGCGTCCTGGAACGCATCCTGCGCGGCGCCTCGGTGAGCGCGGCGGACTACATCGACCTGCTCGCGAATCGCGCCCAGCTGATGAAGCGCTTCGCACGGTCCCACTACGAGGTCGACGCGCTGATCATGCCGACCGTGCCGCGCATCGCGCCCAGGATCGAGGAACTGGAGCGCAACCCTGAGAGCTTCCGCCTCGCGAACGGCGGCATGCTGCGCAACACCAACCTGATCAATTTTCTGGACGGCTGCGCGCTTTCGCTCCCGATCCAGCCGCCCAGAACCGCGCCGGTAGGCCTCATGGTCGTGGGGTTCGCCGGCGAAGACGAACGCGTTTTCTCGGCGGGGCTGACGCTCGAGGCGACGCTGGCGTATCAGGGGCCGGTGCTCGTGGATATCCGATGAAATATATTGCATCGCTGCTGCCGCCTGGACACCCTCCGGACACCCTTGCTAGACTGGATCGGATCAAAAGCGGGAGGAAAGCAAACATGAAGCAACAATTCTTACGCTCTCTCACCGTAGGCATCGCCGCCGCCTTTGTCGCTGCCGGGCCCGCCGCCGCGCAGCAGAAGGTGAAGATCGGATTCATCACCACGCTGTCGGGCCCGCAGGGAGTCATCGGCGAATACATGAAGAACTCGGTCGAGCTCGCGCTCGATCATCTCGGACGCAAGATGGCCGGGCTCGACGTCGAAGTGACCTACGGCGACGACCAGGTCAAGCCCGACGTGGGCAAGCAGGTCGCCGAGGAGATGCTGAAGAAGCAGCAGGTCGATTTCGTGGCGGGCATCATCTGGTCGAACGTCATGCTGGCGGTTGCGCCCACGGTCACCGACGCCGGCAAGATCATGGTCGGCACCAATGCCGGCCCGCACGAGCTCGCAGGGAAGCAATGCAGCGAGCTGTTCTTCACGACGTCCTGGCAGAACGACGACACACCCGAGGCGATGGGCAAGGTGATGCAGGACCAGGGCATCAGCGACGTGTACCTGATGGCGCCGAACTACGCTGCCGGGAAGGACATGATCAACGGCTTCAAGCGCTCCTACAAGGGGCGCATCGTCGACGAAGTCTATACGCGCCTCGGCCAAACCGACTACCAGGCCGAGCTGTCGCAACTGCGCGCCAAGAGCCCCAAGGCGGTGTTCGTGTTCTACCCCGGCGGAATGGGCATTTCGTTCCTGAGGCAGTATTCGGAGGCGGGGCTGCGCGGGCAATTTCCGCTGTACTCGGTCTACACGGTGGATGAGATCTCGATCCCGGCGGTGAAGCACGCGGCCCTCGGCCAGTACGAGACGCGCTACTGGAGCCCCGACCTGAAGAACCCGGCCAACCAGAAGTACGTCTCGGATTACCGCAAGAAGTACGGCAAGATGCCGGTGTTCTACGGCGCCCAGAGCTACGACGGCATCCTGCTGATCGACTCGGCGGTGCGCGCGGTCAAGGGCAATCTCGCGAACAAGAAGGGGATGGTCGCCGCGATGCGCAAGGCCGATTTTTCCTCGACACGCGGCAAGTTCAGCTACAACAGCAACCACTTCCCGATCCAGAATTTCTATCTTCTCAAGACGGTCGCCGGTCCGGCGGGGCAGGACCCGGTGATGGAGATCCAGAAAACGGTGTTCACCAACCACAAGGATTCCTACTACAAGGAATGCGCCTTGAAATAGCAGGCGGCCTGGAACGCTTCGAAGGCCCGGGGCGCGGAACGATCCGCGCCCCTTTTTTTCTTCCTCCCTTGAACCTGATTCTCGTCCTCGAGCAGACCCTGAACGGGCTCCAGCTCGGCGTGATGCTGTTCCTTATGGCCGCCGGGCTCACGCTCGTCTTCGGCATCATGAACCTGGTGAACCTCGCGCACGGCTCCTTCTACATGGTCGGAGCCTATCTCGCGACCTATTTCTACGCGACGACGGGGTCGTATCTGCTCGGTGTGCTTCTTGGCCTCGCCGGAACCCTGGCCGTGGGCGTCGCGGTCGAGCTGGTGGCGCTGCGAACCCTGTACGAGCGCGATCATCTCGACCAGGTGCTCGCCACCTTCGGCCTGATCCTCTTTTTCAACGAGCTCGCGGCGATGCTCTGGGGCCGCGCCGCGCTGTACACGAATATCCCCGAGTACCTGTCCGGGCACGTCGATCTGTTGCCCGGGCTGCGCTACCCTCTCTATCGCCTCGTCATCATCGCGGTGGGTCTGGCCGTGGCGGGGCTCCTGTGGTTCGTGGTCGCGCGCACGCGCCTGGGCATGCTCATCCGTGCCGGGGCCTCCAACCGCGCCATGGTGGCGGCGCTCGGAATCAACATCCGGTTTCTTTATACGCTCGTGTTCGGGTTCGGCGCCGCGCTCGCCGGGCTCGCGGGACTGATGGCCGGCCCGATCTACGCGGTGCAGCCGGGGATGGGCGAGCTGATTCTGATCGAGGTGTTCGTGGTGATCGTCATCGGCGGAATCGGCTCGATCCGGGGCGCGCTCGCGGGCGCGCTGATCGTCGGCATGGTCGACACGCTCGGCCGCGCGTTCCTGAAGCCCACGCTCGCGACGGTGATCTCGCCTACCGCCGCCGACGCGGCGGGTCCCGCGCTGGCCTCCATGCTCATTTACCTGCTGATGGCGGCGGTGCTCGCGCTCAGGCCGCAAGGGCTGTTCCCCGCGCGTCTGTGAGCCCCCGAAACCGCGCGATCGTACTCGGTCTCGGCCTGCTGCTTCTGGCGGCGGTACCGCCGTTCGCGTCGCTCTTCAACCAGCCTTTCTATCTGGACCTCGTCCGCCGCATCATGATCTTCGCGATTGCGGCGGCGAGCTTGAATCTCATCCTCGGCTACGGCGGCATGGTCTCCTTCGGGCACGCGGCCTATCTCGGCATCGGCGGATACGCGGTCGGGGTGCTCGCGCACTATGGCGTCTACGACGGACTCCTGCAATGGGCGCTCGCCATCGGTACCTCGGCGCTGGTCGCGCTGGTGATCGGGGCGGTGTCGATCCGCACCAGCGGTGTCTATTTCATCATGATCACGCTCGCGTTCACGCAGATGCTCTACTATCTCGGCATCTCGATCGAGGAGTTCGGCGGCGACGACGGCATGCGGCTCGCGGCGAAGAGCCGGCTTCCGGGAATCGATCTGAACGACGCCAGCGCGTTCTACTATCTGGTGCTCGCGGCTCTCGTGCTGGTGCTTTTCTTCGGGCACCGCCTCGTGAATTCGCGCTTCGGCATGGTGATCCGCGCCGCAAAGTCGAACGAGACGCGCACCCGCGCCATTGGCGTTTCCCCCTATCTCTACCGCCTCGCGGCTTTCGTGATCGCGGGCGCGGTATGCGGTCTCGCCGGGGCGCTGCTGGTCAACCACACCGCCTACCTCACGCCGGAGTTCATGAACTGGACCCGCTCGGGCGAGCTGATGTTCATGGTGATCCTCGGCGGCATGGGAAGCGTCGCCGGGCCGGTGCTCGGAGCGTTCGCGCTCCTCGTTCTCGAGGACCTGCTCTCGGGCTGGACGCAGCACTGGCAGATCATCCTCGGGCCACTGCTGGTTCTATCGGTGGTGTTCTTCAGGCGCGGGCTGGCGGGCCTGATCCGCGAAAAAAATGACTAGCAGCATTCTGGAGGTCCGCGGCCTCACCAAGAGCTTCGGGGCGCTGCGCGCGAGCGACGGCATCGATCTCGAGGTGCGCGAAGGCGAGACGCACGCGGTGATCGGTCCGAACGGCGCCGGCAAGACGACACTCATTGGCCAGCTCGCTGGTGAGATTCGCTCGGACCGGGGCGAGGTGCGCTTCGCGGGCGAGGACATTACGGCGCTCCCGGCGCCAGCGCGCTCCCGGAAAGGGCTGGCGCGCTCGTTCCAGATCACCAGCATCTACCCTGATTTCTCGACGCTCGAGAACGTGATGCTCGCAGTGCAGGCGCACGCGGGCCACAGCTTCCGGTTCTGGCGCGCCGCGCGTGAACAGACCGCGCTGCGCGCGCCCGCGCGGGCGATACTGGAAGAGCTGGGCCTGGGAGGCCGGGCAGGGGTCCAGGCGTCGAATCTTGCGCACGGCGAGCAGCGCCGGCTCGAGATCGCCATGGCGCTCGCCGTGCGCCCGCGGCTGATGCTGCTCGATGAACCCGTGGCGGGCATGGGTGCCGAGGAAACGCGGCGCATGATCGCCTTTCTCTCCACGCTCAAGGGAGGCAAGACCATCATCCTGGTCGAGCATGACATGGACGCCGTGTTTTCCCTCGCCGACCGCGTTTCGGTCCTGGTGTATGGCCGCATCATCGCCACGGGCACGCCGCAGGAGATCCGCGCGAATCCCGAGGTGCGTCGCGCCTACCTGGGCGAGGAAGGGCCGGCGTGAACCTCGAAATCGAAGGCCTGGAGACGGCCTACGGGCGCGGCCAGGTGCTGTTCGGGGTATCGCTCGTCGTGCGCGAAGGCGAGGTCGCGACCTTGCTCGGGCGCAACGGCATGGGCAAGACCACCACCGTGCGCTCGATCATGGGCATGGTGCGCAGCCGCGCGGGGACGATACGATTCGGAGACAAGCCTCTGCACGGCCTGCCCTCGTACCGCGTGGCGCAGGCGGGGCTCGGCCTCGTGCCGGAGGGACGCCAGGTGTTTCCCAACCTGACGGTGCGCGAGAATTTGGTGGCGACCGCAAGGCGGTCGGCGGGCGCGGAGCCTTGGACGCTGGCGCGGGTGTTCGGACTCTTTCCGCAGCTCGCCGAGCGCAGCGGGAATCTCGGCAGCCAGCTCTCGGGAGGCGAGCAGCAGATGCTCGCCATCGGCCGGGCGCTCATGACCAACCCGCGCCTGCTGATCCTCGACGAGGCCACCGAGGGGCTCGCGCCGCTGATCTGCATCGAAATCTACCGGGCGATCGAGAGCCTCAAGGCGGCGGGCCTCTCGATCCTCATCGTCGACAAGGACCTGAGGGCGCTGATGCGCATCGCCGACCGGCACTACGTCATCGAGAAGGGCCGCGTGGTCTGGAGCGGCGCGTCGTCCGAGCTCGCGGGAAACCGCGAGGTGCAGCACCGCTACCTCGGCGTATGAAGTCGACGATCATCTTGCCTTGAGGCCGCCTCACCAGTAATCTCGCCCGCGTGCTGTCGGTCAGAAACCTCTCGAAGTCGTTCTCCGGCCCGCGCGCGAAGACCGTGCTGCAGGACATCAGCTTCGAGCTCGCCGCCGGGGACTACATCGCGGTGATGGGGGAGTCCGGAATCGGCAAATCGACGCTCCTCAACCTCATTGCCGGCCTCGACCGGCCCGACTCGGGTCAGGTGCTCCTAGACGGCGTCGAGCTTTCCGCGCTCGGCGACGACGAGGCGACCCGCATTCGCCGCAGGCACATGGGGTTCGTGTTCCAGGCTTTCCACATCCTGCCGTATCTGACGGTGGCCCAGAACGTCGCGCTGCCGCTCGCCTTGAACGGCGTCGGGAACAGGGCGATGCTCGAACGTGTCGCTTCGCTCCTCGACGCGGTGAAGCTCGGCGATCGCGGCGAGAGCCTGCCGCGCGAGCTTTCCGGGGGAGAGATGCAGCGCGTCGCCATCGCTCGCGCCCTGGTGCACAGGCCGCGCCTGGTGTTCGCCGACGAGCCGACCGGCAACCTCGATCCGGAGAGCGCGAAGGAGGTGCTCGCCCTCCTGCGCGAATGCGTGAAGGAAGAGGGGGCCGCAGGGATACTCGTGACGCATTCCACCGCGGCGGCCAAGACTGCGGACCGGATGTACTTGCTTACCGAAGCCGGGCTGCGGGTCCCCGAGCAGGCCGGCGCCCGTGGCGAGGCGGACCGACGACGAGGGCCAAGCGATCGCCGAGGCTCCGCGCGTCGGTGACCGAGTTCCCCGGTGAGATTGCAGTGCCCGGGAGTTCTACGTGATCCGAAATCCAATGCCACGCATGCCAACTCTCCCGTTTCCATGACCGACGTTGGTCATCAAGATCCATGGATTGGAGAACTCGCACAAGGGGCATTCCCCGCCGTTCACGTCAAACAGCAGCCTGGCCTCCGTTGCAAAGAAGTTGTTCGCGGGCCCGTGAGGCAGAACCGGGATCGCGTCGGGATTGTAGAGCCGTCCGTCCGGGTAGCCGGGGAGGGTACTTGGGTATACGGTGCCGAAAGCGTAGGACGTCTTCAACACAGCAGGACTGGCCGGTCCAAGCTGCCACAACGGGATGGGAGCACCACCATCCTCGCCGATGATCGCGCTGCCCGAGGCGCTTCCACCGGTGTACTTGTTGGCCCTGAGCTCCCAGCTGATATGGGAATACTTGATCTCGAAACCGAAGGCGGATATGGCGGGCAAGTTGTGGCCGCTCGCGTTCAGCAGCGTGATGGGGGACATGTTGTAGGTCTTGACCTCCACGTCCCCCTTGTTTGTCGCCGGGTTCAGATTCACCCGCACCTTCATCTCTGCCATCGCAATGCCGCCGTGGTCACAGCCGGAGAACAAGTACGTGTAGCTATAGATCATGATGGTATCCCCTCTCCCTGAGTTGTTTTCCCTGAACGAATCACATTCAAGGACTCCTCGAGCTTTCGAAAAAGCGTGAAACGCAGGCAAGCGCGCGGGGTGCGAAAGATCCTAGTCGTTTGCGGGGAAGGTAGATAGCCAGGCGGGGCCTGACTTCGATGTCAGGCGAACCCGTACAGGCGGACACTGCCGCAGGCGAACCTGCCTCCCTCAGAATATAATTGCACGTTGACCTCGCGGAAGACAGCCTGTGAAGCGAACAGCCTCCATTGTCGCAGTCGCTCTGAGCGCAGCCCTGTCCGGGTGCGCGAGCACTACTGGCGACGATGTCAAGATCTACAGTCCGGCCCAGCTCAGGCAAGGCGAGTACGAGACCGTCGCGCGCCTATGGGTCGACAGCGGGCGCACCGCGCTGTGGGTGCCGTCCTACTCATCGCGCGAGGACGGCATCGCGGCGCTGAAGGACAAGGCCGCGTCGCTCGACGCGAACGGATTGACCAATGTGGACTGCTACGGCGACCCGGGCCTGTTCGGTGGGTCGGAGGCGTTTACCTGCTACGGGAAGGCGATCAAGGTCAAGTGACGGGCGAGCAGGGCGGCGGGCGCCTAGAACGAAACGATGAAGCTCAGCTCCGGATAGGTCTCGCTGCACGAACGGTAGAGGGTCGTGTTGCAGTCCACGTAGGACTCGTACACCGCACCGAGACCGAGATAGGCATTGCGCCCGGCACCGACATAGACGCCGGCGCGTCCGCCCCAGGAGTTGATGTCCGGCAGACCGTCCACGTATGCGCGGCGATAGAAAGCACCGATGTACGGGCTGACCCTCGGGATCTGGTGAAAGACGTATTGCACCGAAGGCGTGACCTTGTATAGCTTGGGGCTCGACCCGGACCACGATTCGACGGACAGGCCGAGGTTGAGTCCGTCGATCACGTAGTAGCCCACGCCCAGCCCGAGAACCAGGTAGGACTGATCAAATGCATAACCGGTGCCGCCCGTGATGATCACGCTGGTGCGGCCCTTGCTGAAGGCTCCGGCGAGCTCGGCGGCAGCTCCCGGCGAGCTCGATGCGACAGCCGCGACGGCGGCGAGGATGATGGCAGTCGGTTTCATGAATAAGGCTCCTGTTCGTTATCCGATCCTGAACAAGCCTCGCTCCGCCCGGTGCATTCTCTCGAACCCGGTCTCGGTCACGAGCACCAGCTCGCCGACCTGCACCCCGGCTTTCTGATCGGGCGTGATGACATTCGGCTGCACCACGCAGGTCATTCCCGCTTCGAGCGTCATCTCGGGCAGCGGCCCGGCCGGCCGGCTTTTCGTTCCCAGCACTGGCGGGAAGTAGCCGCCGCCGAAGCCGTGCATCAGGTCGTCGTATACCGTGAAGCCCGCGTCCTCGATGACGCCCGCCGCATCGATGATCTGCTGCATGGTCGTGCCGTGGCGGACGACCTTGGTCACGGCATCGAACGCGGTTTCGGCCGTCTCGTGGAGCCGTCGGAAGAGCGGCGTCGGGTCGGCAGCGACGGTGAAGGTGCGCAGGATCTGCCCGGGATAGTCGAAGAACTGCGCGGTGATCTCGGTCGCGATGACGTCGCCCTGCTTTGTCCTGCGGCTGGAAGCGAACTGCCGCGGCACGCAGTACTCGGGGTTCGCCATCGGGGTGACGAGGAAATAGTGGATGTAGGTCACGCCGCCGTGCGGGTGGTAGGCGGCTTCGCAGATCGCGCCCAGCTCGCGCTCGGTCATCCCGGGCCGCGCTTCGCGCCGCAGCCCCTCGACGGCGAGGTCGGTGAGCGCCGCGCCGATCCTCATCCAGCGGATCTCCTCCGCGGATTTCACCAGGCGCAGGCGCACGTACTCGCGGTTCAGGTCCACCAGCGGACCGAAGGCCGCTTCGAGCTGCCTGCAGCGCGAATAGGCAAGAGCGCCCATCATGCCGACCCGCTTCGCGCCGCGCGACTTGAGATCGGCCAGCACCTTGTCGAAGCCGCGGTGCTCGCCCCAGCGGACCTCGGTGTCGCGCGCGAGCTTTCTCGCGAGCGGCCAGTGGTTGTACCACTCCATGTACATGACCTGGGGCTCGCGGGGCGCGACGATTACGTACGCTTCGACCGTCGTCGGCCAGGAAGTGAGCCAGCCCACGCCGCTGCCCGCGCGTTGCTCGCCGCACACGAGGAGATGATCCACTCCGGCCCGCTCCATCACACGCGCGAGCGCCGCCCGCCGCCGCGCCATCTCGGCGTCGGAGAAGCGTGGATACTCCGCGGCGTGGATGGGGGCGAGGTCCGGGTCGAGGTGGAGAGGGATAGGCATGGAGGAGTCCGCTCGGGTGGCGCAAGTGTAGCGCGACGAAGGTGTCGGTTCGCGACGACATTGAAACTATCGCCGCGTCATCGTGTCAGAGCAGGGGAATCCCCACCACGATGGAGCGACTCATGATTTCGATCGAACAAGGGCGCGGCGCTTTGACCGCCGTCGCCGCGGCCGCGGCGGTGCTCGGCCTCGGCGGATGCGACTGGATCCAGTCGCTGTGGAAGTCCGATCAGCCGGCCCTGCAGGCGCAGCAGGCGCCCGCCGAAGGCAGGATCGAGATCCCCAAGGCGCCCGTCGTGGCGCCGAAGCCGGTCGAGCCCGAGAAGCCCGCGATCGACGAGAACAAGGTGCTCGCGGGCAAGGTGAAGTCCGCGCTGGGCGCCGATCCCGCCCTCAAGATGCTCGCGATCGACGCCGGCGCATCGGACGGTGTCGTGACCCTCTACGGTACCGCCGACAGCAAGAAGAACCGCGACAAGGCCGCGAAGGTTGCCGCCGGCGTGCCGGGAGTCAGATCGGTCAAGAACGAGCTGGTGATCGTCGCCGGCTCGTAGTCGAAGCGCGGTGCCGCTCTGGCATCCGGCCGGGGTTGGCCGGCGTGCCAGTGGCACGCAGTCTTGAAGCTTGATTCCGTTGTCGGGTTTACACGGACAACACTTGTCAGATTGCCCCGGCAGCAATTCCCCTCTGCTCCTGATTAGATAACGCTCGGTGCAGTGCAATATCCACCGGGGCAAGCGGCCCGGTGCGGCGGAACCGGCCACCCGTCCGCGTCTTGCGCGGCACCCTCCGGTTCTCGGAGTGCGCGCCTCACGATCGCAGCCATAAGGGGGCATGGGGCGTTCGACTCCATTCCCTTGCCCCAGGAATACCCGTGTCAGAACCCAGGCGTTTCACCGGGACGGATCCAAGCGATCCGGTCCCACCCCGTAGTTCAATTCACAGGAGGAACCATGCAAAGAGTGACCGACAGGCCCGTTGAAGAAGTCGTCGCCGCGATTCAGGCGCTCGATCTCGACCCCATCAAGTTCAAGCTGATGGATTCCGAGGAAGGCGAGGGCTGGTCACGCCGGTACGCCGAGCAGATGGAGCTGGCGTACAAGCGTTTCCTGACCCTGCTCGTGACCCACCCCGAGGAAACCCTGGCCCCCAGCAAGGACATCGACAAGTTCTGGCATGGGCATATCCTGGACACGCTGAAGTACGCCGAGGACTGCGGGAAGGTGTTCGGCTATTTCCTGCACCATTTCCCCTATTTCGGCATGCGTGGAGGCGAAGACGCCGTCAATCTGGCACGGGCAGCCGAAAGCACGCGGGGTCTGCTCCAGCAGGAATTCGGGAAGACGGGAGCGGCCTATTGCGGTGCCGTAAAGGCGCACGAGGCTGCATACTGCGGCGCGATCAAGGCCGAGAACGCGGCTTATTGCGGTGCCGTCAAGGCGGACGAGGCTGCTTATTGCGGCGCGATCAAGGCCGAAACGCCTGCCTACTGCGGTGTCGCCAGGGGGGACAGCCCCGCCCGGGGCAAGGACGCCAGCCCCTCGGAGAGGCTGAACGTGTCTGTCCGGCCGGGCTTTTGATGTTGCGTAAACGCTCTCTCTCGTAGAGGGGCGCCCGTGTGGAAAGGCCGGAGGAATCCGGCCTTTCCACTTGTTGCATAATCGCCTATCGTGCTGGCGTGAAGGTTCGGCGACGAGCGAGATGAACAGGGCCATCCACTGGATAGCATCGCGCATCCGCAACAGCACCGTCTTGCCTTGGACGATGCTCGGCGCGGGAATAGCCGCTTCGCTCCTGCTGTGGTTCATGGTCCGGGAGAACATCGAAAGCGCGGCCGAGGAGCGGTTCGCGCATCAGGCTACCGAGGCGAAACAGATCATCGAGAGACGCGTCTTGTCGTACGCCGAGGTTCTCTTCGGCGCCAAGGCCCTGTTCGCCACCGGCGACCACGTTACCCGTCTTCAATTCCACGACTTTGTCGGTTCGCTCGATCTCCGGACCCGGTTCCCCGGCTTCGATTCCCTGAACTACACCGCTTACGTTCGCGCCGACGACAAGCGGAAGTTCGTCGAGTCGGTCCGCCGCGATACCAGCCTCGACCCGAAAGGCTATCCCCAGTTCGCGATCAAGCCTCCGGGAGACCGCCCCGAGTACTACGTGCTCGTTTACCTGGAGCCTATGGCTGGGTTCGAGTTCGCGTTCGGGCTCGATATCGGCGCAAATCCGGCGATGGGCGCCGACAAGCAGATCATGGCGGCCGTGCAGCAATCCGGACGTGACACCGGAAAGCTGACCGCCTCCGGACTGCCGATCCACATCAAAAACGGCGCCAGGGAGTACGTCGGCCTGGGGATGCGCCTGCCGGTCTACCGGAATGGGATGCCACTCGACAGCGTGGAGCAGCGGCAAGCCGCATACCTCGGCTCGGTGGGCGCCGGTTTCGACGTGGAACGCCTGATGGCCGGTGTGCTGGAGGAAAAGACGACGCGCTACATGCGGTTCAGGGTCTTCGGGCCGGCCGTGGACGGGGGCGCCAGTTCCGCCGGCAGGGAGCGGCTCCTGTTCGACAGCAGCCTGCTGATCCACGAGTCGGCGGCACAGTCGCCAGCAGACGACCCGCGTGCCATGTTCACTCGTGTCGTGCCGATGGAAATTGCCGGTCGCATCTGGGAGATCCATTTCAGCGCCCGGAAGGACGCGGTCATCGACCGCATCGACAGGCTGGTGCCGTCGATTGTGCTGCTGGCCGGATTGTTCTCCAGTCTCCTCCTGTTCGGCGTGCTCTATTCGCTGTCGTCCTCTAGGGAGCGCGCTCTGGCGCTGGCTGCAAAGATGACGACGGACCTGCGCGAGAGCGAGGAGCGCTTCCGGCTGATCGCGGAAAACGCGTCCGACTTGATCACCGTGGTCGATCCGCAAGGCCGGCGGGTGTACGCGAATCCGGCCTTCGGGAAGCTGTTCGGGGATGTCCAGGCCGTAATCGGGATCGATGCTTTCCAGGACATCCACCCGGAGGACAGGGAACGGGTCCGGCGGTCGTTTCTCGAAACAGTCCGGGACGGGCGCAACAGCCATTCCGAGTTCCGCATCCTGCTGCCAAGCGGCGGGGTTCGCGATATCGAAACCTATCGCAGCGCCGTACTCGATCCGCAGGGTCGAGTCGAGCGGGTCGTCGCGGTCTCGCGCGACGTGACCGAGCGCCAGCGCACCGAGGAAGCCCTGCGGGCGCGCGACGTCCAGCTCCAGGAAGCACAGGCGCTCGCCAATCTCGGCAGCTGGGAGTGGGATCTGCGGACCAACTCGCGCACCTGGTCGGACCAGCTGACCCGGATCTTCGGTCTCAGGTCCGGCCAGCTGCCCTCGAGCTTCGACGGTTTCTATCCCCTGGTGCATCCCGAAGATCGCGAGCGCACTGCGAAGCTCGCGAGCGAGGCGCTGCGCACCGGCAAGAGCTACGAAAATCAGTTCCGCATCGTCCGGCCCGACGGCCTTGTCCGCACGCTGCACAATCATGCGCGCGTCGACCGGGACGAGTCGGGCAGAGCGGTACGCGTCATCGGCGTGTGCCAGGACGTTACCGAAAGGAAGCTCGCCGAGGAGCAGGTGCGGATCTCGCAGGAGCGCTTCCGCATGATGGTGGAGAACGTGCGCGACTACGCCATCTACATGCTCGACATGAAGGGCTACGTCACCAGCTGGAACCTCGGCGCCGAGCGCATCGAGGGCTACCTCGCCGACGAGATCATCGGCAAGCACTACTCGCGCTTTTTCCTGTCCGACCACGCGACCCGGGGCGATCCCGGAATGCAGCTCCAGTTCGCCTCGCTCCAGGGGCGCTACGAGAGCGAGGGCTGGCGGGTGCGCAAGAACGGCTCCCAGTTCTGGGCGCACGTGATCCTGACTCCGCTGCGCGACGAGACCGGGAAGCTGCGCGGCTTCTCGGAGATCGTTCACGACATCACCGATCGCAAGCGCGTGGAGGAGGACCTGCACAACTACGCCGACCGCCTCAAGACCACGTCCCGGCGCCTGGTCGAGGTGCAGGAGTCCGAGCGCCGGCTGCTCGCCACCGAGCTGCACGACCGGGTTGGACAGAATCTCACGGCCCTCGGCATCAATCTGAGCATCGTCGCCGGCGGCCTGCCCGTCGGGACGAAACCCGAGCTCGCCGCGCGCCTGGAGGATTGCAGCTCGCTCGTCGAAGGCACGGTCGACGCCATGCGCGATGTCATGGCGGAGCTGCGCCCCCACGCGCTCGACGACTACGGCCTTCCGGCGGCGCTGCGCTCGCTCGCCACGGGCTTCTCGCGCCGAACCGGAATCCAGGTCGCCTTCGAGAAAGAGGGCAGGGGGGGCGACCTGCCCAAGCCGGTCGATCTCGCCATGTTCCGCATCGCCCAGGAAGCGCTCAACAATGTTGCCAAGCACGCCAACGCAAGGCGTGTGGAGATCGCGATCAGGCGCAAGAACGGCAGCGCGGTACTTTCGGTGCGCGACAACGGCGTCGGCTTCGATCCGCAGCGCATCGCCGGTCCCCGCGCGGAGGCGGGGTGGGGACTGCTGATCATGCGCGAGAGGGCCGAGGCGGTCGGGGCACAGTTCAGCCTGAAAGCCGGCCCCAACAGCGGCGTGCAGGTTCTGGTGGAATACAACGCTTGAGGGAGGGTGACATGCCTGTTTCAGTGATGCTCGCCGACGACCACGCCGTGGTGAGGGACGGACTCCGCGCTCTGCTGGAGGGAGGTAACGACCTGCAGGTGGTGGGGGTCGCGGGCAACGGCCGCGAGGCCGTTGCCGAGGCCCTGCGGCTGCGCCCGGACATCGTCATCATGGACATCGCCATGCCCGAGCTCGACGGCGTCGAGGCTACGCGCCGCATCGTCGAGCGGTCCCCGGAAACGCGGGTGCTGATCCTGTCGATGTACCTGAGCGCCGAGCACATCTACCGGGCGCTCCAGGCGGGGGCGCAGGGCTACGTTCTGAAAGAATCCGCGGGGGAGGAAGTCGTGGACGCGATCCGCGCGTTGCGCGCCGGGAAGCGCTATCTCAGCCACCGGATCACCGAGACGGTGATCGACGACTATCTGCGCGAAGGAACCAACGTCAGCCCGCTCGACAGCCTCAGCCTGCGCGAGCGGGACGTGCTGCAGCTGGTTGTCGAGGGGCGCACCAACGCGGCGATCGCGCAGGCGCTGTCGCTCTCGCCCAAGACCGTCGAAACCTACCGCGCGCGGATCATGAAGAAGCTCAAGGTCCGCGACACCGTGGAGCTGGTGAAGTTCTCGATGAGGCACGGACTCATCAGCTAACATCGGGGAATGAGCCGATACCGGGTCCGGCGCTCCCTCGTCTTCGCTCCGTTTCTCCAGCACACCGGCAGGCTCGCGCTCTCCGTGCTCGCCATCGCACTCGGCGTGGCGCTCGGCTACGCCGTTCAGCTCATCAACCAGGCGGCGATCAACGAATTCGGCGCGGCGGTTCAGACCCTTTCGGGCGAGGCGGATCTCGCCGTGCGCGGTCCACGCGCCGGGTTCGACGAGTCGCTCTATCCGCGCCTCGCAGCGCAGCGCGAAGTCGCCGTGGCGAGCCCCGTGCTCGAGGTGGACGCCCGGATTCCGGGCCGCCGCGAGCCTCTTCAGATCCTCGGGATCGACGTCTTCCGTGCCGCCCGCATTCAGCCGTTCCTTGCGGCCGGGGAAAGCGATCGCCTGGACTTCCTGCGGCCCGACCGGGTCTTTGTGTCGGCCGCGGCGGCGGAGTGGCTGGACCTGAAGAAGGGCGACGCGCTCTCCGTTCAAGTCGGCCTGCGAGTGATCTCGCTGCGAATCGCAGGGATTCTCGGCGAGGCGCGCCGCCAGCGCTTCGCGATCGTCGACATCGGCGCGGCGCAGGCGATGTTCGGGCGGTCGGGGTTCCTGAACCGCATCGATCTCCGATTGCATCCGGGGGTCGATCCGGAGCGCTTCGCAGCGCGGCTGCAGGCCGACCTGCCGGCGGGGACCGTGGCCGAGCGGCCGGAAGCGGACGTGGAGCGCAGCGGCGCGCCCTCGCGCGCTTACCGCGTCAACCTCAACGTGCTCGCCCTGGTGGCGCTGTTCACCGGCGGGCTCCTGGTCTTTTCAGCGCAGGCCCTTGCGGTGGTGCGGCGGCGTGCGCAGCTCGCGCTGCTTCGCGTCCTGGGCGTGACCCGCCGCGGGCTGGTCGCCATGCTGCTCGCCGAGGCCGCGGTGGTCGGTGCTCTCGGCGCGGCTGCCGGAATCGCGCTCGGATTTGCGAGCGCCCGCGTGGTGCTCCGGCACTTCGGCGCTGAGTTGGGCGGCGGCTATTTTCGCGGCCTTGCGCCCGAGATCGTGCTCGACTGGCCGGCGCTCATGCTGTTTTTCGTCCTGGGGATTCTCGCCGCCGTGCTGGGGAGTCTCGCGCCGGCGCTGGAAGCTGCGGGCGCGGCGCCGGCGGCTGCCCTGAAGGCGGGCGACGAGGGGCGCGCTTTCGGCCGCCTGCACCGTGCCTGGCCCGGCCTCGCCGTGATCCTTGCCGGAGCGGCTCTCACCCAGGTGGAGCCGGTGCGCGGCCTGCCGCTCGCCGGTTATCTCGCCATCGCGCTGCTTCTGGTGGGCACCGTGATGCTGATGCCGCGCATTGCGGTGCTGGTATTTCGCCTCGCGCCGGCCCTTGGGCCGAGGCCGCTGCGGCTGGGGCTCGCGCAGCTGCGCGGCGCCCCGGGACAGGCGGGCGTCAGCCTCGCCGCCATCGTCGCAGCAGTGAGCCTCATGGTTTCGATGGCGATCATGGTCGCCTCCTTCAGGCAATCGCTGGATGAGTGGCTGGAGCGCATCCTGCCGGCGGATCTGTACCTCAGAACGGGTCCGGGATCGGATACGGCCTACCTGTCGACTTCGGACCAGCAGGCGATCGCAGCGCTTCCGGGAATACGCCGCGTCGAATTCCTGCGCGTCCAGCGCCTCCCCGTCGACCCGGACAGGCCTCCCGTCACCCTTCTCGCGAGAGCGGTGGAAGCCGAGGGCAGGGTGCCGCCCCTGCTCGGCGCGGCTTACGCGCCGAAAGCCGGCGAGCCGCCTGCCGCCTGGGTCAGCGAAATCGCCGCCGCGATCTACCGCTGGCGGCCCGGCTCGGTGATCGAGATCCCGCTCGGCGGACGGCGGGCGCGCTTCACCGTCGCCGGTGTGTGGCGCGACTATGCGCGCCAGCAGGGCGCGGTGCTGATCGAGCGCTACGAGTATCTCCGCTATACGGGAGACTCCTACGCCAACGACGCGGCAGTGTGGCTCGCGCCCGGCGCGGACCCGGAAAAGGTCAAGCGCGACCTCGAGGCACGCCTCGCGGGCGGTGCCAACGTCGAGATGAGCGGTCCGGAGGAGATCCGCGAAGTTTCGCTGAGAGTCTTCGACCGTACTTTCGCGGTGACCTACGCGCTGGAAGTGGTGGCGGTGGTCATCGGCCTGTTCGGGCTGTCGTCGAGCTTCGGCGCGCTGGTGCTGGCGCGCCGGCGCGAATTCGGCGTGCTGCGCCACCTGGGTATGACTCGCGGCCAGATCGGCTTGATGCTCGCCGGCGAGGGTCTGCTGGTGAGCGCCCTGGGCCTCGCCGCGGGCCTTGCGCTCGGCTGGCTCATCAGCCTGGTGCTCATCAATGTGGTGAACCCGCAGTCGTTCCACTGGGGCATGGAACTGCACATGCCCTGGAGACTCCTCGCCGAGTTCGTGGCGGTCATGCTGACGATGGCGACGCTGACGGCGATCGCGAGCGGACGCCAGGCGATGAGCGCGGAGGCAATCCACGCGGTCAAGGAAGACTGGTGAAGGGCGGGCTCCTCGCGCTGCTGTGCCTTTGCCTGCTCCCCGCATTCGCCCGTGCAGCGGGCGAGTATCCGCAGGTGCGGCCCGGCGCGGCACTGCAATTTCCGCGCGACTATGGCAGTCATCCGGATTTTCGCAACGAATGGTGGTACATCACCGGCTGGCTGAGGGCGGACGACGGCCGCGATCTCGGCATGCAGATCACTTTTTTCCGCAACCGGCCGCGTGTCGCCGAGGACGTGGGGAGCCGCTTCGCCCCCCGGCAGCTGCTGTTTGCCCACGCGGCGCTTTCCGATCCTGCCTCGGGAAAGCTGCTGCACGATCAGCGCGCCGCGCGCTCGGGGCTGGGGCTCGCCGAAGCCCTGGAAGGGCGCACGGAGGTGGCGATCGAGGACTGGTCCCTCAAGCAGGCCGGGGGTGGCTATGCAGCCGATGTCACTGCCCGGGAGTTTCGCTACAAGCTCAGGTTCGAGCCGACACAGGGTGTGCTGCTCGAAGGCGAGCGCGGCTTCAGCCGCAAGGGCCCGGGGCCGGGGCAGGCAAGCTATTACTACAGCCAGCCGCACCTCGCGGTCTCGGGCAGGGTGCTGGTCCAGGGGGCGGAGCGCGGCGTCTCCGGCGAGGCCTGGCTGGATCACGAGTGGTCGAGCGAGCCCTTGGCCGAAGGCGCGGTCGGCTGGGACTGGATCGGGATCAATCTCGACGGCGGAGGAGCGCTCATGGCGTTTCGCATCCGCTCGCGCGACGGGGGCAGCTTCTGGGCAGGCGGGAGCTTCAGGGCCGCAGACGGGCGGGTGCGGCCGCTCAAGCCCGCCGAGGTGCGCTTCTCCGCGCTGCGGCGCTGGCGCTCGCCTCGGACCGGAGCCGAGTATCCGGTCTCGGTGCGCGTCGACGCGGGCCCGCTATCCCTCGAAGTCGAGCCGCTCATGGACGACCAGGAGCTGGACGCGCGCGCGAGCACCGGGACCGTCTACTGGGAGGGGGCGGTCCGCGCGAAAGGCGGCAAAGGGGGAGGTCGCGGATATCTCGAGCTGACCGGGTACTGGAAACCGCTTAAGCTCTAGCAAATCGAAAGCCGATGTCTACGCAAGCCGACCCCTTCTTTGTCACCGTGCAGGGCCACAAGCTCGAAGTCCAGCGGATCGCAGGATCCGGCAATGGAGCGCGCACGCTCGTGTTCCTGCACGAGGGGCTCGGGTCGGTCGCGATGTGGCGTGATTTTCCGCGCAACGCGGCCCTGGCGACGGGCTGCGCGGCCGTGGTCTATTCGCGCTACGGCTACGGCCAGTCCGACGTCCTGAACGGGCCGCGCGCCGTGGACTACATGCACGTCGAGGCGCTCGAGGCGCTGCCGGAGCTGCTCGCGCGGCTCGAGGTCCGGGAGCCGGTCCTGGTCGGGCATTCGGATGGCGGCTCGATCGCGTTGATCCACGCGGCGAAACACGACAAGGTCAAGGGGCTCGTCGTGATGGCGCCGCATGTTTTCGTCGAAGACATCAGCATCAAGAGCATCGCAGAAGCCAGGACGGCCTTCGAAACCACCGACCTGCCGCAGAAGCTCGGCCGGTACCACGCCGATGCCGCGAAGACCTTCCGCGGCTGGAACGACATCTGGTTGCACCCGGATTTTCGCGGATGGAACATCGAAGATGTCCTCCCGCGGATACACTGCCCGATGCTCGCGATCCAGGGATTCGACGACGAATACGGGACGATGGCGCAGCTCGAGGCGATCGCCGGGCAGACGGGCGGGCCGATCGAGCTGCTGCGGCTGGCCGCCTGCCGCCACTCGCCCCACCGCGACCAGCCGAAAGTGGTCATCGAGGCGATGTCGCGCTTCATCGACCGGCTCGACGACGGGGCCTGAAGGCAGACAGGCCGCGGGCGACTCAGGCACAATACCGCGCGCGCAGGACACCGGAACCGCACCCCGAGGACTCCATGAATCGCGATCTCAAGGTCGACATCTTTCCGCATATCTTTCCCAGGGCATTCTTCGAGCGGATGAAAGGGCTCGCCGAACAGAACCCGTCGCTCGCAGCGCAGATCAAGCGCTGGCTGCATATCCCGGTGCTGTGGGACCTCGATGCGCGCCTGAAAATGATGGACCGCTTCCCCGGCTACAGGCAGATCCTGACACTTTCGCTTCCGGCGATAGAATTCCTCGCGCCGCACGACCAATCGCCCGAGCTCGCCCGCCTCGCGAACGACGGCATGGCCGAGATCGTGGCGAAGCACCCGGACCGTTTTCCGGCCTTCGTCGCCTCGCTGCCGATGAACAACGTCCCGGAGGCGCTGCGCGAGATGGACCGGGCGATCGGAGAGCTTGGAGCCAAGGGTATCCAGATCTTCACCAACGTGAACGGCCGTCCGCTCGACGAGGAGGAGTTCTACCCGATCTTCGAGCGCATGGTGAACAAGTACGACCTGCCGATCTGGTTGCATCCGACGCGCACCGCGAAATTCGCGGACTATGCGAGCGAGACCAAGTCGAGGTACGAGATCTACTGGCTGTTCGGATGGCCCTACGAGACCAGCGTCTGCATGGCGCGGCTGGTATTTTCGGGGATGCTCGAGAAGCTCCCCAGGCTCAAGATCATCACCCATCACCTCGGCGCCATGGCTCCCTTCTTCGAGGCGCGCATCGGCTACGGCATGGACCAGCTCGGCACGCGCACTTCGGACGAGGACTACACGGTGATCCTCAAGCGCATGGGGCGGCGGCCGGTCGAGTTCTTCAAGATGTTCTACGCCGACACCTCGATCAACGGCTCGAAATCCGCGACCCGCTGCGGCCTGGACTTCTACGGCACGGAGCACGTGCTCTTCGGCACCGACTGTCCCTTCGATCCCGAGGGCGGGCCGCTGTTCATCCGGGAAGTCATCAAGGCGATCGACGGCCTGAGGCTCAAGGAGGACGACCGGCGCAAGATCTACTTCGGCAACGCGATCCGCATGCTGCGCCTCGCGCTGCCGGCTCCGGGAAAGGCCAAGGGCGCGCCGAGGCCGCGCAAGGCGGCAAGGAAGGCGAAGAGGCGCAAATGACCATCCCGCGCGAGCGCGTCGCCTACTCGGCGATCGTAGACCGGCCCAAGCTCAAGCTCCCGTCCGGCAAGCGCATTATCGTCTGGACCATCGTCAATCTCGAGGTCTGGGACATCGCCAAGCCGATGGCGCGGCAGGTGCTGCCGCCGCCCACCGGCGCCTCGCTGCTGCCCGATGTCCCCAACTGGAGCTGG
Source organism: Burkholderiales bacterium (assembly GCA_035519135.1). Classification (GTDB taxonomy): domain Bacteria; phylum Pseudomonadota; class Gammaproteobacteria; order Burkholderiales; family SG8-39; genus VBDM01. The sequence goes on along the minus strand of DATIWX010000133.1, from coordinate 25,544 downwards.
CACGAGTACGGCATGCGCGTCGGCTTCTGGCGCTTCCACGCGCTCTATCAGCGCCTGAAGATCAGGCCGACGCTGGCCATCAATGCGCGCGTCTGCGTCGACTATCCGCGCGTCGCGCAGGCGTGCAAGGACGCCGGCTGGGAGTTCATGGGCCACAGCTACGAGCAGGGCCCGATCCACAACGAGAAAGACCAGCCGGGCATGATCCGGCGCTGCCTGGACACGATCGAAGCCTTCACCGGAAAGCGGCCGGTGGGCTGGCTCGGACCCGGGCTGACCGAGACCTTCGAGACCCCCGAGCACCTTACCGCGGCGGGCATCCGCTACATCGGCGACTGGGTGTACGACGACGAGCCGACGGAGATCGCGACCGCCAACGGGCCGCTGGTGACGCTGCCCTATACCGTGGAATGCAACGACATCCCGATGATGATCATCCAGCACCACGAGGCGGCGTACTGGACGCAGAAATGCCTGGATACCTTCGAGCGCCTGTACCAGGAAGGCGCGGACCGCCCCAAGATCATGGCGATCGCGATCCACCCCTACATCAGCGGCCAGCCGTTCCGCATCAAGTATCTGGAGGAGGTCTACGCGCGCATCGCCAAGTTCAAGGGCGTGCTGCACTGGAACGGCGAGCAGATCCTCGAGTGGTACCGCAGGGCGAGGGCGGGCTAGCTCCGCGCGCTCTGCCCGGACTACTTGGCCGAGTCCGGACCCCTGAACAGGTAGATTACGGCGCTGCGCATCTCGGCGTCCGTGAGATTGGCCATGCCGCCGCGCGCCGGCATGCCGCCGTGGCCGTTGATCGCGGAGCGTACCGTGCTGTCGAGCCCTTCCTTCAGCCGCGGTATCCAGGCGTCCCGGTCGCCGATCTTCGGGGCGCCGCCCTTGCCCGCCTCGTGGCATTTGATGCACTGCGCTTTCACGACTTGCTCGCCGGTTCTCGGCGAGGGCAGGGCCTTCTTGTCGACCGGCTCGGTCCACTTGCCCCCGGACTGGTTGACCATGTAGGCGACGGCGCGCTTGATTTCCATGTCGGAAAGGCTCTGGTTGCCGCCGTGCGACGGCATCTGGCGGATGCCCTTGAGCGCATTGGTCGTCAGGCCCGAAAGGCCGCGCGAAGCGCGCTTGCTCCAGGCCTGCTGGTCCCCAATCTTGGGTGCGCCCTTCGCACCCGAGGCGTGGCACTTGGCGCAGACCGCGTCGACCACTTCCTTGCCGCTCAGCGAGGTGCTCTGGGCGCGGGTTCCCTGCGGCGAGACCGCGGCTGCGAACGCCAGGAGCGAAATCGCGAGCAGCTGTCCTGCGTTGATCGACCGGCGAGGCGGGCGGGCGGCGGTGTTGATCATGATGACCCGTGTGTGAAAGGCAAGATGGTACTGGATCACAGGCTATTCCGGGAGCCGGGCCTGCCCTTGATCCAGATCAAAGCCGGTCTTGCTGCGGACCCGGGCACTCCAGGTTCGCGCCAGGAGCATCGAAACCGCGGCGACCGCCGCGTCGAGCGTGCAGTAGAACGCTCCGGCTGCCCCGGGCGGATCGGTGGTGACGAGCGCGGTTGCCGGAACCTGGCGCGTCCAGTTCCAGTTGCCCAGCCAGGTACCGTAGAGCTCGAGCAGCAGCGACAGCACGAAGGTGCTCGCGTAGAGACGACGCTGACCCGGCATGCCCAGCGCCGATACGCCGAGGACGAGGAACAGGGCCGCGCCCAGCGTATCGACCCCCGCGACCGCGGCGGCGAGCGAGTACAAGGCCGCGCAGCCGAGGATCGCATAGGCCAGCGCCTGCGGCATGATGCGCGCGAGCGAAAGACCGAGCAGCAGCATCAGGACGTGTCCCGGCGGAACGAACAGGGGAATGTTTCCCAGGCGGTACGTATACAGGCCCCAGCCGAGGGAGAGGATCATTTCCCCGGCGGTGGCGATCGCCAGGCAGATCGTCAGGGCGCGGCGTTCCTCGCCCGCCACCCTGCGCAGGACGTAGAACAGTACCAGCCAGACGGCAACGCTCAGCGTGGTCTGCCCGGCGAGGTCGGTGCGCGCGTCGACGAGCAGGCCGATCGCGAACGTTGCGACGATGACCAGCATCTCCGCCGGGGGCACGGCGGAAGTCGGTCCGGGGGAGAGGGCCGGGCTCATCACCGTTCAGCGAGGAACTTGAGCGATCGTTCCAGGGCGAGCCGCCCGGAGGCGCTGTCGAGGTTGAACTGGTACTCGTGCGCGAGTGCGGGCGCGGTGTCGTCCGAAAAGAACAGGGTGTCGACGCGAACGCCGCGCGCGGCAAGCGTCTCCGCCAGTGCGCGCGATTGCGGGGCCAGGGGATCGGCGTTGCCCACGGAGATGAAGGCCGGCGGAAAATCCGGGGTCAGGAAGCCGATCACCGACGCGGTAGCGTAGAGCGGATGGGCGGCGTAGTCCTTGCGGCCGAAGTAGGACCAGAGCACCGTGCGCATGAATTCGCCGAAGGCGCCGTCGAGGTTGATCTTCCCGAAATCGTAGCCCCCGCAGTACAGGATCGTGCCGCGAAGCTGCGGCCGCCCGATCGACGGGGCGATGCCGAGTGCCGCGGCGTACGCGGGCGCGCTGACGAGGTTCGCGACCTGCGCCGCGATGTGCGCGCCGCCCGAGTCGCCGGCGAGCACGAAGCGCGAAGCATCCACGTGCAGCCGCTTCGCCTCGCGCTGCAGGTAGGCGAGCGCGGCGTTGACCTGCCTGAGCGGCGTCGGATAGGTCTTTCCCGGCGCGACCGAATAGTCGACACCGACCACGGTGTAGCCCTTGCCGGCGAGGATCTTCAGGTAGTTCGCGATCTGGTTCTTGCTCCCCGAGATCCAGCCGCCGCCGTGCACCCAGACGACGGTGGTCAGCGCCCGTTCTCCGTTCTCGAGCTCCGACGGATAGAAAACATCGAGGCGGGCGTCCGGGTCCGCGTCGTAGCGCTCGTTGAGCCGCGACGAAACGCCCGGCGGAACGTGCTTCGCGAGCGCCTGCGAGGCGGTGGTCGCGTCCTTGTCGAACGCCGCGCGTATGGCGAGCGCGGACGGCCAGGGGCTGAGCTTAAACGCGGCGAAGCCCGCCAGAACCAGCGCTGCCAAGACACCGAGAGCCCAGAGAATCCGCGTGCGCATTATTTGCGGATGTCCAGGCAGACCGGCTCGCGGTATAGCGGCGACAGGAAGCTTGCACCGGGGAGCTGCTCGCGGATCGCCATGAACAGCGGCTCCAGCCCGATGTCGACGAAGGTGCCGGCGATCTCGTCGTGGTGCGCGGGGAGATACAGGCGCGGGTTGTAGAGCTGGATGATGGGCAGGGTCGCTGCGATCTGGCGCTTAGCGACGTACTGGCCGATGTAGCCGACGATGGCTACGTCGGTCTTCCCGCCGATGCGCTTGAGCACGGCTCGCTCCGCGTCGGTGATCGGCCCGGCGCTGTTCCTGAAGATCAGGCGGAAGCCGTTGTCGAAGGTGAACAGGTAGGCGATCGTTCCCTCGGTGATCACCTTGGGATCGAAGGTGCCGCGCTTGAGGATCGCGGCTTCCGCTGCCGCTTCTTCGCTCGTCGGCGCGCCCGCCGCCGCCGCGATCGCCTTGCGGAACGCGTCGAGCACTTCCGGGGCGAGCGTGCTGTGGCGGGCGAGGATCGCCTCCACCGTGAAGCCCTTGTACTTCAGCACCTCGCCGCCGCGCACCGTAACCGCCTGCCTGGCCGGAAGGCCGAGCGATATCGCCGTGTCGGTGACCGTGGGCGCGCCGACCACCTGCGCGCCGGTCTGGGTCCCGACCGAGGCCGCGTCGGACATGTGGTCGAAATGCGCATGGCCGACGAAGATCGCGCTCGCGCGCTTCACCTCCTTCGGCGCGAAACCGATCGGGCGGTTGCGCGGCCCGCGGTCGTAGTAGGCGTCGAGGAGAAACACCTCGCCGCCGTAGGCGAGCTCGAAATTAGTCGTGCCGAGCCAGCGGATCGCGACGATACCCTCCGGCGGCATCGGCCCGCCGGTGAGCGCGGGATCGAGCGAGCGGCACGCGGGAACGTCGGGCGAGACGACGAAGGTCTTGTCGGCGAGGGCGGCCGAGGGGAAGAGCAGGAACAGAGCGAGCCGGAGGTGGTTTTTCATTTTCGCGCTCCTTGTACGTGGGATCGTGGCTAACGCGTGCGCGCTGTTCACTGCGACGCCGCATCCTCTTGCAGGAACTGCAGCACCGCGACTTCGTCGCGGCGCAGCGCCGCGGTGGGCGTCTTCTTGCGCGCGTGCGTCGTGGGCTGCTGCGGAGCGAGGGGCGCGGTGAGGCCCTGCAGGTAGGCGCGCACCAGTCCCGGGTGGACGTAGTACTTGCGGCAAACCGCGCGGGTGTTGCCCAGGCGCTTGGCCACGGCGTCGATGGCGCGGATCATGTTGCGCTCGGCTTCGCGCTGGCTCTTCGCCGGCCCGAGCGCGAACAGCTCGCGCGCGGCGAGCATGGTGCCCGCCCAGGTGCGGAAGTCCTTGGCGGTGATGTCGCGGCCGGTGATCTCGCGCAGGTAGGCGTTGACGTCGTCCGAGGAGATCGTCTGGCGCTTGCCCGTTTCGTCGATGTACTTGAACAGCTCGTATCCCGGCAGGTCCTGGCACTGCTGCACGATGCGCGCGAGCTTGCGATCGGTGATCGATATGGCGTGCTCGACGCCGCTCTTGCCGCGGAAGGAGAAGTGCAGCTTCGAGCCCTTCACCTCGACGTGCCGTCCGCGCAGGGTGGTGAGGCCGAATGAGCGGTTGTCGCGCGCGTACTCGTCGTTGCCGACGCGGATGAGCGTCTTGTCGAGCAGCATCACCACGGTGGCGAGGATCTGGCGGCGCGTGAGGTCGCGCGCGCGCAGGTCGCGCTCGACGCGCTCGCGGATGTCGGGAAGGATCTCGCTGAACTCGAGCATGCGGCGGAACTTCGACTTGTCGCGCGTGTCGCGGTACAGCGGATGGTAGCGGTACTGCTTGCGCCCGCGGGCGTCGCGCGCGGTCGCCTGGATATGGCCGCTGGGATCGGGGCAGATCCAGACGTCGGTCCAGGCGGGCGGGATCACCAGCGCCCGGATGCGCTTCCTCTCGGCCGGGTCGCTGATGAGGCCGCCGTCGGGCGCGTAGTAGCTCCAGCCCTTGCCGTTGCGCTCGCGCCGGATGCCGGCGAGGCCGTCGGTGACGTAGCTCAGGCCCGCGTGCGCGGCCGCTTGCCGGTGCTCGTCGACGCGCGGCGCGATCACGCTTTCAGCCTTTTCCGGGGTGAAGGGCGCCGCAGCTCCGGCAGGTGCGCAGCGCCTTGTCGGCGTAGAACTTCTCGAACAGCGGCGGCAGATCGCGCACGATGCTCTTCAGCTGCACTTCGACGCGGTGAAGGAGCTGGTGGCAGACGAGGCAATACCACTCGAAGCCGTCCTTGACGCCTTCCGGCCGCGCGCGCTCGATCACCAGGCACAGGCTTCCGGGCTCGGGCCGCTGAGGAGAGTGGCGCATATGCGGCGGCATGAGGAAGATCGCGCCTTCCGCGAGCTCGATCCGTCCCGGTCTTCCGCCTTCCATGACGTTGAGGAAGGCGTTCCCTTTCATCTGGTAGAAGAACTCCTCGTAGGGATCGTCGTGGAAGTCGGTGCGCTGGTTGGGGCCGCCGACGACGGTGACGATGAAATCAGCGTCCTCCCAGATCTGCGCGTTGCCCACCGGCGGCTTGAGCAGGTGCCGGTGCTCCTCGATCCACTTCGGGAAGTCGAGGGCTTTGAGCACGGCGCTACAGCTTGATGCAGACGTTGGTCGGCTCGGAGTAGAAATTCAGCGAGTGCAGCCCGCCTTCGCGGCCGATTCCCGAGAGCTTGGCGCCGCCGAAGGGCGTGCGCAGGTCGCGCAGGAACCAGCAGTTCACCCAGGAAATGCCGACTTCCATCGCCTGCGCGACGCGGTGGCCGCGCGAGAGGTTGGTGGTCCACACCGTGGAGGCGAGCCCGTAGGGCGTGTCGTTCGCCATGGCGATCGCTTCCTCCTCCTTGTCGAAGGGCGCGATGTGGGCGCAGGGGCCGAAGATCTCCTCGCGCACGCAGCGCGCGCTCTCGGGCAGCCCGGTCCACAGCGTCGGCTGGATCCAGGCGCCGCCGTCGCGCGCGTCGCCGAACTTCGGCACCCCGCCGCCGGTGACCACCTTCGCGCCTTCCTTTCTCGCCAGCTCGTAGTAGGACAGCACCTTCTCGCGGTGCTGGCTCGAAATGAGCGGCCCGAGGTTGGTGGCCTTGTCCTGCGGCCAGCCGAGGACCAGTGCCTCGGCTTTCGCTTTCAATGCCGCGACGTACCTGTCGAAGATCGGCCGCTCGACGTAGACCCGCTCGGGCGCGAGGCACACCTGGCCGGTGTTGGAGAAGATCGCGTGCGCCATGCCCGCGACCGCGGCGTCGAAGTCGCAGTCGGCGAAGACGATGCCGGCGTTCTTCCCGCCCAGCTCGAAGGAGATCGGTTTCACGGTGGGCGCGACCGCCTTCATGATCGCCGCGCCGGTCGTTGTTTCGCCGGTGAAGGTCACGCCGTTCACCTCGGGATGCGTGGTGATGAATTCACCCGCCGAATCCGGCCCGAAGCCGTGCACCACGTTGTAGACGCCCGGGGGGACGCCGGCCTCGTGCATGACCTCGGCGAGCAGCGTCGCAGTCGAGGGCGTTTCCTCGGACGGCTTGGCGACGATGCAATTGCCGCAGGCGAGGGCGGGGGCGAGCTTCCAGGTGAGCAGCAGCAGCGGCAGGTTCCACGGCGCGATCACGCCGACCACGCCCAGGGGCTTGCGCATCGCATAGTTGACCGCCCCCTTGCCGTCGGGCGTATCGAGAAAGTAGGACTCGGTGCCGTAGGTGCGCACGATGTCGGCGAAGACGCGGAAGTTCGCCGCGCCGCGCGGGATATCGAGATGGCTCGCAAGCGACACCGGCTTGCCGGTATCGGCGACCTCCGCCTGGAGGAAATCGTCGAAGCGCTTGTCGATGCCGTCGGCGACCTTGCGCAGCAGGTCGACGCGCGCCTGCAGGGCCATCTTGCCCCACGGCCCTTTCAGCGCCGCCCTGGCGGCGCGCACCGCCGCATCGACCATGGCGCGATCGGCCTCGTGCACCTGCGCGACCACCGTGCCGTCGACCGGGTTGATCTTGGCGAACTGCTTCTTGCCGGTGACGAACTGTCCGTTGATGTAGCACTTGCGCTCTGCAACCTTGATGTCGGGCTTCATGACGATCTCCGCGGGAGGGATGGCCATAGGCAGGCCACGGAAAATAGGTGATACTTTACCAAAAGCGATGACTCTCGTTTCCAAGGAACGCGCGATCCTGTTCGCGGACGTCAGCGGCAGCACGGCGCTCTACGAACTGCTCGGCGACAAGCCCGCCGCGAAGGCGATCGACGCCTGCCTCGGCGTACTCCGGGAGGTCATCGCCAGGCGCGACGGGCTGGTGGTCAAGACCATCGGCGACGAGCTGATGGTGGTGTTCAACAACCCCGAAGCCGCCTGCGAAGCCGCCCGCGAGATGCAGCAAGCCATGACCGCGCTGCCGCCGACCGCGGGGGCAAAGCTCGCCATCCGCATCGGCTTTCACTTCGGCCCGGTGCTCGAGGACAAGGGCGATTTCTGGGGGGACGGGGTCAACACGGCGGCGCGGCTCGCCGGCCTCGCCAAGGCGGGCCAGATCCTCACTACCGGCGCCACGGCCAACGCGCTGCCGGGGATCCAGCGCAGCAATCTGCGCGACCTGGACGCGATCTCGGTGAAGGGCAAGCACGACGCGGTGCGGGTGTTCGAGCTGATGTGGGGAGACACCGAGGACGCGACGCAGGTGGCCGGCCTCGCCTCCAGCGCCAACGTCCAGGCGAGGCTGACGCTGGAGGTCGGCGAGCGCACCATGGGCTTCCCGCCGGACAAGTCGGTCCTGGTATTCGGGCGCGAAATCACCTGCGACGTCGTCGTGCGGGAGAAGACCGCCTCGCGCCGGCACGCGCGCATCGAGCGCCGCGGCGTGCAGTACGTGCTGGTCGACGAGTCCACCAACGGCACCTACGTCGCGGTCGAGGGCGAGCCGCGCGAGGTGATACTGCGCCGCGACAGCGTGATGCTGCGCGGCAGGGGCAAGATCGCCCTGGGCATCTCCACCGACAAGGCGGTCGAGCTGGTCCTGTTCGACTGCTCCTGAGCTAAAATCCCGGTCTTTCCGGAGAGGCGAGGTCGACGTGAATCAAGCGGCTCAGGCGGCGCGCGCCGCGGCAACGGGCAGGGAACACTGGACGGACAAGAAGGGGGTGAAGCTCTTCCTCTGGCAAAAGCCCCAGGCCGCCGGCGGGCCCAAGCTGGGCACCGTGCTGTTCGTGCACGGATCGTCGATGGCGTCGCAGCCGACCTTCGATCTCAGGGTTCCGGGGCGCCCGGACTCCTCGGTCATGGACTGGTTCGCGGCGCGCGGCTTCGACACCTGGACCCTGGATCACGAGGGCTACGGGCGCTCGGACAAGTCGCGCCCGGTCAACTGCGACATTTCCAACGGCGCTGACGACCTAGCCGCCGGCACGGACTACATCCTGAAGGCGACCGGAGCGAAGAAGCTCCTGGTGTACGGCATCTCCTCGGGCGCCTTGCGGGCGGCGCTGTTCGCGCAGCGGCATCCGGAGCGCGTCGCGAGGCTCGCCCTGGACGCCTTCGTGTGGACCGGCGAGGGCAGCCCGACGCTGGCCGAGAGGCGCAAGAAGCTCCCCGAGTTCCAGTCGAAGAACCGCAGGCCCATCGACCGCGCCTTCGTGCACAGCATCTTCGAGCGCGACCACCCCGGCACGGCCGACAAGGCGACCATCGACGCCTTTGCCGAGGCCATCGTCGCGCTCGACGATTCGGTGCCGACCGGGACCTACGTCGACATGTGCTCGCGGCTGCCGGTGGTCGATCCGGCGAAGATCGCCGCGCCGACGATCATCATGCGCGGGCAATGGGACGGCATCGCGGGCGTGGACGACCTGATCGAGTTCTTCAAGCGGCTGCCGAATCCGGACAAGCAGTTCACGGTGATGGCCGGCATTTCGCACGCGAGCTTCCAGCAGAAGAACTACCTCATGGTCTATCACATCCTGCACGCGTTCTTCTCGCAACCCGAACCCTTGTACCGAGGCTAATCGCATGCGCACCCTCGTCGCACTCCTGCTCGCGCTGCTCGCCGCACCGGCAGCGCCACAAGGCTACCCGACCCACGCGGTGCGCATCGTCATCCCGCTCTCGCCGGGGGGCACGACCGACGTGCCCGGGCGCATGGTCGCGCAGAAGCTCTCCGAGACCCTGGGACAGCAGTTCTACGTCGAGAACAAGGCCGGCGCAGGCGGCACGATCGGCTCCGACTTCGTCGCCAAGTCCAAGCCCGACGGCTACACGCTGCTCCTCACCGCCTCGCCCTTCGTGATCGCCCCGCACGTGTACAAGAGCATGCCCTATAACGCGCTCGCGGACTTCGCGCCGGTGATTCGCATCGCCACCGGCCCCTACGTGCTGGTGGTGCACCCCTCGCTGGGGGTGAAGTCGGTGAAGGAGCTGATCGCGCTTGCGAAGAAGGAGCCGGGCAAGATCGACTTCGCGAGCTCGGGCAACGGCGGCGCGCAGCACCTGGTCACGGAGCTGTTCATGTACATGGCCGGGATCAAGCTCAACCACGTGCCCTACAAGGGCAGCGGCCCCGCGCAGCAGGACCTGATGTCCGGGATCATCAAGGTGAGCTTCGTCGGCACGCCGATCGCGATCCCGCACATGAAAGCCGGGAGGCTGAACGCGCTGGGCGTGAGCACCGCAAAGCGCTCCCCCGAGATGCCCGAGGTTCCGACCATCGCGGAAGCCGGCGTTCCCGGCTACGAGGCGACCGTGTGGGTCGGCCTGCTCGCCCCGGCGGGCACGCCGGCCGACATCATCGCCAAGCTCAACGGCGAGATCGCCAGGCTGATGCGCAGCGCCGAGGTTCACAAGCTCATGCTCACCACCGGCATGGAGCCCGATCCGGACACGCCCGAGCAGTTCGGAGCCTACCTCAAGGCCGACTTCGACAAGTGGGGCAAGGTCGTGCGCGAATCCGGAGCCACGGTGAATTGAGAACAACCGGGGACAGACCACCATTTTTCCTACGGCGGGGCAGAGCGACAAGGCAGCGGGGAAAACGGTGGTCTGTCCCCGGTTTCCGTGAGGGAGACTATCTTCCTTCTGGCGCTCGCCAGCGCCAACGGCGGCATTGCGCTGCGCGCGGTCGAGCCGATGCTGCCGCGGCTCGCCTCGGAGTTCGGCACGAGCATCTCCTCGACCGCGACCATCATCTCGGCGTACGCCATCACCTACGCCGCGTCGCAGCTGGTCTACGGTCCGCTCGGGGACCGCTTCGGAAAGCTGCGCGTGGTGACGCTGTCGCTGGCCGGCGCGGCCTTCGGCTGCTTCGCCTGCGCGCTCGCATCCGACCTGGGGATGCTCGCTGCGATGCGGCTTGTAACCGGGCTATTCGCCTCGACACCGGTGATGCTCGGCATGGCCTACATCGGCGACCGGGTGCCGGCGGCTGCGCGCCAGCCGGTGATCGCGCGTTTCATCGTCGGCACGATCAGCGGACAGGCGCTGGGGCCGGCGGTGGGCGGCGCCGTGACCGATCTGCTCGGCTGGCGCTGGACCTTCGCGCTTATCGGGGGCGTCTACGCGGTGGTCTGCGCCATCCTGCTCCTGCGCACCCGCGCGCAATGGGCGCGGGAAGAAGGCAAGGCGCTTCCCGGCCATCCGCTCGCCGCGCATCTGCGGCTGCTCGAGTCCTCGCGCGTGCGCCATGTGGTGGCGGTCGGGTTCATCGAGACCTTCATCTTCTTCGGCGCCTTCTCGTTTCTCGGGGCCTACCTGAGCCTGCGCTTCGGCTTGAGCCTCACCCTGATCGGCGCGATCCTCGCCGGCTTCGGCGCCGGCGGCATCCTCTACACGCTGATGGTCCGGCGGCTGCTGATGGAGCTCGGTCAGCGCGGCCTGGTTCTGGGCGGCGGCGCCGCCTGCTTCGCCTGCTACTCGCTCGCCATGCTGACTCCGCTCTGGGGCGCGTTCATCGCCTGCACCATCGGCCTGGGGTTTTCCTTCTACATGCTGCACAACACCGTGCAGGTCAAGGCGACCGAGATGGCGCCCGAGGCGCGCGCCACGGGGCTCGCCCTGTATTCCTCGGCATGGGCGCTGGGCCAGGCGGCGGGCGTCGCGGCCATGGGACTCGCGGTGAGCTTCGTCGGCTACCAGCCGGCCATCATCGCCTTCGGAGCGGGCTACCTCGCGCTCGGGCTGTGGATGAGAAGGAACCTGGGCAAGCTCTAGGGGAATGCACCCGGGGAATACCGTTATAATCCGCGGATCGTCCCGCGTCCCGCCGGCAGCCAAGAGAGTCCCCGATGAATACCCGTGATGCAACGCTCGCGAAAGTCCGCGAACTGACCCACTTCGTCGGCGGCAAGCACGTCAAGGGGGAGAGCGGCCGCTTCGGCGACGTCTTCAACCCCACGACCGGGTCGCTCGCCGCGAAGGCGCCGCTGGCCTCGAAGGCGGAAGTCGAGCGTGCCATTGCCAACGCGAAGGAGGCCTTTGGCGGCTGGTCCGAGACCTCGCCCGTGACGCGGGCGCGGGTGATGTTCCGCTTCAAGGAGCTGGTCGAGAAGAACATCGACGAGCTCGCGCTGATCGTCGCCTCCGAGCACGGCAAGGTGCTCTCGGATGCCAAGGGCTCGGTGCAGCGAGGCCTCGAGGTGGTCGAGTTCGCCTGCGGTATCCCGCATCTGATGAAGGGCGAGTTCTCCGACAACGTCGCCACCGGGATCGATCTGTATTCGATCCGCCAGCCGCTCGGCGTGTGCGCGGGGATCACGCCGTTCAATTTCCCGGCGATGGTGCCGATGTGGATGTTCCCGGTCGCGATCGCCTGCGGCAACACCTTCATCCTCAAGCCTTCGGAGAAGGATCCGTCCTGCGGGCTGCGGCTCGCCGAGCTGATGCTCGAAGCCGGCGCCCCTCCCGGGGTGCTCAACGTCGTGAACGGCGACAAGGAGGCGGTCGATACGCTGCTCACCGACCCGGGCATCGCCGCGGTGAGCTTCGTCGGCTCGACGCCGATCGCGAAATACGTGTTCGCAACCGGCTCGGTCAACGGCAAGCGCGTGCAGGCGCTCGGCGGCGCGAAGAACCACATGGTGGTGATGCCCGACGCCGATATCGAGGTCGCGGCCGACGCGCTGATGGGCGCGGCCTACGGCTCGGCCGGCGAGCGCTGCATGGCGATCTCGGTGGCCGTGCCCGTGACCGAGCGCACGGCGAACGAGCTGATCGAGGCGATGGTGCCGAAGATCAGGAAGCTGAAGGTCGGACCGTCGACCGACCAGGCCTCCGAGATGGGGCCGCTGGTCACGCGCGAGCACCGCGACAAGGTGAAGGGCTACGTCGATCTGGGCGTGAAGGAAGGCGCGAGCCTGGTCGTGGACGGCCGCGACTTCAACTCGCCGGAGCAGCCGAACGGGTTCTTCCTCGGCGGCTCGCTCTTCGACAAGGTCCGGCCCGACATGCGCATCTACAAGGAGGAGATCTTCGGCCCGGTGCTGTCGGTGGTGCGCGCGAAGAACTTCGAGGAGGCGCTGGCGCTGCCCTCCGACCACGAATACGGCAACGGCGTGGCGATCTTCACGCGCAACGGCGACGTCGCGCGCAACTTCACCCACAAGGTCAACTGCGGCATGGTCGGCATCAACGTGCCGATCCCGGTGCCGCTATCCTTTCACAGCTTCGGCGGCTGGAAGCACTCGATCTTCGGCGACATGAACCAGCACGGACCGGAGGGCGTGCGCTTCTATACGCGCATCAAGACCGTGACCGCGCGCTGGCGCGAGGGCGTGAAGCCCGCCGCCAATTTCGGCATGCCGCTGATGAAGTGACGAAATGAGCGCAAGCACATTTCGTCATCCCGAGGAGCAGCTCCGCTGCGACGAGGGATCTCCCGTAGCGAGATCCCTCGCTGCGCTCGGGATGACATAGACCCGTCATGGTCCATCTCCACGACATCCGCTATCTGAGGATCGGCACCCCTGACCTGGAGTCGGCCGTGGAGTTCGCCACTCGGATCGTCGGGCTGCAGCTGGTCGCGCGCGAGGGCAGGGCCGCCTACTTCCGCAGCGACAAGGTCGCGGTGCGCGGCGACACGCGCGATCACACCCTGGTCTACTTCGAGGGCGACCCCTCCGACCACGTCGTCGGCTTCGACCTGAAGAACCGCGAGGACTTCGACCGCGCCGGCGCCGAGATCGAGAAGGCCGGGCACCCGGTGCGCTACGGGACGAAGGCGGAGTGCGAGCAGCGCCGGGTGCAGCAGCTACTCGCCTTCGAGGATCCGTCGGGAAACAAGATAGAGATCGTCGTGCGGCCCTTCCATTCGGGCCCGCGCAGCTTCCCCTCGCGCGACGCCGGCATCACGCATTTCAGCCACATCGGCCTGCGCACCTCCAATGCCTCCCGCGACGAGGCCTTCTGGACGAAGCTCCTGAACGCGCGCGTGTCCGACTGGATCGGCGAGGCGCCCCTGCTGCGCGTCAATACCGTCCACCACACGCTCGCGCTGTTCCCCTCGCCGCACCCCGGCGTTCAGCACATCAACCACCAGGTCGAGGACTTCGACGACGTGATGCGTTCGTACTACTTCCTGCGGGAGAGGGGCGTGAGAATCGTCTTCGGCCCCGGCCGGCACCCGTCCTCCTCGGCGTGCTTCCTCTACTTCGAAGGCCCGGACCAGATGGTGTACGAGTACTCGGTCGGGGTGAAGCACATCCTGCCGGAGGACGAGGCGAGCTACCGCCCGCGGCAATTCCCGTTCGCGCCCGAGTCGTTCTGCATGTGGGGCTCGCGGCCCGACATTCCGGAGTTCCGCGCAGACCAGAAGGACAAGAAACCGCCGCTGAAGACCGTGGCCTGAACCGATGGAGGAACAACAGATCGTCGTGCGCAAGATGGCGCGGGCGCTTGCCCGTGCCGGGCTGGTGACCGCCTTCGGCCATTGCAGCGTGCGCCTGGACGAAAGATCTTTCCTCGTCTGCGCCTCCAAGCCCATGGGCATCATCAAGCCGGGCGAGCCGGGCACGGTGGTGCCGATCGACGGCGCGCTGCCGGAGGGCGTGCTGGGCGAAGTGAGGATGCATCAGCAGGTCTACGGGCGCCGCGCCGAGATCAAGGCGATCTGCCGCTTCATCTCGCCCAACGTGGTGGCGCTCGCGGCGCTGGGCCTGACGCCCAGGGCGCGGCACGGGCAGGGTGCGCACTTCTATCCGCAGGTGCCGTTCTGGCCCGACCCGGGGCTGATCCGCAACGACCCGGCGGCGGTCGGCGTGGCGGAGACCATGGGAAAGGCGCCCGCGGTCGTCGTCAGCGTGAACGGCGCGGTGACCGGTGCCGAGACCCCGCAGCAGGCGGTAACGCTCGCCGTGTTTCTCGAGGACGCGGCGCGGGTGGAGCTCACCGCGCTCTACGCGGGGCTTGCCGACAAGGCGCCGCGCATGTCCGAGGAGCAGGCCAGGACCCGGGCGACCTGGCAGGGAAACATCGCCGAGCGAATGTGGGATCATCTGACCGCGAACGATCCGGAGTAGGACGGCCTTGAGAGGAGGACTCATGCACCGCCTGAAAAGTCTCTTGATATTGGCGTTGGGTGCCATGCTCGTGTCGTGCGCCGGGAGTCCGTCCGCGCCGCGCGCGCCGGCTTCTCCGAAGGCAACGGTCACGCCGCCTGCGCCTCCGCCGCTCAAGACCGTCAACCTGATCGTCTTCCCGGGCGGCTTCAACTGGCCGATCTGGGTAGCGCAGGAGAAAGGCCTGTTCGAGAAGAACGGCATCGAGGTGAAGATCACCCCGACGCCGAGCTCGGTGTTCCAGCTCACCAACCTCATCGACGGCAAGTTCGACATCGCGATGACGGCGATCGACAACCTGATCGCCTACCGCGAGGGACAGGGCGAGGTGCCCAAGGCGGGCCCCGACCTGTTCGCCTTCATGGGCGGCGACAACGGCTTCCTGCGGCTGGTGACCGTACCCGAGGTGAAGAGCTACCGCCAGCTGCGCCACAAGACCGTGTCGGTGGACGCGCTCACCACCGGCTACGCCTTCGTCCTGTTCGAAATCCTGGAGCGCAACAAGCTGCGCATGGGCAAGGACTACAAGGTCGTGACCGCGGGCGGCGTGCTGCAGCGCTTCCAGGCGCTGATGGAAAAGAAACATTCCGGCACGCTGCTGCTGTCGCCCTTCGAAGTCCAGGCGGAGGAGAAGGGGTTCCACCGGCTCGCCAACGCGAGCGACGTGCTCGGGCGCTACCAGGGCCTTGTCGGCGGCGCACGCAAGAGCTGGGCCGAGCAGAACAGCGACGCCGTGGTCGGCTACATCCGCGCCTTCAGCGATGCGGTCGACTGGCTCTACGATCCCGCGAACCGCGAGGAGGCGATCGCGATCTTCCTGAAGAATCTGCCGAACGCGACGCCGCAATCGGCGCTCGTCGCCTACGGCGTCCTGCTGAATCCGGTCGACGGCTTCCAGAAGAAGGCCAAGATCGACCTGGAGGGCGTGAAGACGGTGCTCGCGCTGCGCACGAAGTACGGCAAGCCGCACAAGGTGCTCAAGGATCCGGCGCTGTACTACGATCCGAGCTTCTACGACGCGGCGATGTTCAAATGACGACCATCACGGTCAACGGCAAGGAGCACGAGGTCGCGGCGGCTGCCGACACGCCGCTGCTGTACGTGCTGCGCAACGAGCTGCAGCTGAACGGGCCGAAATTCGGCTGCGGTCTCGCGCAGTGCGGGGCGTGCACCGTGCACATCGACGGCAAGCCGGCCCGGTCCTGCTCGGTGCCGGTTTCATCGGTGAAGGGCAGGGTCACGACCGTCGAAGGCCTGGGTACGCCGGAGAAGCCGCACCCGCTGCAGGCTGCGTTCGTGGCGGAGCAGGCGGCGCAGTGCGGCTATTGCATCAACGGCATGATCATGACCGCGAGCGCGTTCCTCGCCCAGAATCCCAGGCCGAGCGAGCAGCAGATCCGCGCGGCGATGGACGGCAACCTGTGCCGCTGCGGGACCCACATGCGGATACTCAGAGCGGTGCGCCGTGCTGCGGGAGGTGCGGCATGAACAGGGAGCAGGGGCCCCGCATCGCGGGGATGCGACCGGCCGCGAATGCCGCAGGCCACCGGCAGCGTGGTGATTGTTGTGTCGTAGCAGGTACGGAGGTGGCCGCGTGAACATCGACCGCCGCGAATTCCTCAAGGGCGCCGGCGCCCTGGTCGTGTCATTCAGCATTCCGGAACTGGGCTTCGCCCAAGGCCAGCCCGATCCGAAGCTGCAGCAGATCGACGCCTGGCTCGCCGTCGCAGCCGACGGACAGGTCACGGTGTTCTGCGGCAAGGTGGAGCTGGGGACGGGCGTGCAGACCGCTTTGGCGCAGATCGTCGCCGAAGAGCTCGACGTCGCCTTCGGGCGGGTGTTCATGCTGATGGGTGACACGGCGCTGTGCCCCAACCAGGGGCCGACGGTCGGCAGCCAGACCATCTACCGCGCCGGGCCGCAGCTGCGGCAGGCGGCCGCCGAGGCGCGCCAGATGCTGGTCCAGCTCGCCGCTGCGGCGCTCGGCGCCGGCGCCGAGCAGCTGACCGTGAAGGACGGGATAGTCTCCGCCCCCGACGGCAAGAACGTTTCCTACGCCGAGCTGGTGGGTGGGAAGAAGATCAGCCGCGCTTTCTCCGGCACCGCCAGGCCCAAGTCGCCCGACCGGCACGCCGTCGTCGGCAAGCCGATCCCGCGCGTCGAGCTTCCGGGCAAGGTCTTCGGGACCCATGCCTATATCCAGAACCTGCGCATGCCGGGCATGCTCCACGGTCGAGTTGTCCGGCCGGCCATGCCGGAAGCGCGGCTCGAGCGCGTCGACGAAGCCTCGGTGACATCGCTTCCCGGGAACGTGCGGGTGGTGGTCAGGGGAAATTTCGTCGCCGTGGTCGCAGACCGCGAAGAGCAGGCGATACGCGCCGCGCGCGCGCTCAAGGTGCAATGGACCCAGGGCGTCGAGCTGCCGAAGATGGAGGACATGCCGGCCTTCACGCGCGCCACGCCGAGCCGGGACCGGGTGCTGGCCGCCAACGGCAGCGTCGACGCGGCGCTCGCGGTGGCGCCGAAGGCGCACAAGGCGCAGTACTACGTTCCGCATCAGATGCACGCCTCGATCGGGCCTTCCTGCGCGATCGCCTCGGTCACCGCCGAGGGCGCGACGCTGTGGTCGCCGACGCAGAGCTCGTTCAATCTGCGCGACAGCGTGGCGGTGGTGCTGGGGATGCCGCGCGACAAGGTGCGCCTCGTCTGGGTCGAGGGCTCGGGCTGCTACGGCCACAACGGCGCGGACGATGTCACGGCCGACGCGGCCCTGATATCGCAGGCGCTCGGTAAGCCGGTGCGCGTTCAGTGGATGCGCCACGACGAGCACGGCAACGAGCCCAAGGGCGCGGCGATGGTGATGGAAGTGCGCGGGGGCCTCGATCCGCAGGGCAACGTCACCGCCTGGGACTACCAGGTGTGGAGCCCGGGGCACGCGGGGCGCCCCGCGGGGAACGGGCCGGGCAACGTGCTCGCCGGCGCGGCGCTGGGGCTTCCCGACAATCTCCTGCCGACCGGCGCCGATCGCAACGCGCGACCCACCTATGTTTTCCCGAACAGCAAGATCACCCTGCACCTGCTGCAGTCATCCGTGTTGCGGGTGTCCTCGCTGCGCGGGCTGGGCTCGCCGCAGAACACTTTCGCCAACGAATCCTTCATCGACGAGCTCGCCCACGCGGCCGGCGCTGACCCGATCGAGTTCCGCATCCGGCACCTCAAGGACGAGCGGGCGGTGGCGGTGCTCGAGGCGGTGGCGAAGCTCGCGCAGTGGGCTCCGCGCCCGGCTCCGCGGGGAGGGCGCAACGCCGGCGCGGGTCGCGGCGTCGCCTTCGTTCACTACGACAACTACAGCGGCTACGCGGCGATCGTGCTCCAGGTGCACGTCGATCGCGCGAGCGGCAAGGTGTCGGTGGAGCGTGTCGCTGCTGCCCACGACTGCGGGCTGATCGTCAACCCGGACGGCCTGAAGAACCAGATCGAGGGAAACATCGTCCAGACTCTCAGCCGCGCGTTGCTCGAGGACGTGAAGTTCGACACGGCCAAGGTGACCAGCCTCGACTGGGCGCGCTATCCGATCCTGCGATTCAGCGACGTGCCCGAGGAGATCGCGATCACCCTCATCAATCGCCCCGACAAGCCCTCGGTGGGCGCGGGGGAGCCCGCGGCATCGCCCATCATGGCGGCGGTCGCCAACGCGATCTTCGACGCGACGGGCGTGCGGCTGCGCAGCGTGCCCTTCACGCCGGAACGCGTGAAAGCGGCGCTGGCCTAGACAACCGGGGACAGACCACGTTTTCAGCAGGGGATGAGCGGAAGAAACGTGGTCTGTCCCGGGTTTCACCGGACCGGATTTCAACTAAGAGCGAGAAGACGTGAACACCACTGCAACGTACAAAGTCCTAGGAATCTGCGGCAGCCTGAGGCAGAAGTCCTACAACATGGCCGCGCTGAAGGTCGCCGGCGAGCTGATGCCGGCGAGCCTGAAGCTCCAGATCACCAGCATCGCCGACCTGCCGATCTATAACCTCGACCTGCAGGAGAAGGGCTTTCCCGCCGGGGCGACGCGGCTGCGCGAGGAGATTCTCGCGGCGGACGCGCTGCTGTTCGCCTCGCCCGAGTACAACTGGTCGCTCTCGGCGGCGCTCAAGAACGCGATCGACTGGATGTCGCGCTTCGAACCGCAACCCTTCCAGAACAAGCCGGCGGCGGTGTTCAGCGCCAGCCGCGGCCCGGTCGGCGGCGCGAGGGTCCAGTACGACCTGCGCCGCATCCTTTCCGGCCTGGGCGTGCAATGGCTGGCGCGGCCGGAGGTGTTCATCGGGATGGCGCCGACCAAGTTCGGGCCCGACGGCAAGCTGACCGACGAGACGACGCGCAAGTTTCTCACCGAGCAGATGCTTGCGTTCGAGGACTGGATCACGCGGATGAAGCGGGCTTTTTCCTAGAGGGGAGCGCATGAGCTACCGATTGCTGAGTTATCGATCCGGCGGCGAGGCGCGCGCCGGCCTGCTGGTGGACGGGCAGGTCTACGACGCGGCGCGCGCCACCGGCAAACCGGCGTGGTCATCCGTTCTCGGCACGCTGCAGGAATGGGCGAAGGCGCAGCGGGAGTTCGCCGCGTTCGCCAGGCGCATCGCTACGGGGAAGAGCAAGGCGAAGGGCACGCCGCTCGCGCGCGTGAAGCTGCTCGCGCCGGTACTCTACCCGGGCAACATCTACTGCGCGGGCGCGAACTACACCGACCACATGGCCGAGATGGCGCGGGCCCAGGGCAAGGAGCCGGGGCCGACGATGAAGGAGCTCGGCGAGAAGCCCTGGCATTTCGTGAAGACCTCGAGAAGCTCCGTGGTCGGGCCCGGCGCGAAAGTCGGGCTGCCGGCCTATTCGCAGAAGGTGGACTGGGAAGTCGAGCTCGTAGCGGTGATCGGCAAGACGGCGAAGGACGTGTCCGCCGACAAGGCGCTCGCCTGCGTCGCCGGCTACACCATCGCCAACGACCTTTCGGCGCGCGACGCGATGAAGCGCGACAAGAATCCGCCGGGCTCGCCGTTCCACTACGACTGGGTCAGCCAGAAGTGCTTCGACGGTTCCTGCCCGCTCGGTCCCTGGATCGTGCCGGCGGGCGACATCGGCGATCCGCACCGGCTTGGCCTCAGGCTGTGGGTCAACGGCGAGCTGATGCAGGACTCGCACACGAGCAGGCTCATCTTCGACACCGCCGAGCAGATCGCGATGCTGTCCTCGCGCGTGACCCTCCACCCGGGCGACCTCGTACTCACCGGGACGCCGGCCGGGGTCGGCATGGGTCGCGGCCGCTTCCTCAAGGCCGGCGACACCGTCAAGCTGTGGATCGAGAACATCGGCGAGCTGGTGCACGGGATCGCGTGATCGTATTGGCGTCAAACCAACCGGAAGGAAGATCGCAATGGTAAAAGAACTGTGGGACAAGGGCCTCGCCGTGCGCAAGGAAGTGCTCGGCGCAGACTACGTCGAGCGCAACCTGAAGGGCGCCGACGACTTCAGCATGCCGATGCAGGAATACGCGACGGAAGCCTGCTGGGGCTGGCTGTGGACGCGGCCGTTCCCGCGCAAGACGCGCAGCCTCATCAACCTCGCGATGCTCTCGGCTCTCAACCGGCCGCACGAGTTCAAGGTGCATGTGAAGGGCGCCCTCACCAACGGCTGCAGCCGCGAGGAGATCCGCGAAGTCCTGCTCCAGGTATCGGTGTACTGCGGCGTGCCGGCGGGCGTCGAGGCCTTCAGGCTCGCGCGCGAGGCGATGAAGGAATACGACGAGAGCCGACGCTCCTGAAGGCGACGCGCCTCAGCCGGGGCGTGCGCCGCCGCTCGGCGGCGGCACCTCTTCCAGCCGCTGCACGCTCCTCACGGTGCCTCGTGCGCGGTCGAAGATCACATTGAAGAACATGTAGGCCGTGTCGTAGTAGCGCCAGGTCCAGACTTCCTCGTCGCGGGCCCCGAAGTACCAGATCTCCCGGGGTCGGCCCAGAAGCCGGAGCACGTCGTCGCGCATCATGCCGGCCTGCACCCTGGAAAAATACGGCTCGCTCAGCGCCTGGTGGACTTCCTCGACCCGCCGATTGGCGTCGACGGTGACGATAAAGGTCTGCGTGGCGTAGTAGCCCTGGGGGTACTGCCACAGCTCCGAGCCGTCGCCGTTTTTCCAGACAGTCGTGGGCTTGCCGACGCGGCCGGTGACCGACTGCGCCGAATCGCCGGGGGCGATGCTGGAAAAGCCGCCGCAGCCCGCCAGTGCAAGAGCGATCAGCGCGGCGGCCGCGCCGCGAACCCCGGCACCCGGGCGCCACGGCAGCGGCTTACATGTCATGGTCCATCATCTGGATTTCTTCCAGCCTCTCGGCCTTCCTGACCGTTCCCGTGCTGCGGTCGAACAGGACGTGGAAGAACATGGCGCTCTGCTGCTGGTAGCGCCAGGACCACACCTCCTCGTCACGGGCGGCGTACGTCGCTACCTCGGCGGGCTTTCCGAGCAGGCGCCGCACATCCTCGCGCGACATGCCCGGCGCCACCTTCGAGAAATACTCCTCGCTCAAGACCTGTTGCACGTCGCGCACCGCGCGGTCGGGACCCAGCGTCACCATGTAAGTCTGGCGCCCGAGGGGTCCCCCCGGGTACTCCCAGGTTTCGGAGCCATCGGAATTCCTGTGCACGGTCTCGGGCCTGCCCATCCTTGCCTCGACCTGTGCCGCGTCCGCCCCGCTCCTGACCGGCGAAACGGCGGCGCAGCCCCAGAGCGACGCGGCGAGGGCGAGGGCAAGAAGGGTTCTTGGCATGATCCCTCCGCGATGAGGTACGATCACAGTCTGATCTTCCGCACAATGCCTGTAAACACCGCCGTGCCCGCCCGTATTCCTGTGCCGACCGACGCCTGAAATGCAGCGCCGCATACCTTGCGTGTTGATGCGCGGCGGGACTTCCCGGGGCCCTTATTTCCTCGCTTCCGACTTGCCGTCCGATCCCGCGAAGCGGGATGCAGTGCTGCTCGCCGTGATGGGTTCGCCGCACGCGCTGCAGGTGGACGGAATCGGAGGATCGAATACGCTCACCAGCAAGGTCGCGATCGTCAGCCCCTCGAAGCACGAGGGCGCCGACGTCGACTACCTGTTCGCGCAGGTGTCGGTCAACGACGCCTTCGTCGACACCAAGCCCAACTGCGGCAACATGCTCGCCGGCGTGGGCCCGTTCGCGATCGAGACCGGTCTGATCCAGGCGAAGAGTCCGACCACGATGGTGCGCATCTACAACGTCAATACGGAGACCCTGATCGAAGCGATCGTGCAGACGCCGGGAGGGCAGGTCCAGTACGAGGGCGAGACGCGAATCGACGGCGTGAGCGACCCGGCGGCGCCGATCAAGCTCACGTTCCTGGACGCGCTCGGCGCGGTGACCGGCAAGCTCCTGCCGACCGGAAACACGCTCGACACGATCCAGGGCGTGGAGGCGACCTGCATCGACATGGCGATGCCGCTCGTCATCATGGCGGCCGAGGCCCTCGGCAAGACCGGACGCGAATCGCCTCAGGAGCTCGACGCCGACCGCGCCCTGATGCAGAGGATCGAGGCGATCCGCCTCGAGGCGGGACGGCGCATGGGCATGGGCGATGTCGCCAAGCTCGTCGTCCCCAAGCCGGCGCTGGTCTCGCGGCCCGCTCAAGGCGGAGGCATCGCCTCGCGCTACTTCACGCCGCACGCCTGCCACAAGGCGCACGCGGTGACCGGCGCGCTCGCCGTCGCCACTGCCGCGGTCCTGCCCGGCACCGTGGCGAGCCGCTTGGTCGAGCCGAAAGGGTTCTCGGGAGGCGTGCTCGCGATCGAGCATCCCTCCGGTCGCATCGAGGTGGACCTCGTCACCAAGCGCTCGGGCGCCGAGCCGGTGGTCGAGCGCGCCTCGTTCGTGCGCACCGCGCGGCGGATCTTCGACGGGCACGTTTACGTCCCGGCCGCGCTCCTCGACTGATGCTTTGCCGAACACTCTGATAACCGGGAACAGGGGAGGGAAGACATGGATCTGGGACTGAAGGGAAGAAACGCCGCGATCAGCGGATCGAGCCAGGGCATCGGCCATGCCATCGCCACCGCGCTCGCGAAGGAAGGCTGCAACGTCGCGCTTTCGGCGCGCGGGGCGGAAGGCCTGGCCGCCGCGGTGAAGGAGATGCAGGCGCTCGGCGTGAAGGCCGTGGGCATCGTGAGCGATTTCTCCACGGAGGAAGGCTGCAGGAAATTCGCCGCCGAGGCGGCGGCGCAGCTCGGCGGCATCGACATCCTGGTGAACAACGTCGGCGGCCTGATTCCCGGAACGCTCGACAGCCTGAGCGCCGAGCAATGGGAGAAGATCCTCAACCTCAAGCTGATGGCGGCGGTGCACACGACCAAGCACGCGCTGCCCTTCCTCAAGAAGGCGCGCGCGGCGCGCATCCTCAACGTGTCGGGCGTCACCGGCAAACAGCTGCTGGCTGGATCCTGGAGCAGCGCACTGACGAATTCGGCGATCATCGCCTTTTCCAAGCTCACGGCGGCCGAGCTCGGCGCGGCAGGCATCACGGTGAACAACATCTGTCCGGGGTTCACCAACGTCAAGTCCTGGGGTCCGCGCGCGGAGGCGATGGCGAAGGTGCGCAACACCACCGCCGACCAGGTGCGCGCCGGCATCGCCGCGCAGACGCTGCTCGGACGCTGGGCCGAGCCGGAGGAGATCGGCAACGTCGCCGCGTTCCTCGTCTCGGCGAAGAACAGCTACATGACGGGGACCACGGTGGAAGTATGCGGCGGCTTCACGCGCTACATCTGAGCCTGCTGGCGCTCGCGCTGAGCGCCCCGGCCGCGGCGCAGTGGCCCCTGCGGCCGATCACCCTCGTCATTCCCTTCGCCCCGGGCGGCGGGGTCGATGCGAGCGCGCGCATCCAGGCTCAGGCCCTGGGCGACCTCCTGGGGCAGCCGATCATCTCGGAGAACATGGGTGCGGCGGCCGGCATGGTGGGAAGCGCGCGCGTCGCCAAGGGCGAGCCCGACGGCTATCTCCTCCTCATCGGCAACACCGGGACGCACGCCTACAGCCAGTCGGTCAACAAGAAGCCCCTCTACAACGCCGCCACCGACTTCGCGCCGGTGGGCCTGGTGTCGGAGTCGCCGCGTATCCTGGATGCGCGCAAGGACCTGCCGATCGCGAACCTGCAGGAGTTCATCGCCTACGTGAAGGCGAATCACGCCAAGATGCAGTTCGGCTCGGCAGGAGTCGGCGCGGGAACGCACCTGCCCTGCGTGCTGCTGAACAACGCCATCGGCGTCGAGGTCACGCACATCCCCTACCGCGGGGAAGGGCCGGCGCTGCAGGATCTGATCGCGGGACGTATCGACTACATGTGCAACACCATCCAGACCGGGGCTGCGCAGGCCAAGTCGGGCAACGTGAAGGGCATCGCGGTGATGGCCGCGAAGCGCTCCTCGGTCATTCCGGAGCTGGCGACCAGCGGCGAGCAGGGCCTCGCGGGCGTCGAGGCGAGCGTCTGGAACGCCTTCTTCTTCCCGAAGGGAACGCCGAGCGCGATCGTGCAGCGGATGAGCAAGGCGGTGAGCGACATGCTCGACAACCCCGCGCTGCGCAAGCGCCTCGAGGACCTGGGCCTGGAGATCGTGCCGCCCGAGCGCCGCGGGCCCGAGTACCTGTCGAAATTCGTCCCGGAGGAAATCGAGCGCTGGGGCAAGGTCGTGCGCGCGGCCGGGATCACGCCGGAGTGAGGCGCCGCGCGGGTGGGTGAGTTCGGCATAGGCCAGCCGGTCGCACGCTTCGAGGACCCGCGCCTCCTGCGCGGCGAGGGGCGCTTCGTTCACGACGTCAACCTGCCGGGGCAGCTCTACGCGGTGCTGCTGCGCTCGCCGCACGCGCACGCGCGCATCGTGAGGATCGACACGAAGGCGGCGGCGGCCGCTGCCGGCGTGACGGCGGTTTTCACCGGCGAGGACTATGCGCGCGAGGGCTTCGGCGCGTCCTCGCCGACGCTGAAGCGCACGCGCCCCGACGGCTCGCCGATGTTCTGGCGCGCGCACCCGGTGCTCGCGCGCGACCGTGTGCGCACCGTCGGCGATCCGCTGGCGATGGTGATCGCGGAGACGCTCGGGCAGGCGAAGGATGCCGCCGAGCTCATCGAAATCGACTACGAGGATCTTCCCGCGGTCACCTCGGCCGCGGAAGCGGCGAAGCCCGGCGCGCCCGCCGTCTGGGACGAATGCCCGGACAACGTCTCGAACGTGTTCGAGCTGGGCAACCGCGCCGCGACGGAGGCGGCCTTTGCGTCGGCTGCGCACGTGGTGAAGCGGCGCTACCTGATCACGCGCGTGCACGCCCAGTACATGGAGACGCGCGGGGCGGTGGCGAGCTGGGAGGCGGCCGAGGACAAGTACACGCTGCATACCGACGTCCAGTACCCGCACCGCATGCGCCAGCTCCTCGCGGGAAGCGTGTTCCGCATTCCCGAGAACAGGCTCCACGTCATCGCCGGCGACATCGGCGGCGGGTTCGGGGCGAAAGGGCCGCAGTACCCGGAGCACCGGTTGCTGCTGTGGGCGGCGAAGAGGCTGCACCGGCCGGTGAAGTGGGTGTGCGAGAGGAGCGAGGCGATCCTCGCGGACGAGCACGCGCGCGATAACGTGAGCGAGGTGGAGCTCGCGCTCGACGCGGACGGCAGCTTCCTGGCCCTGCGCGTCAACACGCTCGCGGCGCTGGGTGCGTACGTATCCTCGGACCGGAACCTGATCGCGACCTTCCAGAGCGTGAGCGCGGTGGTCGGCGTCTACGCGATCCCGGCCGCGCACGTGAAG
>DATIWX010000132.1:0-20607 GCA_035519135.1 Burkholderiales bacterium | reverse complement strand
TGTCGCTGCAGCCGGGCGCCGTCCCGGCACTGGTCCTGATCGGGGCGCTGATCGTCTGGCGGCACCAAGGGAACATCCGCAATCTGGCTTCCGGCAAGGAGCGCAAAATCGGGGAAAAGAATAGCGTGGGGGAGGCCGGGGACTCGAAGGTCCAGCGCGCCGAGAACGGCTAGCGCTCCGGCTCCGTCGGATCGGCGTCGGCGAGATTCCACCTTGGATG
The DNA here is from genome assembly GCA_035519135.1 of Burkholderiales bacterium. GTDB lineage: Bacteria > Pseudomonadota > Gammaproteobacteria > Burkholderiales > SG8-39 > VBDM01. The sequence goes on along the minus strand of DATIWX010000132.1, from coordinate 20,387 downwards.
GATCGCGAAGCGATAGCTTTTTTCCGGTGATCCCTTGGCTTGCAGCCGCATCGCCCCGGCGAGCGCGATCATCGCGCCGTTGTCGGTGCAGAATTCCAAGGCGGGGTAGAACACCCTGAATCGGTCGCGCACAGCGGCGCCGTCGAGGAGCGCGCGCAGCCGCAGGTTCGCGCCGACTCCGCCCGCGACCACCAGCCGATCCATGCCTGTGCGTTCGATGGCGGCTCGCGATTTTTCTACGAGCACTTCGACGACGGCTTCCTGAAATGCGGCCGCGACATCGGCGCGCCATTGTTCTTCCGTCTCCGCGGCGCTCAACGGCTGGTGCTTGCGCAGCAGGGTCACGACGGCGGTCTTCAGCCCGCTGAAACTGAAATCGAGGTCGCCCCTTCTTTCGAGCTGGTCGAGCATGGGGCGCGGAAACGTGAGGCGATCGCGCTTGCCGCGCTCGGCCAGCCGCGACAGTGCGGGACCGCCCGGGTATCCCAGGCCGAGCAGCTTTGCGGTCTTGTCGAAGGCTTCTCCCGCGGCATCATCGAGGGTTTCCCCGAGCATCTCGTAGTCGCCCACGCCGCCGACGCGCATCAGCTGGGTGTGGCCTCCTGAGACGAGCAGCGCGACGAACGGGAAGCGCGGCGGATCGCCCGCGAGCAGGGGCGAGAGCAGATGGCCCTCGAGGTGATGCACGCCTATCGCGTGAATACCCAGGCCGAAGGCGAAGCTGTTGGCGAACGCGGCGCCGACCAGGAGCGCTCCGGCGAGCCCCGGGCCTTGAGTGAATGCGACGGCGTCCAGGTCCGCTTCGCGGGCACCGGATCGGTGCAGCACGCTGCGCACCAAGGGAAGGACGCGGCGGATGTGGTCCCGCGACGCGAGTTCCGGCACGACCCCGCCGTATTGGTCATGGAGTGCCGCCTGCGAGTGCAGCGCATGGGCGAGCAGCCCCCGGTCGCTGTCGTAGACAGCCACCCCGGTTTCGTCGCAGGAGGTCTCGATACCCAGCACCAACATTGATTTTTTAGGACTTTTCTCGATTTCCGTCAGCCCGTTGTCAGGCACATCTCAATAGAATTCCGCTCCCAATGCTCAGGCTCTCCATCCAACTGGTGGGCAGGATGCTGACGGGTCTTGCGTTCGCACAGCCGCTCGCCACACTCGGCCAACCGGTCGATCTTACGGCACTGACGCTGACGCAGGCCGAAGAGCTCCTGCAAACCCGCAATCGCGAGCTTCAAGCCGCCCGGCGCGCCGTCGAAGCGGCAGGAGCCAATACGCTCGCCGCTGGCGCGCGCCCGAATCCGACGCTGAGCCTGGGAGTGAGCGCAATCAATCCCACCGAAGGGATCGGCGCGGGTCCCTTTCGCGACAAGTTCGTGGACAGTTCGGTGCGCATCGACCAAGTGATCGAGCGCGGCGATCGCCGCGACCTGCGTCTGGCCGGCGCCAGGAGCCTGGAGTCCGCGAGCACCGAGGACCTGTCGGAGGCGCAACGCCAGCAGCGCCTTGCTCTCAGATACGCATATTACGACCTGCTTCTCACGCAGGACAAGGTGGATATCGCGCGCGACACCATTGCCCTGTTCGAGGGCTCGGTGCGCGCGGCTGAGCTGCGTCTCAGGGCCGGCGATATCGCCATGGCGGACGTCGCGCGGCTGCGTGTCGATGCCTTGCGCGCGCAGAACGACGCGCGTGCAGCGGAGGCGGATCAGCGCCGCGCTCAGCTCGTGCTCGCCTATATGATTGGCGCCGAGGGCAGGGCGATCGGCATTCGAGCGGTGGATCCGTGGCCCTCGCTGTATGCGGGGCGCCCAGGCGGCGGGGTCGACGAACTGATCGAGGCGCGGCCGGACGTACGCGCCGCGAAGAAACGGCTCGAGGCTGCGCAAAATGCCCGCGAGCTGGCGCGAAGTCTTCGCACGCGGGATGTATCGGTGGGGATGCAATACGATCATTATCCGGTCAATCCCTCGTACGCAATGGGAAGTGGCGCTGGCACTGGGAACAGCTACGGCGTATTCCTGAGCGTGCCGCTTTTCGCCCGCTACTACTACGAAGGCGAGATCCAGCGTTCCGAGGTCGACTACGGCGCCGCGCTGGAGGCACTCGACAAGGCGCGTGCGCAGGCGCGCACGGAGATCGCGCGGGCATTCTCGGACTTGCAGTCGGCCGCCGAGCGCCTGCAGCGCTACGACGAGTCGCTTCTGATCGAAGCGAAGAGGGCCGCAGACTCTGCGGAATTCGCCTACAAGAACGGCGCCATCGGCGTCATGGACCTGCTCGATGCGCGCCGGACGCTGCGCGCGATCCAGATCGATGCGGCGTCGGCGAGAAACGATCATTCCAAGGCGCTCGCCGCCTGGCAGGCGGGAATCGGCCGTCTGGACGGAGAAGCCAACTAGTGATGCAGCATCGCGAAACGACAATTGGGGGAGGCATGAAGTCAGTGCAACGGCGGGCGGCGCTGCTGGCAGCTGCTCTCGGTACGGCGGCATTATTGTCGGCGTGCGGCAACGGAGACGCCAAGCCCGACATAGCCCGTCCACGGCTGGAGAACGGCCAGGTCGTATTTCCCGAGGGCAGCCTCCAGGTGGCGTCGTTCGCGACCGATGCGGTGAAGGAAAGCGGACCTCTGCGGCTGCGCCTGACAGGACGCCTCGTCTGGGACGAGAACCGCACCGTGCGTCTCTTCCCCCCCTTCGCGGGCCGCGTGCTGCAAATTCTCGTGAAGACCGGCGAGCACGTGAGCCGGGGCCAGGCGCTTGCGACGCTCGCTTCCCCGGATTTTGGGCAAGCGCAGGCCGATGCGCGGCGGGCGCAATCCGACTTTGCGCTGGCAGAAAAGAACCTGAATCGCCTGCGCGAGTTGCACGCCGCCGGGGTCTCGTCGCGCAAGGATCTCGCCACGGCGGAAGCGGACTACGCGCGCGCGGACGCGGAGCGCGCGCGAGCGATGGGCAAGATCAAGCTCTACGGCGCAAGCGTTGAGTCGGTGGATCAGAGTTTCTCCCTGACGAGTCCGATCGACGGCGTGATCGTCGAGCGGAACATCAATCCGGGCCAGGAATTGCGAACCGACCTGCAGCTCGCCAACACGCCGGCGATGTTCGTCATCACCGACCCCGCGCGCCTGTGGGTGCAGCTCGATGCGGCCGAAAATCAACTGGCAAGCCTCAGGCCCGGGAAGAAGGTGCAGCTGCGATCCGCAGCGTGGCCCGATCGGGCGTTCACGGCCACGCTGGAAAACATCTCCGACTTCATCGACCCGGCCAGCCGGACCGTAAAGGTGCGCGGCTCGGTCGACAACCGCGAGCGCAAGCTGAAGGGCGAGATGTTCGTCACCGCCGAGCTCCAGGAGTCGCCCGGGACCGATCTGCAGATGCCGGAAAAGGCCTTGCTGCTCGTCGGTGACACCTACTATGTTTTCGTCGAGGAGAAGCCGGGCCGCTATTCGCGCCAGGAAGTGAAGGTCGACGCCGTGAGGGACGGCGTTGCGAGCGTGTCATCGGGAGTGAAGCTCGGCCAGAAAGTGGTCGTCGAAGGCAATCTGTTCCTGCATCGCCTGCATCGGCAGCTGAGCGGCGGCGCCCCCGCGTAGGCAAGGGCAGGCCCGATGATCAGACGCATCGTCGCGTTTGCGCTGCAAAAACCGCTGTTCATCGTATTGGGGACCATCCTGTTCGTCGCGGGCGGGTTCGCAGCGTTCAAGGCGTTGCCGATCGAAGCGTTTCCGGACGTGACCGATACGCAGGTCAACGTCATCACGCTCTATCCGGGGCGCGCTCCGGAGGAAGTCGAGAAGCAGGTCACGATACCTCTCGAGGTGGCACTGTCGGGGCTGCCGAACGCGGTGCGCCTGTTCTCGCATACGCAATTCGGTCTGTCCTTCGTCATCATCACTTTCGACGACCGCGCCAACGCCTATTTTGCGCGCCAGCAGGTGGTCGAGCGCCTGCGCGAGGTGGACTTGCCCGACGGGGCGCAGCCCGCGCTTGCTCCGCTTTCCACGCCGATCGGAGAGATCTACCGCTATCGTTTGAAATCCGATTCGCTGGGGGCGAGGGAGCTGCGCTCGGTCGAGGACTGGGTGGTCGAGCGGCAGCTGCGCCTCATACCCGGGGTCGCGGACATCGTCAGCTTCGGCGGACTGATCAAGCAATACGAGATCAACCCCGACCTCGGCAAGCTGCGCGACTACAAGGTGACGCTCCAGCAGCTGTTTTCGGCCCTGCAGCGCGGCAACGCCAACGTCGGGGGAGGCTACCTCGAGCAGGGCCGGCAGCAGTACCTCATCAGGGGCATCGGGCTGCTGCGCACCTCGGACGAGATCGGCAGCATCGTGGTCGCCGAGAGAAACGGCGTGCCGATCCTGGTCAAGCACATCGCCCAGGTGACGCTGGGCTCGGTTCCCCGTCAGGGCATCGTCGGCCAGGACGACGACGACGACGTCGTCACCGGGATTGTGCTGATGCGCAAGGGCGAGAACCCGTCGCAGGTGCTCAGGGCCGTCAAGGAGAAAGTCGAGTTCCTGAACGCCTCGGTGCTGCCGCGAGGCGTAACGGTCGCTCCCTTCTACGACCGCACCTGGCTGATCGACCGTACGCTGAAAACGGTGTTCACCAACCTGCTGGAAGGTGCCGCCCTCGTGACCCTGGTGCTGCTGCTGTTCCTCGGCAACCTGCGCGCGGCTTTCATCGTGGCGCTGGTGATTCCCCTGTCGCTGCTGGCCACTTTCCTGGGACTGACCTGGGTGGGGATACCGGCGAATCTTCTGTCCCTGGGCGCCATGGACTTCGGAATCATCGTCGACGGCGCCGTGATCGTGGTGGAAAACGTGTTCCGCAGGCTCACGGAGGAAGCGCACGACCGCACGCCGAGGCTGCAGAAGATCCTCGACGCCGCCGTGGAAGTCGGCCGGCCGACGCTGTTCTCCATGCTCATCATCATCGCCGCGCACATCCCGATCTTCACCCTGCAGCGTCATGAGGGCCGGATCTTCGCTCCCATGGCCTGGTCGGTGACGTCCGCGCTGGTGGGCTCCCTCATCATGTCGCTGACGGTGGTGCCCCTGCTGTGCCTGTGGATGCTGCGCAAGAACCTGCCTGAGCGCGAGAATGCCCTGGTGCACGCGTGCAAGGGCGTCTACGAACCGGTACTCGCGTGGGCGATTCACAACAAGAAGAAGGTCTTCGCGATCGCCCTGACGGTGCTGGCTGCGAGCCTCGCCGTCGTACCCAAGCTCGGCACCGAATTCCTTCCCGAGTTGAACGAAGGCTCGATCTGGATCAACGTGACGCTGCCTTCGTCGGTCTCGGTCAGCGAAGCGCAGGCGATGACGGCCAGGTTCCGCGCCGCCATCACGAGCGTGCCGGAGGTGGAGAGCGTCATATCGAAGGCCGGCCGGCCCGAAGACGGAACCGACCCGAAGCTGATCAACATGTGCGAGATCCTGGTGACCCTGAAGCCGGAGTCGCAGTGGCGGCAGGGCGTGGGCAAACGGCGCATCACCGACGAGATGGACCGGGCGATGTCGCGTTTCCCGGGAATCGAGCCGAGCTTCTCGCAGCCCATACGCGACAACGTGCTCGAGTCGATTTCGCAGATCGACGGCCAGATCGTGATCAAGGTGTTCGGCGAGGACCTCGACGTCCTGAGCGAGCAGTCGCAGCAGGTGCTTGCGGCGGTGAAGGACGTGCAAGGCGTGAAACGCGCCTTCATCGACCGCCTGGGAGAGCTGCCGCAGCTGCTCATCCGCGTGGACCGCGAGTCGGCGGCGCGCTACGGTCTGAACGTGGCGGACATTCAGGATGTGATCGAAATGGTGCTCGGAGGCAAGGCCGCGACACAGCTGTGGGAGGGGGAGCGCCACTTTGCGGTGACCGTGAGGCTCAAGGAGTCCGAGCGCAACATCGCGAACCTGCGTTCGATCACGGTGAGTGCGCCCTCAGGGGCCTACGTGCCGCTCTCCCAGGTAGCGCAGTTCAGCACCATCGGCGGGGCGATGAATATCGCGCGCGAGAACGGCACGCGGGTGTACTCGATCGGCATCTTCATCGCCGACCGCGACATGGGCAGCGTGGTCGCGGACATGAAGGACCGGGTCGCGAAAACCGTGAAGCTGCCCCCGGGGTACAGCGTGACCTGGTCCGGGGAATTCGAGAACCAGGAACGCGCGATGGCGCGGCTCGCCATCATCGTTCCGGTCTCGGTGCTGCTCATCTTCATATTGCTTTTCGACGCATTCGGCGCGATCCGCAGCGCGCTCCTCATCCTGCTCAACATCCCGTTCTCGCTGATCGGGGGGATCTTCGCCCTGCTCATCACCGGCATCCCATTGTCGGTGTCGGCCGCGATCGGCTTCATCGCGCTGTTCGGGCAGGCCGTGCTGAACGGGGTGGTCATGGTCGCGTATTTCAACCAGTTGCGGGACGCCGGCGCCTCCCCCGAGGAGGCGGTGATGCGCGGATCGCTGGCCCGCATGCGTACGGTGCTGATGACCGGGTTGCTTGCCGCGCTCGGCCTGCTCCCCATGGCCGTCTCGACGGGGATCGGGTCGGAGACCCAGAAGCCCCTCGCGGTGGTGGTGATCGGGGGCCTGGTCACCGCCACGCTGCTCACCCTGGTCGTGTTGCCCACGCTGTATCTCGTGTTCCAGCGCCTCCACGGACCGCGCTGGCCGCGAACCGGCAGGCCGTAATGACCTGGACAGGGTGTTTCTGCTACAATCCGCGTCCTTTCATCGCACAGACCGACCGGCATGCCGACCGTACGCGTCAAGGAAAACGAGCCTTTCGAGGTGGCGCTGCGCCGCTTCAAGCGGACCGTGGAAAAAACCGGCCTTCTCACCGAGTTGCGCGCCCGTGAGTTCTACGAGAAGCCCACGGCCTACCGCAAGAGAAAGCTCGCCGCGGCCGTAAAGCGACACTACAAGCGCCTGCGCAACCAGACACTGCCTCCGAAACTCTACTGAGGATCGACGGCCGAGGAATCGAGGGCTGGACCGGGGAACTCCCGTCCAGCCCTTGCCGCTTCTGCGATCCCTGAACCCTTCCCCGTCCTAAGCTTCCCATGTCCCTGAAGTCCAAGATCACCGAAGACATGAAGGCCGCGATGAAGGCGAAAGAGGCGCAGCGCCTCTCCGCGATTCGCCTGCTCCTCGCCGCGATCAAGCAGCGCGAGGTCGACGAGCGCAAAGCTCTCAGCGACGGCGAAATCGCCGCAGTGATCGAGAAGATGATCAAGCAACGCCGCGACTCCATTTCCCAGTTCCAGGCAGCCAGTCGTCAGGACTTGGTCGACGTCGAGACCTTCGAGTTGAACCTCCTGTCGGGCTATCTGCCGAAGCAAATGACGGACGCCGAAATTGCGGCCGAGGTTTCCGCCGCGCTCGCGCAGACGGGTGCGAAAGGCGTGCCCGACATGGGCAAGGTGATGGGGGTGCTGAAAGGTAAACTGACGGGACGCGCCGACCTGGGAAAGGTATCGGCGATGGTTAAGGCGAGGCTCACGGGGTAGTCGGCATTGCGACTTGCGTTTCGGGAAATTTCGCTTATAAAGAGAAGATGGTGAGGAGGGGCGGGCCCTGGCGGCCCATTCTGCACGGCGCGCTCGCTGGAGCGACGCTTCGTACCGCATTCCTGGCGTGATCCCCGATTCTTTCAAGCAAGAATTGCTCCATCGCGTCGACATCGTCGGCGTGATCGAACGCTACGTCCCTCTGAAGAAGGGCGGGTCGAACTATCTCGCCTGCTGCCCTTTCCACTCCGAAAAGACGCCCTCGTTCACCGTCAGCCCGACCAAGCAGTTCTATCACTGCTTCGGGTGCGGCGTGCACGGCAACGCCATCTCCTTTCTCATGGAGTACCAGGGTTTGGGCTACGTGGAGGCGATCAAAGATCTCGCGGAATCGGTGGGGATGAAGCTGCCGGAGTTCGAGCCGCGCGAGCGGAGAACCGAGTCGGGCCCGGATCTGTACGCGATCATGGAGCAGGCCTGTAACTACTACCGCGAGCAGCTCAAGACCTCGCCGCGCGCCGTCGACTATCTCAAGGGCCGCGGGCTCACCGGAAAAATCGCAGCGCGCTTCGGCATCGGCTACGCGCCCGAGGGCTGGCAAAACCTCGAGCGGGTGTTCCCGAGCTACGCGGACCAGGCGCTGAAGGACGCCGGCCTCGTGATCGATGCCGAGGGCGGTCGCCGCTATGACCGCTTCCGCGACCGCATCATGTTTCCCATCCTCAACCAGCGTGGCTCGGTGATCGCTTTCGGGGGCCGCGTTCTCGGCGACGGGGAGCCCAAGTACCTCAATTCGCCGGAAACACCGCTGTTCGAAAAGGGGCAGGAGCTTTACGGCCTTCCGCAAGCGCGGCCCGCGATCAGAGCCGCAGGCCGCGTCATCGTGGTCGAAGGGTACATGGACGTGGTGGCGCTCGCCCAGCACGGGATCGAATATGCGGTTGCGACGCTCGGCACCGCGACCTCGCCGGTTCACGTCCAGAAGCTGCTGCGCCAGACCGATGAGGTGGTGTTCTGCTTCGACGGCGACGCCGCGGGCCGCAAGGCGGCCTGGCACGCTCTGGAGGTGAGCCTGCCTTACCTCGCGGACAACAAGGCGGTGCGGTTCCTGTTCCTTCCGGCCGAGCACGATCCGGACAGCTTCGTGCGGCAGGAGGGGAGCAAGGCCTTCGAGAAAAAAGTCGGCGAAGCACGGCCCCTTTCGGAATACCTGCTCGACGAACTCAGGGAGCGGGTGGATCCGAGCACGGCGGAAGGCCGCTCGCGGCTGGTGCACGAAGCGAAGCCTTTGCTGCAGAAACTATCGGCACCGACACTGCGCCTGCAGCTGTTGAAGGCGCTCGCGGACGCGGCCGAACTGAGCCAGGAAGATGCGGCCCGGCTGACGGAGATTCGGCTCGCGCGCGGGTACGACCCAAAGCCGGCCCACGTGCAGGGGGGCACGCGCGGAGCGCAGCTCCCGCAGCGCAGACGCGAGCACAAGCTGCTCCAGTGCCTGCTCGCGAAGCCCGCGCTTGCCGGTGCATTGCCCCAGGAAATGCTGGATCCCGGTTCCTTCGAGGGACGGATGCTCATCGCGGTGGCGGAGTTTTGCAGGCGCGATCCGCTGGCACAGGGCGGCGAGCTGATCGAGCATTTCAAGGACAGCGAATTCGCCGTGGCGCTCGCTTCGAGCCAGGCCGCGCTACTTGAAACCAAGCTCGAAGCGGACCATATGGAGCCTGAATTCCACGGCGTGGTGGCCAATTGGCAGCATGAGCAGAGGAAGAGCAGGCTCGATGCGCTGACCGCGAAGACCGAACGGACCCCCGCTGAGCAGGTCGAGATCCGCGACCTCCTCGCCCAGATGAGCGAACTGAAAAGCCAGAGCGAGGCGGGTTCAAAGAATGCTATACTTTAAGGTTTCCGTTCGACGCCGCGGAGGGCGGAGAAATCATGGCGAATCAGAAGCTTACTAAGGCAGCGCGAGCAAAAGCGTCAGCCAGGCTAAAGGCCCAGAAGGCCAGGGCCGCGGAAAAGCTCCGCCTGCACAAGCAGCGCCTCAAGGAACGCATGGCGCAGGAGATGGCGCGCAGGCGGGCGGCGAAGGAAAAGGAAAGGGTTCGCAGCATGAAATTGAAGGAAGCAGCCCGGGCCAAGGCGGCGCGGGACAAGGAAAAGACACGCAAGGCGCTCGAGGCGGCCCGCAAGAAGGCGGCGAAGGACAAGGAGCGCGCGCGGCTCAAGATCGCGAAGGACAAGGAACGGGCGCGCAAGGCGCTCGCCTTGCAGAAGGCACGCGAGCGGGCGGCGAAGGAAAAGGCGCGCCTGAAAGCTGCCAAGGAAAAGCAGAAAGAGCGCGAGCGCATCGCCCGCGAAAAGGCGAAAGCCAAGGAGCTCGCCGCGCTCGAAAAGGCGAAGGCCAAGGAAGCTGCCCAGCTCGCCAAGCAGAAGGAGAAGGAACTCAAGGCGCAGCTCAAGCAGCAGGCGCAGGAGCTCCTCAAGCTGCGCAAGGCGGGCAGGCCGCGGCGCAACAGCGATGCCGAGCGCGCGCTGCTGCTGCGGGCGGAGAGCCGGCCCGAGGACGCCGAAGCCCGGCGCACGCGCCTGAAGAATCTCATCAAGCTCGGCAAGGAGCGCGGCTTCCTCACCTACGCCGAGATCAACGACCATCTGCCCGACGATATGGTGGACGCCGAGCAGATCGAGTCGATCATCTCGACGTTCAACGACATGGGGATCCAGGTCTACGACGAAGCCCCGGATGCCGACGCGCTGCTCATTTCCGAGACTGCGCCGGCGGGCGTGCCCGACGAGGATGCCGAGGAAGAGGCCGAGGCGGCGCTCTCCACGGTGGATCCCGAGTTCGGGCGCACCACCGACCCGGTGCGCATGTACATGCGGGAAATGGGCTCGGTGGAGCTTCTCACCCGCGAAGGCGAGATCGAGATCGCCAAGCGGATCGAGGACGGCCTGAAGCACATGATCCAGGCGATCTCGGCCTGCCCCACGACCATCTCCGAGATCCTCGATCTTTCGGGCAAAGTCGGACGCGACGAGATGCGCATCGACGAGCTGGTCGACGGCCTGATCGATCCGAACGCCAAGGACGAGCCGATCCAGGAGCTTGCCGACGACGTCGAGCCCGAGGAAGAAGAGGAAACCGACGGCGAGGACGAAAGCGCGGCGCTTTCGGCGAGCCTGCTGCAACTCAAGGAGGACGCGCTCGCGCGCTTCTCCAAGATCAGTCGCCTGTACGAGAAGATGAAGCGGGCACTCGTCGAGCACGGCCATCGCAGCAAGGAATACATCCGCGTGCGCGACCAGATCGGGAACGAGCTGATGAACATCCGCTTTACCGCGCGCATCATCGAGAGGCTGTGCGACAGCCTGCGCGGCATGGTGGAAGAGGTGCGCGGCCACGAGCGCGAGATCATGAATCTGTGCGTGAACAAGGGCAGCATGCTGCGCCCGCACTTCATCAAGGAATTTCCCGGCAGCGAGACCAACATGCGCTGGGTGAAGAACGAGATCGCTGCGGCGAAGCCCTGGAGCGGTCAACTCGCGCGCTTCGAGCCGAACATTCTCGAGCAGCAGCAGAAGCTGCTCGCCATCCAGAAGCGCATCGGGATCCCGCTGAAGGATCTGAAGGAGATCAACAAGCAGATGTCCACCGGCGAGGCCAAGGCACGCCGCGCGAAGCGCGAGATGACCGAGGCGAACCTGCGCTTGGTGATCTCGATCGCCAAGAAGTACACGAACCGCGGGCTGCAGTTCCTCGACCTGATCCAGGAGGGCAATATCGGCCTGATGAAGGCGGTGGACAAGTTCGAATACCGCCGCGGCTACAAGTTCTCGACCTACGCGACCTGGTGGATCCGGCAGGCGATCACCCGCTCGATCGCCGACCAGGCACGCACCATCCGCATTCCGGTGCACATGATCGAGACCATCAACAAGATGAACCGGATCTCCCGCCAGATTCTGCAGGAGACCGGGCAGGAGCCCGACCCGGCGACGCTCGCGCAGAAGATGGAGATGCCCGAGGACAAGATCCGCAAGATCCTCAAGATCTCCAAGGAACCGATCTCGATGGAGACTCCCATCGGCGACGACGACGATTCGCATTTGGGCGACTTCATCGAGGACCAGGCGACGCTCGCGCCGAACGACGCGGCGATGTACGCCTCATTGCGCGAGGTGACCAAGGACGTTCTGGATTCGCTGACGCCGCGCGAGGCGAAGGTGCTGCGCATGCGCTTCGGCATCGAGATGAATACCGACCATACGCTCGAAGAGGTCGGAAAGCAGTTCGATGTCACGCGGGAGCGCATACGCCAGATCGAGGCGAAAGCGCTGCGCAAGCTGCGCCACCCGTCGCGCTCCGAGCGGCTGAAGAGCTTCCTGGACAATTCGTGATCCGATGGGACACGGGGCGCAGGACAGCTTCGCGGGCCTGTAGCTCAGCCGGTTAGAGCAGAGGACTCATAATCCTTTGGTCCCTGGTTCGAATCCAGGCGGGCCCACCAAAAAAGAGCATCTGGGAGTATTTCGAGGAGGGAATGTTGAAGAGATTTCTGATAGCTACAGCGCTGGCCTTGGTTGCGACGCTGGCGCGCGCCACCACCATGGAGGAAGAGGTGCGCGCGGTATTCGACAAGTACATCGCCACCCAGAACGCGCACGACCTGAAGGGAATGCGCAGTCTGCTGTCGGAGTCGCCGGACATGCTTTGGATCAGCCGCGGCAAACCCATCTGGGGCCGGGAGGCGACGCTCAAGACACTTGAAGAGCGCTACAAGGGCACCTGGAAGATCGAAGTCGACAAGAAGGAACTCCGGGTCATCTCGGTCAGCCGCCGGGTCGCCCAGGTATACGCGCCGACCCAGCTGAGCGCGGGCGAGCCCGGGACGGAGCCCGCCAGAAACCGTCTCTACATCAACCTGGTGATGGTCAAGAAGCCCGAAGGCTGGCAGATCGTCAGCATTCTGCCGATCCTCGTTCCTCCGCAGTAGCCCCCGGTGCGGCTCGCCCTCCGGGCCCGGCCGGGCGATAATCCCCGGGTCACCCGTCACAGAGAGATGGCATGAGCGCCGCAGTCTACGAGTTGCACGGCCACACGGCCGTGATCACCATGAGCAACCCGCCGGTGAACGGCCTGGGTCTCGATCTGCGCCGGGAGATCGTCGAAGGGCTCGCCCGAGCCGAGGCCGACGCGAAGGTCAAGGCCCTGGTGCTGATCGGCAGCCCGCGCGCATTCTCGGGCGGCGCGGACATCCGTGAATTCGGCTCGCCCAAGTCCACCGCTGAGCCCAACCTCAACACCGTGGTCCGCGTCATGGAGGGGGCGACCAAGCCCGTGATCGCCGCGATCGGCGGGGCCTGCATGGGAGGCGGGCTGGAGCTCGCCATGGCCTGCCACTTCCGCGTCGCCGTCAAGGATGCGCAGATCGCGCTGCCCGAGGTGAAGCTGGGACTGATGCCCGGTGCCGGGGGCACGCAGCGCCTGCCGAGGCTGGTCGGCGCCGAGACGGCGCTCAACATGATCGTGTCGGGCGAGACCGTGCCCTCGGAGAGGCTCGCCGGGACCGCGCTTTTCGACGCGATGATCGACGGAGACCTTCTCGGGGGCGCGCTCGCGTTTGCGGGCAAGGTCGTCGCGGAAGGCCGACCCCTGAAGCGCGCGCGAGACATCAAGCCCGACCTGCCCAACGCCGAGGCGTTCTTCCAGTTCGCGCGCAACACCGTTGGCGCCGTTGCGAAGAACTTTCCCGCGCCGCTGAAGTGCGTCGACGCCGTGGCGGCGGCGGTCAGCCTGCCTTTCGACGAGGGTGTGCGACTCGAGCGCGAGCTGTTCCTGCAGCTGATGCAGTCGCCGGAATCGCGGGCGCTGCGCCATGCCTTCTTCGCCGAGCGCGCGGCGGCGAAGATCCCGGACGTGCCCGAGGACACCCCCTTGCGCAAGATAGCGAAAGTCGCGGTCATCGGCGCAGGCACGATGGGAAGCGGGATCACGGTAAATTTCCTGAGCGCCGGCATTCCCGTGACCCTGCTCGAGTCGAAGAAGGAAGCGCTCGACAAGGGGCAGGCGGTGATCCGCGGGATCTACGAGGCGAGTGCCAAGAAAGGCCGGCTCACGGCGCAGCAGGTGGCCGAGCGCATGGCGCTGCTCAGGCCCACGCAGGCCTACGACGACCTCAAGGACGCCGACATGGTGATCGAGGCGGTGTTCGAGGACCTCCCGGTGAAGGAAGGGGTGTTCCGCAAGCTCGACCAGACGGTGAAGCCCGGCGCCATCCTCGCGTCCAACACCTCCACGCTTGACCTGAACGCGATCGCCGCGTTCACGAAGCGCCCCGGGGACGTGGTCGGCACGCACTTCTTCAGTCCCGCCAACGTCATGAAGCTCCTCGAGGTCGTGCGCGGCGAGAAGACCGCCAAGGACGTCCTCGCCACGGTGATGAGTCTCGCGAAGAAGATCAGGAAGACGGCGGTGGTCTCGGGAGTCTGCGATGGCTTCATCGGCAACCGCATGGTCGAGCAGTACCTCCGCCAGGCGCTGTTCCTCCTCGAAGAGGGGGCGACGCCACGGCAGGTGGATCGCGCCGTGGAGAAATGGGGGATGGCGATGGGGCCGTTCCGCATGTCCGACCTCGCGGGCAACGACATCGGCTGGGCGATCCGCAAGCGCCGCTACCGCGAGCAGCCGAGCATGAAGTACTCGAAGATCGCCGACCGGCTGTGCGAGCAGGGGCGCTTCGGCCAGAAGAGCGGGCTCGGCTGGTATCGCTACGAGGCCGGCCGGCGCGACGCGATCCCCGACCCCGAGGTCGAGCGCATGATCGCCGACTACAGCAAGGAGACCGGTGCGACGCGGCGCAAGATCGACGGCGAAGAGATCGTCCAGCGCCTGATCTTTGCGCTGGTCAACGAGGGGGCGGCGATACTGCACGAAGGCATCGCCTCGCGGGCTTCCGACATCGACATGGTCTACCTGACCGGGTACGGCTTTCCCCTCTATCGCGGCGGCCCGATGTTCTATGCCGACGAAGTCGGCCTGTACAACGTGGTCGCGGCCATGCAACGCTTCGCGGCCAATCCCCACGGCGACCCGGCATTCTGGAAACCGGCGCCGCTGCTCGCGAGCCTGGCGAGCGAGGGCAGGCGTTTCACCTAGGAGCACGACATGACCGAAGCCGTGATCGTTTCCACCGCGCGCACGCCGCTCTGCAAGTCCTGGCGGGGCGCCTTCAACATGACTCACGGAGCGACCCTGGGCGCGCACGTCGTGCGCCACGCCGTCTCCCGCGCGGGCGTCGACCCCGGGGAAGTCGAGGACGTGATCATGGGATGCGCCCACCCCGAGGGCGCTACCGGCGCGAACATCGCGCGCCAGATCGCGCTGCGCGCCGGCCTGCCGGTGGCGACAGCGGGCTTCACGATCAACCGCTTTTGCTCGTCGGGGCTGCAATCGATCGCGCTCGCGTCGCAGCGCATCCTCGCCGGGGAGGGCGGCATCTATGCCGCGGGTGGCCTCGAGTCGATCTCCTGCACGCAGAACGAGATGAACAAGCACATGCTGCACGAGGACTGGCTCGCGCAGAACAAGCCCGAGATCTACTGGCCGATGCTGCAGACTGCCGAGAACGTCGCCAAGCGTTACGACATCTCGCGCGAGCGCCAGGACGAGTACGGTGCTCGCAGCCAGCAGAAGGCGGCGGCAGCGCTCGCCGCCGGCAAGTTCAGCGACGAGATCGCGCCGATCAAGGTCGTCATGGGCGCCGCGGACAAGGAGACTTCCCGGATCACGATGAGGGAGGTCACTGCGTCGGCCGACGAAGGCATCCGGCCCGACACCACCTACGAGGGCGTCTCGAAGATCCGTCCGGCGATCGAAGGCGGAGTCGTCGCGGCGGGCAACGCGAGCCAATTCTCCGATGGCGCCTCGGCCTGCATCGTGATGGATGCGAAGACCGCGGCTTCGCGCAAGCTCAGGCCGATCGGAGTTTTTCGCGGCTTCGCCGTTGCGGGCTGCGAGCCCGACGAAATGGGCATCGGACCGGTTTTCGCCGTTCCCAAGCTGCTCAAGCGCGCGGGGCTGAAGGTCGAGGACATCGGGCTGTGGGAGCTGAACGAGGCCTTCGCGGTGCAGGTCATCTATTGCCGCGACCGCCTGGGCATCCCGGACGAGCGCCTGAACGTCAACGGCGGCGCGATCGCGGTGGGCCACCCCTACGGCGCTTCCGGGGCGCGCCTCACCGGCCACGCGCTCATCGAGGGCAAGCGCCGCGGAGCCAGGCATGTCGTGGTGACGATGTGCATCGGCGGAGGCATGGGCGCCGCGGGGCTCTTCGAAGTGCCGTGAAATCTGCCCGCGGGGTTGCCGTTATGACGGTGTAATATCCCCGCCGGTGCGCAGCATGATCTGGAGGTCGTTCATGACCATGATGATTCGGCTGGTGGTGATCGGCGCCGCGATTTCGATGTCGGCCGAGGCGTCGGCGCAGGACAGGAGAGTGGTGACCAAGACCCTGGTCGCCTCGGAAGCGCAGAAGGAATGCCTCTCGCTCAACATCAAGCAGCGCCTGGCCTACAAGTTTCGCGCCGACGGGCCGGTGAGCTTCAAGCTCTCGCATCAGGATCAGAGGGAAGTCATCGATCTCAAGCGCGACGCGACCGGGAGCGCCTCGGGCAACTTCGCGCCTCGAATGACGGGGGATCACTGCCTGGTGTGGACCAATACCGGCAAGCACGCGGTAACCCTCCGCTACGAGTTCCAGCGCGGCCCGCAATGAGCGGGCGGCGAAGCCCCCGAATTTGAGCGACCGCGAGGAACACGGCACCGCGCGGCTCGTCGCTGCCGTCGCGGTAACCCTCGCGGTGCAGTCGCTGACCGCGATGGCCCTCGCGGTGCCCTCGGTGCTCGCCCCTGTCGCGGCCGGCGATTTCGGCGTGGCGCCCGCCGCGGTGGGCCGATGGGTAGGGTTCTCCTACATGGTCGCGATGTTCGCGGGGCTCGCGGGGGGAACGTTCGTGGGCCGCTACGGCCCGGCGCGCATCCTTCAGGTCGCCGTTCTCGGTGTCGCCCTCGGCCTGGCGATCGGCGCGGGCGCACACCTGCTGCTGCTGCTCCTGTGCGGGGCGCTGCTCGGGGCCGCCCATGGCCTGGTGAATCCGGCGAGCTCCACCATCCTCGCCGTCGCATCGCCGCCGCGGATTCGCTCGATGGTGTTCTCGATCAAGCAGACCGGTGTCCCGCTCGGCGGCGCCGTCGCGGGGGTGCTCGTTCCCGGCCTGCTGCTGTGGATGAGCTGGCAGGCAGCGGTCCTGGCCCTGGCGATCGGCGCCTCGGCCTTGCTCGCGCTGGTCGCGCCGTACCGCCGCGTCTATGACGCAGCGCGAAGACCGGAACGCCTGCACATTCTGGCGTTTGCCGCCCCGGTGGCCGAGGTGTGGGCAAACCGCCCGATACGCGAGCTCGGAGTCGTTTCGGCGGTGTACTCTGGAATCCAGATCAGCTTCATCACCTACCTCGTGTCCTATCTCAAGCTCGAGCTCGGTTATTCCCTTCTGGCGGCCGGCCTGGTGTTCTCGTCCGCACAGGTCTTCGGGGCGGTCGGCCGGGTCCTTTGGGGAGCCGTTGCGGACTACGTCTTCAAGCCCCGAGCGGTGCTCGCCGCGCTCGGCTTGGTGATGGCTTTGTGCGGCCTGGCGGTAGCCTCGTTCACCGCCGACTGGTCCGCCGCCGCGGTGCTCACCGTGTGCGCGCTCTACGGTGCGACGGCCGTGGGCTGGAACGGCGTGTTCCTCGCCGAGGTCGCGCGGCTCGCCCCCGAGGGCCGCGTCGCTTTCCTCACCGGCGGGACACAGTTCTTCACCTTTGCCGGAGTCCTGATCGGGCCGCCGCTTTTCGGGGGTATCGTGTCCCTGACCGGGAGCTATGGCGCCGGGTTCGTCGCCACCGCGGTGCTGCCCCTGTTCGCGGTCGTCGTGATGCTCGCCGGAGGGCGGACAGAGGGGATGGGCGCGAGCTCACGGCTGTGATCGTCCAGTCCAAGGAAGCGGTACTGCTGCTGCACGGGGCCTGGATGAATCCCCTGGTGATGGCCTATCTCACCCGCGCCCTGCGCGGCGAGGGCTTTGCCGCGCACGCGCTCGGCTATCGCACCGTGCGCGACCCCCTCGAAGCGCATCTCTCTCGCCTGGCAAACGGCATCGCAAAGCTCGACGCTAGGCGCGTGCACCTTGTGGGCCACAGCCTGGGGGGGGTCATCGTGATGCGCTATCTGCAGCGGGCGGCGGACCCGCGCGTCTTGCGCGTGGTGCTGCTCGGCGCGCCCGTCGCCGGCTGCCGCGCTGCCGCAGGCCTGGCCGGGCACGCCGGCGGCGAGCTGATGATGGGGCAAAGCCTTGCCGTGTGGCGCGAGCCGGTGAACGTATCCGTCGATTCCCGGTTCGAGATCGGTGCGATTGCAGGCACCCGCGCGCTCGGCTTGGGGGCGGTGGTGACGCGCCTGCCCAAGCCGCACGACGGCGTCGTCTGCCTCGACGAGACCCGGTTTCCCGCGCTGCGCGACCATCTGGCCTTGCCGCTCGGGCACACCATGCTGCTGATCTCCTCGCGGGTCGCGCGGCAGACGGCAGCATTCCTCAAGAGCGGCGCGTTCACGAGATGAGGCGGCTCGCAGCTCTGGGTGCGCTGATGCTCGTGTCGGGCTGCAGCTCGGTCGCGTACTACGCGCAGGCGGTAAGCGGCCACCTGGAGGTGATGTGGCTCGCCGAGCCTATCGAGGAACGCCTGCACGAGGCCGGCACGCCGGCGCCGCTTCGCCAGAAACTCGAGCGCGTGCTCGCGATCAGGGAGTTTGCGAGCCGTGAGCTCGCCCTCCCCGACAACGACAGCTACCGGCGCTACGCCGACCTGAACCGCCCCTACGTGCTCTGGAACGTGTTCGCGGCGCCCGAGTTCTCGGTGGCGCCGGTCCAGTCGTGCTTCCCTTTCGCCGGATGCGTCAGCTATCGGGGTTTCTACTCGGAGGAGGCCGCGCAGCAGCATGCGGCCGAGCTGGCGCAGGTGGGCGATGACGTCTACGTTTCAGGCGTCAGCGCGTATTCGACCCTCGGCTGGTTTTCCGATCCGGTGCTCTCCACCTTCATACAGTACCCGGAGCCCGAGGTCGCGCGCATTCTGTTTCACGAGCTCGCCCATCAGGTGGTGTACGTCAAGGGGGACACGGTATTCAACGAGTCCTTCGCGGCGACGGTGGAAGAGGAGGGCCTGCGCCGCTGGCTCGAGCGCGAGGGAACGGCCGAGCAGCGTGCGGCGTACGCCGACTCCCGCCGCCGGCGTTCCGAGTTCGCCGCGCTGGTGCTCAAGTACCGCGCGCGGCTCGCGGATTTCTACGCGCAGCCCCTCTCCACGGAAGAAAAGCGGGAGGGAAAGCGGCGCCTGTTCGCTCAGATGGAGGGCGAGTACGAGGCTCTGAAGGCATCCTGGCGCGGGTTCACAGGCTTCGACCGGCTGCTCGCCAGCGGCGTGAACAACGCATTTCTCGTGTCGATCGCGAGCTACAGCGAGCTCGTTCCCGCGTTTCGCGCGCTGCTTGCGCAGAAGAAGGGTGATCTGCCCGCCTTCTATCGGGAGGTCGGGGACCTTGCGAAGCTGGAGAAGGCCGAGCGCGACGCCCGGCTTGCGTCGCTGATCGCTAGCTGAGCGGCAGCATGACGTGCTTCTTGTACGCCGGGCGCTGCTGCAGCCGCTGGTAGTACGCCTCGACTCTCGGTAGCCTGGGCCGCGCGACGTCGAGCGCGTTCCAGCGGTACACGAAGGTGCCGAGCGGGATATCGCCCATGGTAAAGGTCTTTCCCGCGACGTAGTCGCGCCCCTCGAGGGACTGTTCGAGCACCTGGAACGCCTGGGCGAGCTTTGCGACGCCTTCCTCGATCGCCTTGAGATCGCGCTTTTCGGGTGGCGTGCGTATGAGGCCCCAGAAAACCGGCGTGATCGGCGGAGCGACGGTGCTCGTCGCCCAATCCATCCAGCGGTCCGCATCGGCGCGCTGCCTGGGATCGTCGGGCCAGAGCGTACCTGCGCCGTATCTGGACGACAGGTAGCGCACGATCGCGTTCGACTCCCACAGCACCAGGCCGTCGTCCTCGATCGTCGGCACCCGGCCGTTGGGGTTCATCTTGCGGTAGAAGGGCTCGTTGACCACGCCGTATTGCAGGCCCGCGTCGGTGCGCTGGTAGGGCACCTTCAGTTCCTCCAGCGCCCACAGCACCTTCTGCACGTTGATCGAATTAATCCTGCCCCAGAGCTTCAGCATGCCTGTCCCTCCACGCGGTCCTTGCGGGCGCATTCTACCGGTGCCGCGATGAACCTTCTCAGCCCTGCCATACCCCGTAGCCTTCCTCCCGCAAACCGATCGCCAGCTCCACCTCCATGTCTCGCGCCGCTTCGTAAGGCATCGGGTTCGCATAGGCATAGAGGCCGGGCAGCAGGCGCAGTCCGTAACGCTCGACGTAGCGGTTCGCCTTGACGCCCTGCTTGTGCTTGGCGAAGCGCTGCTCGGGCGTGAGGCCGGTCATGCCGACATAGACGCAGGGCTTGGTCGCGTCGTAGTCGGGATTGGCCCTGCAAAAGCGCGCTTCCTGCAGGACTTCGGGTGAGAGCTCGACGACGTAGACGTTGTGGTGGTGTTTCGGGCGCATCGCTATCGGGGGGACGGCGCTCGTGCGGGCCCACCCGATTCTTTCGCTCCCTGGGTTACCATAAAGCCCTGTCGATGAAGCACTCTCGCGCCGCGCCTGTTCGCGTCCTCGCCTCGATTCTAGCCCTCGCGCTGGGCGGCTGCGCGATATTCACCGAGACCTACGGCATCCAGGAGGTCGACAAC
>DATIWX010000131.1:0-12764 GCA_035519135.1 Burkholderiales bacterium | reverse complement strand
CCGCACGCTGACGGCGTGTGGCCGGAGTCGTCGAAGTATATCGAGGAGCAGTTCGCACACCTGCCGGCCGACGTCGTGCACAAGATCACCTGCGAGAACGCCGGGAAGTTCTACCGCTTGATGTAGACGCCCGAGACTCGTAGGCCCGGGGTACTAGCGGCGGCGCAGGATCCCGGAGAGCCTTGCGCGCCAGCAAGGGCACGCTCAGGGTCCAGCAAACGCAGCGAGCGTCTGGCGCGCGCCGCTCAGCCGTGCCCAGACCGCTCGTTCGGATTTCGTCGATTTGAGCGAGGCGACTGGCCGGGGGACCCCGCCAACTTGTCATCCGCCGGTTGATGTGCACCGGTCTTACGCACCACTAAATCTCGGTAGGCCGTTTGTTTTTGTCCATCGCTCGCTCAGGGTCTACTTGCGCCTTTCACTTCGCGTGTTTCTCGGGCGCGCTAGAGCGCAGCGTTGTGGCGGAGCCCCGGGTGCCGAAGGGGTAGCGTTCAGTCGGGCGCGCGCGCCAAAACCACGGCGACGCCGATCGGCACCATGCCGGCCACCGCGATCGCGTCGATCGGCTCGCCGAACATCAGCGCTGCCATCACGGCGGTGGATGCTGGAACGAGGAAGAAGAGCCGGGCGACGTTTGCTGCAGCGCCATGGCGCAACAACCAATAGAAAAGGCTGATCGCGCCGACGGAAAGCACGACCACCGACCAGCCGAGCGCGAAGATGAACTCGGGCGTAAAGCGCGCGGGCGCCGGCTCTAGCAGGATGACGATCGGCAGGTAGACGAGCGCGCACGCGGCGAACTGGATGACGGCACCGTTCCTCAAATCGATACGTGAGCAGAACCGCTTCTGGTAAAGCGTGCCGACGAGAAACCTGAAGTAGGTCGCCCCCGTGCCAGCGAGGTTCGGAACGATTTGGCCTCGAGCGGTGCAGCGCTAACTGCAGGACCTGCCGTTCGAGGCGCGTCCGCCCATCGCCTTGGCTTCGGATTCCGACATGTATTCGCCCTGCTTGGTCTTGCCGTAGTAGCGATCGCCCGGGCAGTGATAGACCTTGGACTCGGTGTTCACCCAGACCTTACCCGGACCACCTCCTGCGACCGCTTGGGTCGGCGTCGGTGCGGGACTGGAGGCCGGCTTCGCAGGCGCGGAAGAGGCCGCCGCAGCGGGGGCGGCCGCGGCCGGTATCGCGGCAGGCGCCTGCGAAGTTGCCGGCGTCGAACCCGTGGACTTGGACGCGCCGGTCGAGTACCACTCCTTCACGCCGCCATGCCCTGCGCACGCGCCCTTCTTCTTCGCCGAATCGGTGTAGGTGCCGTCCTTGCACGTCCCCGTCGAGCCGGCTGGCGCAGGACCGGCGGGCACCGGCGCCGTGGCTTGGTTCGTCTTCGCCGGGGCCTGGCCTGACTTCGCAGCGCCGTACCACTCCTTCACGCCGCCATGCCCCGCGCAGGCGCCGCTCTTCTTCGCCGAATCGGTGTAGGTGCCGTCCTTGCACGCCCCGGTTGACCCGGCGGGCGCCTGGGCTTGTGTTGCCGTGGCCAACACGAGTCCCGCGCAGAGCGTGGTTGCAACCAGCATCGACTTCATTCGATTCTCCTCAAGTCAATCGGAATAAGTGTAAGGGGCGTTCGTTCGCGCTCGGCGCGCTACAGTCCCTTGATCTCGCCCAGGCATCCGCGCGGGCGTCATCATGCTTTCATGTGATTCGCAACCTTGGCGAGCACGATCGTCAGCGCTGCGCTACCCAAGGTCTTCACCAGGCCCGGGTGCTCGGCATAGAACCGGCCCAGTGAATCGACGAGGCTGGGGTTGCGCTTCGCGGCCTCTGCCGTGATGCGTTCGACCTGCTCGGGCGTGAGCTGGGAGGCCTGCTGCGGCGTGATCTGGCCGCCGGCAGCCGCATTCGGACTGACGAGGCCCCCGAGCGCACCTCCCCCAAGCGCGGCAAGGGCGGTTGGCCCGAGCGCGGCGAGCACTTGGTTTAGCATCCCGGCTTGCTGCTGCGGGGTGGACTGGCCAAACAGTTGCCCGATCATCTGTCCGATGGGTGGCGTATGGTCTGAGCGAAGGGCTTCCGCCACCCCCTTGCCGATCACATCGGCCGGCAGGGCCTTCGACACCTCGTGGAAATGATCCTCAGCAGCTGGGGCCGCTTGTCCGGGGGAAGCGGAGAGATACTGCTGCAGAAGTCCGTCGAGTAACCCCATGGCATGGTGCTCCCTAAAAATAGCTAAAAAGGACGCGCGCGGCGCCCTGCTTGCGCACCGACGCAGTGGTCGGTTGCGATGCGGTCCATCTCAAGCCCCCCCGGGATCACGGAGGTGGCTTCTTCGCGATGAAATGGTAGAGGACGAGCAAAATCACGGCCCCGATCGTGGCCCCGATGAAGCCCGCGCCCTCCCCGGCATGGTAAAGGCCGAGCGCGCGGCCCAGGAAGGTCGCCACGATCGCGCCGCCGATTCCCAAAGCGGCGGTGAGAAAGAAGCCACTCGGCCCGGTGCCAGGTCGCAGGAGCTTGGCCACTACGCCCGCCACGAACCCAATCAAAATCGTCCAGATAAGTTCCATTGGCTATCCAGCAGTACTTGCTCTTCGCGCGATCCGGGCCCCTTGCCCATTGTCTAGAAGTCTACTCTTTGCTTGGTCAGCTGATGTCCTGCAGCCACAAGGTGCCAATGGCGGTCGCGGCCAAATAGAGAGGCCGGACTCAGGCTTGACCACTTTTTCCTCTGCGATTCAGGAATCGGGCCCGCGAGCAACCAGCTTCCCTGTCCGTCTTCGCCTCCGGCGAACGTCCGCTCTTTGGGCATCGAGGCTTTCGAGATCGTGTAGCGCCTCCCGCAACCTCGTGCGGCTCGAGCTCTTGCGGCGGTGCTCGCGGAGCAGCACGTGCCCCATCTCTATTCCCATTACTGCACGACGAGGATCTGGCGCAGGCGATCGTCGATCGGGTGCTCGAGCGTGGGCGTCTGCTTCGCCTGGACGGCCCGTCGATGCGCACCAAGCACCTCGGCCTTGACGAGCCAATAGCCACCGATGCACGCTCCGATCGGGTGGTCAGAATATCCGGAAACCCTGGGTCAGAATTACCGGAACCCACGAGCGGATCTGCAAACGTTTGATATGCACGGCAGCGGAAGGGCCGCCGCTCAGGTTCCCCCTGTTCTGCGCCAGTTCTAAAGTCGAGCCGGGCACTTGCGATGACCGTGTACAGCCCGCTCAGAGCCCGGGACTTGCCGCCGGCGTGCATCGGCGCTCCACAACACCGTCCTCGCCACTCAGACCGCGGCCGACGGCGTCAGCGACCGCACGGGCGCCGCAGACCCCATCAGCACGCGTTTCGCCCGGTTGCCCGCGCCCCCGCAAAGGCAACGATGCCCTGCTGGGCACCGCCGCTGACGAGGTAACATGCGCGTCACATGATGGGTCTGTTCGGGCTCCCTCCACCGCTAGCAAGCACGCTGCCGACGGTGCGTCCTCGCATCTTTGTCAGCTACCACCACGCCAACGATCGGAGGTACTACAACGGCTTCTCTCAGGTCTTCCACGATCAGTACGAGGCGATCGAAGACAGAAGCCTCGATCGCCAGTGCAATAGCGACGACATCGACTACCTCCGATGGACAGTCGCGAATAACGACATCAAGGGCACGAGCTGCAGCATCGTTCTCTGCGGCGCCCAGACATACCAGCGCAAGTTCGTCGACTGGGAGATCAAGGCCACGCTGGACTCCGAACACGGGCTTATCGGCGTGCAACTTCCTACGGCGCCCCTCAATTACCACGGCCACGTCATGGTCCCAACCCGCTTGGCTCAGAACATCCAATCAGGGTTTGCGTTGTGGGGACATTGGGATAACTTGACCGTGGACAACCTGCGTAACTGGGTCTACACCGCTCGGCTGAATGCTGCGCTGCTCAAGGTACAGATCGTTAACCCACGCAAGATCAAGCAACGCAACGGCTGAATCGCGTGGGGTCATCGGATGGATAACAAGCGCAGGCACCTGGAAATGATCGAAGGTGTCGTGAACCGGCTGTCCACGAAACTCCTTCCTTCCTAAAGGGTGAAGGGTGGAGGGTGGTGTTGGTTTCGGCGCTGTTCCGCCTCGCGGTAGAAGGACGCGAAGCCGATGTTCGTCCTGCTGGCGTACTTTCCGGCACTGACGTTCTGGGCCTTTGACGGTTACTTCTTGCGACAGGAACGGTCATATCGCGCACTCGTACGATCAGGTGTGAGCGCGGTCAGAGCAAGAGATCGATTTCTGGATGGACACTAGCTGCATCGCAGGGGTATCGGATTGGGTGCGAAACGTGCCTTTCCAAGACGCTGATCTCGCGGTGATCATTTTGGTGATATTGGTAATGCGCAAGGACCGGCCACGAGCGCCCCTCCCCTTGTGGGCGATGCGCGCCCCCAGCCCTTGCGGATGAGAACTCGGGAGCGGGAGACTAGGAGTTCGCTTGGGCACCGCCTCGACCTCGGAACTGTCGGCGGATCTTACATCCGCGTCGATCTCCGAAGCTGCCTAAGTCTGAAGGACTTGAATACGTAATCTTTGTGGCCCCGGGCACGGGTTTCTCTTGCAGCGCTGGTTTGCCCAGTACGCAGCGCTAGCTTCGCAGGAGATGCTGCCGTGACTCGCTTCGCCGCGTTCGTCGTGCCCGCTCTGACGATGCTGCTTCTCGGCTCCGCCAGTCACGCGAACATCATCTCGTACGAGGCCGCCCTCAGCAGGCCGAACAAGTCTCCGCCGAATGACTCGCGGGCTATGGGGTTCGCGGTGGTGACCCTGGACACCTTCGCCAACCCGCTGCGCGTGCAAGTCTCTTTCAGCGACTTGCGGGGAACCACGACGGCCTCGCATATCGACCTCACTCGTCGCAGCGACCTGCACTGTGTCGCGGTCGCCAAACGGACGGCCCCCGCGTAGGAACTCCGCTCTTATCTTGCCCACGACAAATGGTCATCGGTCAAACAAAGGACGGTGCCGCCATGTTGCTCAAGAGACTGGTTTGCGCCAGCGCAGTTGCATGCACGGTGCTAGGTTCTGCCCCTTCATTCGCCGCGAGCTACACGGGCCTGTACGTATTCGGCGACAGCCTTTCGGACGACGGTAATTTCGCCGCAGTCACTCCCAATGCCGCCATACCGAACAAGATCCCAGGGCCAACGACTGCCTATACGCTTGGCCGGTTCACGAACGCATTGAATTACGTGGATTACCTGGCGGGCGATCTCGGATTGAGCGTCACGCCTTCGGTGCTCGGCGGGACCGACTACGCGTGGGGCGGGGCACGCACCAATAGCCATGCGTTGGGCGCCTTCGCGTCGGTCCTCGGCCAAGTCGCGACCTTCACTAGTTTGCCGGGATCGGCAGATCCGCTTGCGCTGTATGTCGTGTTCGGCGGCGCGAACAACACGCGCGACGCAATTCAGAGCGTCCTAACCGGCGGCAGCTTCGCCGCGGCCCAATCGGCGACGATAGCGTCCGCCAACGATATCCAGACCGCGCTCGAAGCCCTTTACGCTGAGGGCGCGCGCGACTTCATGGTCCCCAACCTGCCCAATCTCGCGCTCACCCCGGCGATCAACGGTCTCGGAAACGCCACCGCGTCGTTCGTCGCGCAGTCGTTGACGATGCTGTTCAACAGCACGCTGGCAGCAGAGCTCGGGTCTCTGGACACGCTTCATCCCGATGCCAACTTCTACGCGATCGACACGTACGCGTTCCTCAACAGCGTCATCGCCGACGCCGCGGCCCTCGGCTTCACCAACACCACCAACCGCTGCTACACCGGCGATGATTCCAACTTTTCTACGCCGCCGGCCGTCGCGCCGAGTCTCACTTGCGCCGATCCGAATCAGTACGTCTTCTGGGATGGCATTCACCCCACCTCGCACACTGCCGCCCTGTTCGCAGAGACAGCGGCAGCGGTCGTACCCGAACCCGGTTCCCTTGCACTTCTCGGGATCGCCCTTGCCGGATTCGCTTGGTCGCGCCGCAGGCAACCTAAGATCATCCTTGAAGAAAGCACCCCCAAATAGGCCCTCCTGACTTGCCGGCGGGGACTCAGTTGGTCACAAATGGGTCACGACTGCGAGTTGTACGCTCCTCGAGCGCTCTAGTTCGCTCAACGGCTGGATGCGACCTATTCCGTTGAAGAACTCCCCTGAAACTATCGTCGATGTCTCGGCTCTCCTCAGCAGGCCAACGACGAGGGCGGCGACTGGGTGCGGATAGCGGCCGCTTCCTACTGGAACGCCGCGGCCCGCTTCACCAGTGCCTCGAGACCGTCCTCTTTTGGGTTGCGCGGCTTGCCGGGGTGAATAACGGCCACCTGGCAGCTCTCGGCGGCCTCGACCAGCTCGCGGTAGCTGCCACCGTCGGGGTTCGCGATATAGGCCTGCTGGTTCTCGTTGTACGCGAACATGACGTTGTTGAGGTTGATGCACTCGTTGCAGCTCGAGCAGCGCGGCGTCTCGATGTAGGGCTCGCCGGGCTCGCGAGCCTCCTGCGGGGGCTCGTCGGCCGCCGCCGCGGGCGCCCGCTTCTTGCCCTGCTCCGCCGGAGCCTCGCTCGCGACAGCGGCGGCCGCCGGCGCCGGCGCGCGCTCGCGGGCGAACGCACCGAGCTCCTGCAGACGCCGCCACGCGTCGGCGCAGCGCCGTGCCGCGTGGACCAGCTTCTCGTCGATGATCAGCTTCTCCAGGCGGCCGTCCCCGTCGATCGCGTAGACGCAGGGCACCGTCTCCGGCACCCCGTTCGAGGCGCGGGCGAGCCAGTCGCCGACCGGCACCATGCTGGCGTTCCAGCTCTCGCGGCGGGCGCGCGCGAAGTGCCGCGCGCAATGCGGCTCGCAGGCGGCGAAGTCCGCGAGCGTGAACGGCAGCGCCTCGGCGACGCGCTGCATCGCGGTGTCGGCATAGGTGAGCTCGTGCAGCGGCCAGGCCCGGTCCGGCTGCGGATTACCCTCGAGCGAGAAGCGCGTCGCCCAGTCCGCGCCGGCGCCGGGGTCGTAGCAGAACGCCGGGAACGCACGTGACTCCATCGCCGCCGCCGCGACGAGGTAGGGCGCGGGGCCGCCCGCGCGGGTGCCGGCGGGCGAGTACACGCTCAGGAGCGCCGCGCCGGGCGCTTCCATCGCCGCGCGCAGCTTCCCGCGCACCCGATAGAGGTTCGAGGCGGCCGATTGCAGCACGAACACGTCGTCGAGCCCCATCGCCGAGCCGGCGAGCCGGGCGCCCACGCCGAAGTGGCCGTCGGCGGAGGCCGATTCGTCGAGGAGTTCGCTCGTCTCGACGAGAACCTTCAGCGGCACCCCACTCGACAGCGCGTCCATCAGGCGGGCGGGCGCTGCGCCGGCGGGCCCGCCGGCCTCGCACACCAGGAAGTCGGGAAAGAGCGCACGGTCTTCGGTACGCATCGAGCCCGGCCCGTACGCGGCGAACACCGGATCGTGCTTCGCTTCGTCGTACCGGCCCTGCAACTCGAGCTCGGCGATCGCCATCGCCCGCACGAGCGCCGCCATCTCCGGCAGCCGCTCGCCGAACGCCGCGATCGCGGCCCCGGTGCTGTCGAACCGGAAGCAGTGGCCGCCGTCGGTCGCGAAAAAGCGCTGTCCGCGCAGCACCGCGAGGGCAGCCTCGATCCGGCGCCGCCGCCCCTCCGGCAGCGCGCTCGGGCCCGATGGCTTGGCGAGCAGGCGCGACATCGCATCGAAGTCGAACAGGCTGCTGTGCGGCGAACCGACTCCCGCCGCGAGCGTCTCGGCATGGCGCCCGGCCTCCGAGCGCAGGTAATCGGCTTTCACGAGGTCGGACAGCCGGACGACCAAGGCCTCGATCTCTCCGCGCACCCGCCGCGCCTTTGCCTCCTGCACTGCGCGCCAGGTATGCGTGACCAGCCGCGCGGGCATCGCCCCGTCGCAGTCGAGGATGTCGCCGTCCACGCGCAGCGCCGCTCGCGCTCTGGCGAGATCGCTGTCGACCGGCTCGCCGCCTCGGGCGACGAGCCGCGCCGCCGCTTCGGCCCATAGCGAGCTCAGCGTGCCGCTCGCGCCGTCGCGTAGCAGCACGCGGATCTCACGCTCGAGCCGCAGGACGTTTCTGCGCAGCCGCTCTCCGGCGATGCCCGCGGGCGCGATCTCCTGCAGCAGCGCATCGACGACGCCGGACAGCGCGCGCACGAGCTCCCCGTCCGCCTCGCCCGCCACGAGCACCAGCGGAAAGTCGTAGCGCAGCCGCGTCAGATCGTGAAAGCGCGCGAACAGCGCCGGGCGCAGGCCGAGCGCCTCGATCGCGTCAAGGCCGGCGCCGGAGCGCTGCCCGGTGAAATAGAAGACGGCGTGCTGCTGCAGGTGCGGCGCGATGTCCATCGGAGCGGTCACGCGGGCTCGGCGCGCGCCTCCTCGTCCGGCCACACGGTGTACTTGTCGAGCTCGGCCTCGAGCCCGGCACGCACCTGCGCCGGCGTGTGCAGCTGCCCGGCGTGGCGCACGTCCTCGTAGCACGGCACGTCGGGGTTCCGGTAGAGGATCCCGACCGGAATCGGATCCTCGAGCGAGGCGACCTCGCGCGCGGCATGGATGTTCGATGGATCGTGCTCGCGCCGGTTCCTGTAGACCTTGGCGGTCGCCGCGCCGATCGCGAGGCCGCGCTCGTGGTGCAGGAGCAGCGTGCGGCTCGCGTCGTGGAGCCACGGGTCGAACATCTTGGGCAGGAACTCCGGGCAGCGCTGGATGATGCGCACGAAGGAGAAGCCCTTGTGGCGGTAGGCCGCGCTGATGATGTCGTACAGGACCTCGGGGATCCAGTCCACCGCCTGCGCGACGAAGGACACGTTCTGCACGCCGAGGGTGACGGTGAGCGGGTTGAGCGGCTCCAGATAGGTCCCGCGCGGCGTGGTGTTGCTCTTCATGCCGATCGGCGAGGTGGGCGAGGCCTGCTTCTTCGTCAGGCCGTAGACGTGGTTGTCGTGCAGCAGCATGGTGAGGTTCATGTTGTAGCGCACCGCGTGCACCCAGTGCGCCGCGCCGATGCTGCAGCAGTCGCCGTCGCCGGTGTTGACGAACACGTGAAGGTCCGGGCGCGCCATCTTCACGCCCTCGGCAATCGGCAGCGCGCGCCCGTGGATGCCGTGGAAGCCGTACGTCTTCATGTAATGCGGGAACCGGCTGGAGCAGCCGATGCCGGAGACGAACACCGTCTTCTCGGGTGCGAGATCGTTGTCGCGGCAGAGCCGCTGTACCGAGGCGAGGATCGCGTTGTCGCCGCAGCCGTTGCACCAGCGCGGGACGCCGCTCTGGTAGTCCTCGAGGCTGTGGCGCTCCTCGTACATGCGCATCAGGCACTGGGTCGCCGACATCGTCATCTCGCCACCTCATCTCTCCGCGAGCTTCGCGCGCAACGCCGCGCACACGCTGCCCGGCTTGATCGGCCGGCCGCGCACCTCGCTCCAGCAATCGACGTCCACCAGGTAGCGCGAGCGGAGCAGCATTGCGAGTGCCGAGTAGCGCCGGTTGTCGGCGTCGATGATCGGGTCCTCCGGCCGGTCCCCCCAGTTCGCCTCGATCGTCATCACCTTGCGGAAGCGCCGCAGGATCTCGCCGATCCCCGACGGCATCGGCTGCACGAACTGCAGGTGCAGCGCTGAGACCCGGTGCCCGTCGGCGCGCAGGCGCGCGACCGCTTCCTCGACCGCGCCTTTCGTGCTGCCCCAGCCGACCGCGAGCAGGTCACCGTCCTCATCGCCGAACACCGGCGGGCACTTGAGCGTCTTCTGCAGCGCCGCGAGCTTGAGGCTGCGCCGACGGATGCCCTCCTCGTTGATCTCCGGGTCGTAGGCGACGTGGCTGTCGCGGTCGTGCGCGAGGCCGGTCAGCGCGTGCATGCCGCCCGGCTGGCCGGGGATGAAGCGGCGGAAGAGGCCGGTCGTCGCGTCCCAGTCGTACGGCCGTGCGCCCGCGGGCACCGCGCTCTGGTCGACCGGCGGCGCCAGCCAGTCTTCGCTGAAGCGCGGCCGCGGGAACGGCTGCTGCGCAGTCGCGAGACTCGCGTCGGAGAGCACCACTACCACCATGTTGAAGGTCTCGGCGATCTTGCGCGCCGTGATCATCGAGTAGAAACAGTCCTCGATCCCGCTCGCCGCGAGCACCACCTTGGGTGCGTCGCCGTGGCTGCCGAACATGGCGCTCATCAGGTCGCCCTGCTCGGCCTTGGTCGGCAGGCCGGTGCTCGGGCCGCCGCGCTGGACGTTCACCACCACCAGCGGGATCTCCGCCATTACGGCGAGGCCGATCCCCTCCTGCTTGAGCGAGTAGCCGGGCCCGGAGGTGATCGTCACCGCGCACTTGCCCGCGTAGGACGCGCCGAGGGCGAAGGCGCAGGCGGCGATCTCGTCCTCGGCCTGGTGGACCATGCCGCCGACCTTCTCGAACACGTCGGAGAGATAGTGCGACGCGGAGGTCGCCGGCGTGATCGGGTACATGGCGCAGATCTCCATGCCGGAGGCGAGCACCCCGAGCGCGATCGCGGTGTTGCCGTTGACAACGATCTGCGCCTCCTTCGCCCGCGTGGCCGGGATCCGGAAGCCGAAGTCGAGGTTCTCCGCGGCCCAGGCCGCGCCCGCCTCCATGAGCTTCACGTTGGTCTCGATGACCTTCGCCTCCTTCTTGCCGAAGATGCTCGCGATCTGCTCGCGCGCGAGCTGGAGGTCGAGGCTGTACAGGTTGCACAGCATGCCGAGCACGAACATGTTCTTGCCGCGGCGCGCATCGGACACGAGCTTCCGGCACTCGCGCTCCATCGGGATCTCGATGACTCGGTAGCCGTCGGCGACGAGCCGGTCGCGGGCCTCGGTGTAGGAGCGCACGATCTTCGGATCGCGGTCCTCGCGCCACATGCTCTCGAGCAGGATCGTGCAGCCGCGCTTCAGCTCGCCGGCACGCACCCGGCCGAGCAGCACCTGCTCGTTGAACGCCACGACGAGGTCGGCCTCGTCGCCACCGTTGGTCACGCGTGTCGAGCCGAGGCGCACGCGGTTGCCGCTCGCGCCGGCGACGCTGCGCGCGGGCGGCTGGATCTCGGCGGGAATGATCTCCACCGTCCACACGCCGTTGCCCGACCGCGCCGCGATCGCGCCGAGCGACTGGCCGCAGCGCTGCGCGCCCTCACCCGAGTCGCTGATGACCTCGACGATGTGCTCGGCGAGCGTGCGGACCGTCCGGGGCCGGACGGCGGGTTTCTCCTGCAGGGCCTGGTGCATGAGGGGCTCGCTATGCCGCGCGCACGCGGGCGTAGTTGCGCTCGCCGGGTGCGAAGCCGAAGAGGAGGCTCGCGCCGGGGGCGGGGGGAGCGTAAACGACGTCGGTGTCGCGCAACCCGAGGTAGGCCTTCATGCTGCGCGCGGCGCTGCGCCCGGCGCCCATCGCCTCGATCACCGTTGCCGCGCCGGTGACGATGTCGCCGCCGGCGAACACCCCGTCGATCGAGGTGGCGAGGTTCGCGTCGACCGCGATGTAACCGCGCTCGTTCAATCGCAGCTTCGAGGTCTGCCCGAGGATCGGATTCGCGTTGGTGCCGATGGCGAACACCACGACGTCGCACGCGAACTCGAACTCGCTTCCGGGCACGGGCACCGGCCGCCGGCGCCCGGAAGCGTCCGGCTCGCCGAGCGCCATTCTCTGGCAGCGCATGCCACGCACGCGTTTGCTGCCGTCGTCGAGGATCTCGACCGGGCTGGTGAGCCAGTGGAACTCGATCCCCTCCTCCTCGGCGTGATGGAGCTCCTCCGTGCGCGCGGGCGCCTCGGCCCTGGTGCGGCGGTACACGCAGTAGACCTTCTCCGCCCCCAGACGCAGCGCCACCCGCATCGCGTCCATCGCGGTGTTGCCTGCACCGATCACCGCGACGCGTCGCCCTAGGTCGATCGGTGTGTCGAAGTCGGGGAACTCGCGCGCGCGCATCAGGTTGCAGCGCGTGAGCAGCTCGTTCGCGGAGAGGACGCCGTTGAGCGATTCCCCCGGGATTCCCATGAAGCTCGGATAACCGGCGCCGACGCCGAGGAACACGGCGTCGAAGCCCATCTCCCCGATCATCTGCTCGATGGTGAAGAGCCGCCCGACGAGCGTGTTGCAGCGGAACTTGATCCCGAGCCGGGTGAGCTTCTCGATCTCGGCGTCGATCACCTCGTTCGGCAGGCGGAAGTCGGGAATCCCGTAGCGCAGCACCCCGCCCGGCTGGTGGAACGCCTCGAACACCGTGACGCTGCAGCCCGCCTTCGCCATGTCGGCCGCGCACGCCATGCCGGCCGGGCCCGAGCCGACGATGCCGACGCGGAGGCCATTCGGCTCGATCGGCGGAACGTTCGCCCACCCCTCGGCGATCGCCATGTCCCCGACCCAGCGCTCGAGCCGCCCGATCGCTACCGGCTCGAGCGATTCGCCCACGGTGCACGCTCCCTCGCACTGCGTCTCCTGCGGGCAGACGCGGCCGCAGATCGCCGGCAGGAGGTTCGTGTCGGTGAGGATGTCGTAAGCACCGCGGAAGTCCTGCTCGCCGATCTTGCCGATGAAGCCGGGGATGTCGATGCCGACCGGGCAGCCCCGCACGCACGGCTCGTCCGGGCAGAGGAGACAGCGCTCCGACTCGCGCAGCGCGTCCTCCGGCCGATAGCCGCAGGCGACTTCGGTGAAATTCCTCGCCCGCTCGCGCGCGGGCTGCTCCGCCATCGGCGTGCGCGTCTGCGGGATGGTGCGGAT